>NZ_JBIWKI010000017.1:0-189385 GCF_044765565.1 Streptomyces sp. NPDC102437 | reverse complement strand
CGCAGCCCCATCGCCTACGAACAAGCACTCCGAACAACATCAACTACGCTGGCCGAAGCCGCATAACCCGTGTTCAGGATCAGGGGTCAAGGCCCGATTCGGTGCGGCCGACGTGTTGGCCCGACAGGCTCCATGCGGTCCGGCCATGCCTGATCAATATCAGTTCGCCCATGGCTGCGCACCGTATCCGATCACGCGCAAGCTGCCGAACACTTCCTCACCACCATCGCCTGCACCGTCATCCGCTGCAGCCGACCCACCGGATGGGACAACTTCTGAGTAGCCCCGAGCACAAGCACGAGTGCCGCGGGCGCTGCGGCCACGGCCACTGGTGCCGGCCGGTCGGAGCAACCCCCGCCCCTGAATCACGTGCGGCGGCGTTGTGCAGACGCCCAGGAATCCGGCGCGACAACTGGGCGTCTGCGGACAGACAGGAGGAAGACGAGATCCCATCATGGCTCTGGTCACGATGCGAGGACGCGCAACATGCCGTATGCGTGAAGGAGTTGCCATGTCCGGCAAGAGAAGACGGCTTACGATTGGCGGGCTTCTGGCCGCCGCCGTGTTGATGGTAGGTGCGGCACCCGGGGTGTCCGCAGGCGCCGTCGGGGCGAGTGACGCGGCTCGGTCGCCGTCGGTGGTTTCAGCAGCCGCGGCGAGTGTCCCGTCCGTCGGAACTGACTGGGGTGCACCGGGTCCGTACGCCGTGAGTGTGGAGATCGGGATCGTGCACGCCTTCTACCGGCCGCAGAATCTGGGGCAGTCCGGCGAATCCCATCCGGTGATCATCTGGGGCAACGGCACGGGCGCGGTGCGGCGCCGGCCATCTCGACTCGATCGGCGACGGCGGGAACTTCCGTGCCCCCGCCACCGCCTGGTTCCGCTATTGGCTGATGGGCGATGAAGCAGCCGGCCGGATGTTCTTCGGCCCGGACTGCGGCTACTGCACGGATGCCACGTTGTGGTCCGGCTGGGAACGGAACGCCGCGGCGCTGCAACTCTCCCGCCCGACGGCCTGAGGGGCAGGGCAGGCAGGCCCGGGTTCAGCGTGGTGTCTCCAGTGCCCGCAGTGCCTGCGCCCCGCCGAGCCGGGCCGAACCTCACCCGACTCGGCTGTCCAGCCGCCCGCGACCACGCCCCCACACTTCTCACGCCGTAATAAGGACGCCTCTTTCCAGGCGATACACAACCGGCACCCCGAGACGTAGCAGACAGTCAACTTCTTGGAAGGCGGGCCACGGGCCGGTATCGCCTGGGCGGGAACGACCCATATGCCACGCGGCTTGCTGCGCCAAGAACCAAGGATGTGGATCCGCCTACGAACAGGCACCGGCTTGGTAGTCCGGCCCCGGATTCGGGCAGGGACCTGGCCCTCGGGTCCTGCACCGGGCAGACAAGCCGAAAAGCACCGGCTCAGGATCCGGCAGTGGACACGTGGCGATCCAACTCAATGGCCAGGCGTCGCATGACCGTACGGTTGGCGCGCCGCATGGTGGCCCGGACGACGGGCGCCAGCAGGCAGTCGGCGAGCGGGGCGCGTGCCCAGGCGTACGTGAACGACACATGGCTTCCGCCTGTTCGCAGCGATTCGATGGTGTAGGTGCCACGCGCCAGGCGCCGGCCAGCCGCACTGACGTTCCGTTCGACGACGCGCCGAGGCGGGTCGGCCTCGACGACCTCGATGGTGACGTGGGTCTTCGTGCCGCCCAGCGCGGCTGTGACCGTGGCGCACGATCCGATGCCGCGACCGGGGCCGCTGTAGCGCCAATCGGCCAGGTAATGGTCAGTGAATCGCTCGTGGTGAGCCATGACATCGAGGAAGCCGTAGACCTGCTCGGGCGTCTGCGGTACGTCGATCGACACGGTGACAGGCTTCATGTACCACACGGTACATAGGCCATGTACCAATTGGTACACTCGCAACGTGGTGAATACGGACGGTTCGCATCCTGAGGACAAGGCAGCGCCCGACAAGGACGGGGACCGGCGCTCTCAACTGATGAACGCGGCCGTCGACTACGTCGCAGCACACGGCTTCGCGGATCTGAGCCTGCGCGGTCTGGGTGCCGCGATCGGCGTCAGCCACCGCATGCTGATCCACTATTTCGGCTCCAAGGAACAGCTGCTCGTCGAAATCGTCCGGACGTCGGAGCAGCGCCAGCTTGACCTGCTGTGCCGGTTTCGCCTGGAACCCGGTCTCTCGCCCTCCGATGCTGCGAGGCTCCTCTGGAAGCAGCTGACGGACCCCCGACTGGCCGGTCAGGAGCGGCTCTTCTTCGAGATCTACGGGCACGCGCTGCGGGGCCGCCCCGAAGCCGCCCCGGTCCTCGAAGGGCTCGTGAACAACTGGCTCGAGCCACTCATGGCCGCGGAGGTTGCCGCAGGTGCGGACCCTGCCATGGCCCGGAGTCGCGCCAGGCTGGGGCTCGCCACCGTCCGCGGTCTGCTGCTCGACCTGCTCGCCACCGGTGACCGCGTCGGCGTCGACGCGGCGATGGAGGAGTTCCTCCGGCTGTACTACAACTCGTAGTGACAAGGCCGACGATTACGAAGCCGGCCCCACGGACCCGGTGTGACTCACTGCCGGAGACCGCCGCTCGTCCTCAATGTGGCGCATGACGGGCCAGATCCCGCGGGGGGAGTATCCGCAGCCGCCTCATGAGCGGAGGGCGCTGGGCGTGGGATCGCCGCGGGTGCCCTACATCGATCAGCGGAGTGTGTTGCAGTACGACGACGGCCCGCCTCTGCCGGACGGTCGACAAGGCCGAGTGCCTTGCCACGCCGGCCAGGCATCACCGCACTGGACCTGGGCATCCCGGTCGCCCTGGTGGTGACCCGACAGAACAATCTGGGCAGCCGTTGCCCAGTCCGGGGGGCATCGCCGCTTCGCTCGAACGGGTTCGGTGCCAGCCGGTCCGGTCCGGTCCGGGGCAGTGCGGCTAGAGAAGAGGGCAGGTGAGCGGGAGGACGCGTTCGCTCAACTGACCGGTGAACAGGCTGTCGGTGAGGTTGGCTTCAGTGAGCCAGTCCGCTGCGGTCAACTGGTCGACCAGGCGTTGCAGCTCTTCGGGATCCACCGGGACCCAGGCTGCGAGAGACTCCAGAGCGATGCCCCGACCGCCGGGACCGAGTCGCCCATCGATGCTGGTCCGGGTTGCCAACGTCATCGCCAGCAGGCGGACGGCCGCAGGGGCCTTGGCCTTGCGGAGTTTCTTGTCCGCGACGACTCTCTGGGCCCAACCGCTGAGCTTGGGCCTCATCTTCTTGCCGAACGTGAACGGTCCGGAACCGTCCGCATGGGGCACCAAGGAGGGCACAGTGACGGTAGTGGGGTTCTCCGGCCGGGAGGCGAGCAGGTCACTGGTGGTACCGGGGATGCCCAGCCAGCCGCAGCAGGTCAGCTCCCCGACCAGGCCCTCCGGATCGGTCAGCCCCAGCGTCGTGAGATCCTGCCCGACGAGATTGCCGGTACCGGCGTGCGCGGTGCGCAGGGTCAGCATCACCGCCAGCAGCCGTGCCTCCGGGCCGGGAAGCGGGCTGTGGTCGGCCACGTGCGCGAGGACAGAACGTGCGTGTTCCCACTGCGTCGGCACGGCCAGCAGGCGGGCCACCGTCGGCCCGTCACCGTCCGCGCTGTGTCCGGTGCGCTGCAACTGCTGGAAGCGAGCGGCGACAGCGGCCTGTTCGGCGCGCCGTGCCTCAAGCCGCAAATTGATGTCGTCGGTGACATCGGCCCAGGCCATGAAGGCGCGTGCCTTGCGTTCATGGAGGTCGGCGAGGAGCCCCAGGTCGGGTTCGGTGCGCTGCTGGTAGGCACGGAACATGTCCCCGAGTTCGACAAGCTCGTCGCGCAGGACAACGGGCCGCAGACCGTGCGGGATGAGGCGCTGCGCGATCATCTGCCTGTTTACGCGGTTTCGCCCCGCAGGGACGGGGCGGGCGGCAGCAGCGGGGCGGGCGGCAGGAACCGGGGGCATGCCGCCCGTAGGTGAGCAATGGTCTGAGAACTGCGGAACGCCGGCAGGAACGGCTGAGGGAGGTCCGGCAGTAGCCGGGGGGCCGGCCGCCGGGCCGGATACGGCGGGGGCGGTGGAGACGACCGTCGCGCCAGGGGTGGCGGCCGCGCAGCGTGAACAGCACTCCATGGCCTGCCACCAACGGCCCTCCCGGTCGGTGACAACGGCGAGGACCGCCGCCCCGCCGCACCGCCAGGGCTGGGAACGCGTCTGCCGGTCGGCGGGGCGAATATGGGCGTGGCAACTCTCCGCCCTGCACGCGCAGTACGCCTGGGCCCGAGGCGGCGCAGCGGCCTTCAGGTGGGCCTTGAGGTGGGCGACCGCGGCCGCACGACCGGCGGCCGCGGTCGGCAGGCGTTGCTCAGGGCAGGCTGGGCGGCTGCACGAGATGCGCACTCCCGTACTGCCTCGCCCGGCGGGGTCCAGGCGCACGATCCACCTGCGTCCCAGGACCCGATCGTCCAACTCGCTCGCCGCGGCCTGCGTCATCCCGCTCTTCCTCCTGTGCATGTCCCTGCCGCCTGCGCTTTCCCGTCATTACGGGCGGGGCGTGTTCGTCGAGCCCACCGTACGCGTCACGCGGCCTCGCTGACCGGGAAACTCGCCTTGAGACCAGCGCGAAGCACCATGCCCAGCAGGAAATCAGGACTGAGCCGACATTGGTGCTGCTGTTCGGCGGCCCCCGAATACCGGCCGCCACGGGGCCAAATCACAGGCTGAGCGACCAATCCGGCATGAAGTCGGCGGACCACGAATTCCCACCGATCGGGTGATCTGACCAAGTGAGAAGAGTTACTCCCCTGAACACCGTGAATGATCAGCGGGACATCAACGGTCAACTGCCTCTCCATCTCCGGCGTGCCCCTGGCGCACACCACTTCTACCTGTGGCCTTCGCTGTGGCAATGTTCTCAGCGTTGCCGCGCCATCGGCCCGCGTGGCCTCCGAGATGCCGCGCAGCAAGGGCGCCGGCTACCGCCGCACCGACGTCCGCAAGACAGGAGAGAACCGGAACAAGCCCCAGTGGCGCAGAGTCATCGATGTCGCAGGCAGAACGCGGCCTCGATTCATTGCTCCTTGCCGACCTGGTCGCTCGGCACTGCCATCTGGGTTGCCGAGGTCACCGCCGCCGCAGGACGCGATGCCGGCGTGGCAGAACCAGTGCTCCTGGCCGTCTCCCGGCATGGCGGTGACGTCGTACAGAACGTGCGAGCGAACCACGCCCCTTGCGGACGTCAGCCGGTGCCGGGTGAGTGCACGACCGCGCGTGGCACACCTACCCGAAATACGGCGTTCGTCATCCTCGACGGCAACCTGCCATCGGGACATCACGATCAGCTGGTGCAGGTCGACGATCACCGTGGTTCTCCGGGCCGGCCCCGGGCCGCCTCCGCGAGTGCGGCGCTCACGACTGCAGGGACTCGTACGGGAGGGCGTCATGAGCCGAGTCCTGGATGGAGCCGAGAAGCAGTTGCTATCCGTGCAGCGCGGTGACGTAGACGTACAGGGCAACAACACCGGCGACACAGGCGAGGACCACCCATGAACCGAAACTGGTGTGCTTCCCGCTGCCTTTGGGCCGCGCGGCCTTCCCGGAGCGTTTGGAGCGCCCAGGCTCTCGTCCCGGCGGGACCGGCGCCGCATCGGCCGCCGCCTCGGCGAGCAGGCGACGGCAGGTCGCGGCGAGCACGCCTGTACCGGCGGAGAGGGGCACCACGGCCTCCGAACGCGCCGGAGCGGTAGTGCCGCCGTCCAGAATGCGCCCCGCGCGTACGAGGATCTCGTCCCGGCCGCCGGCCGGAGCGAGGCTGATCCACCGCCGTACATGCTCACCCCGGATGACCACGCCGCCGGACCGCTCCCGGTAGACAGTGTGTTCCCGCCACAAGATATCCGCCAACTCACTGGCGGTTTCTCTCAGTTGTGCGCTCAAAACCTCTCCCCCTCCCCGTCCGCCTCGCGGCGAATCGAACAAGCATCGCACTCTAGCGGTAGGCGCGGTGAGGGATCCAACAGCCCCCAGCCGCCACGCCTGCCCACCCCCGGGCACGCATCCAGCACTACGGGAAGGCATCAGCGCGGCCACATGAGGAGGGGCTCCTGGACTACCGGTCGGGGTGCGTTCTTCTGATGCCCAGTACCTCGCGGACCCCGCAGAGTAGGGCCTGCTCTATGGTCTCGCCAGGTCCGGGTCCTTCGCCGGGCGGGTAGGAACGGCGGCCGCGGCATCTGTGCGGAGTTCACGCGTCCTGCGGATCGGTGAAGTACACGTACGCTGCGTAAGCGGTCTTGTCGTAGGTGACCTCGATTTCTGCCACGGCGAGTCGGCTCCCCTTGCTGCAGGTGATGCGTCACCACCTGACAAGGCCCTAACTATCCGGTGCGGTCAGGCGAGTGGTGGCTTCGTACGACTCCCGGGCGTCGAGCAGCTCGTCCCAATGCTTCTCCATCCAGGCGCAAGCTACCGCTATCGGTTGGAGCATGCTGCGGCCCAGCGGCGTCAGTTCGTACTCGACATGCGGGGTGGCCTCGGCGTAGACGGTGCGCTTGACCAGACCATCTCGTTCCAGCGACCGCAACGACTGGGTCAGGACCTTGGGGGTGACGCGGCTCAGTGGCACGCGCAGCTCGGAGAACCGGCGCGGCCCGTGCTCTAGACAGCGGATGATGAGCGCCGCCCATTTGTCGCCGAATCGGATCGGATTGAGTGAGGACGGGCACAGTTCGTCGAACATGTCGGCGGGCAACGGTTCCCTCATGGCCTCACCCTAGCCAGTATCCCCGTGGTAACCGAGGGCTTCGGTAGCGTCCGGGGACTGGCCGGGCGCACGAGCTCCGGCCCTGGTGAGAGGCGGCTCGTCGTGAACATCGTGGTTTTCGGGGCAGGAGGGCGGGCCGGGCGGCAGGTTGTGGCAGAGGCGCGCCGACGCGGACATCAAGTCACCGCGGTGGTACGCGAACCTGCGGGCCACAACGACCTGACAGATGTGCGGGTCGTGGCGGGGGATGTCACGGACACGGCGAGCATCGAGCATGTGGCCGCCGGCCATGACGCCGCCGTCAGTGCCGCCGCGGACCTGTCCGTGCCGCCACACGAGTTCTTCACCTCGTCGTCCCGAGCCCTGACCACCGGCCTGGCCAACGTGGGTGTGCACCGCCTCGTGGTGGTCGGGCTCGCATCGGTCATGCCCGGTGCATCCGGTTCCCCATTGATGGACGAGCCCGGCTACCCGAACGAGTACCGCTCCTTCTCCCTCGGCCACGCGGCAGGCCTCGACGAACTACGGGGGTGCGATCTGGACTGGCTGTATCTGGCCCCGGCGGGTGACTTCGACCATGCGGGCACGCGCACCGGCCGGTACCAGATCGCTCAGCATGGTGACCCGGCCAGTCGGATTGCGTACGCGGACCTGGCGATCGCGCTGATCGACGAGATCGAGGCGCCCCGTCATCACCGGACTGCCGTCAGCGTGAGGGAGGTGTGACGCCAAAGCGTCACGACAGCTCGGAGCGTGGGATGCCGCTTCAGTTTCAGTGGGGCCATGCCTGCAGGTGATCGGCGACCACCGGCTCTCACGGCGAGATCGGTGAGATCGGTGAGGCCCTTGCTCCGGCGCCGGCGTCGGCGTCGCGTCGGCGTCGGCGTCGGCGCATTCCGATTCCGATGAACGGGGGCAGACCAAGCACTCTCGGCCTGACCTGGCGGGAGCCGAGCTGGTGATGCCCCAAGGCAGAACACAGCCATCCGCCGAAGGGTGGGTGTGCATTTTCCACACGCGATTGGAGGTGCAGGGAGACTGTGCTGTTCTGCAGGACGCGACTGCCCGGAGCGGCACGGACCAGCCCCACACTTCGACAGCCCGAGCCCCGAACGACTCGAACTGATATGCCGTCGCTGCGCAGCTGATGTGGGATCCGTCCCGTCGTACTGCGCGAGGATGTCTGACTGATGGTCACATCGGCGCCCCGTGATGTCCCCGATGTCCTCGCCCCGGCGAAGCTCGGCCCCCTGACTTTGCGCAACCGCATTGTCAAAGCAGCAACATTCGAGGGTGCCACTCCGAAAGCGCTGGTCACCGACCGGCTGATCGAGTATCACCGCAGACCCGCAGCTGGCGGGGTGGGTATGACCACCGTCGTCTATCCGGTAAGCCCGAACCGGGCGGCGATGACAGCCTCGGTGCATCAGGAGAGACCGCGGCCCCAATCACCCTCGCCGCCACCGCCGCTACCGAGGTGGGCACTCCGCAGGCGGCTGTCTGGAGAACGGTGATCAGCGGCCATCAGTCTCCCGGTCGTCGGCGGCCGCGGCCGCCCCGGGATGCGTCGGGCGCGGCCGGACACGGGGGCAGAGAAGGCCGACGGCGCGATTCAGTCGGTGATATACCAGTCGTTCTTCAGATACTCCAGGGTGGAGTTGCCGAGTTCACTCTCGGAAAAGGTGACGGAGGCCCTGACTGCCTCGGCCGGCATGTCGATCTTGTCGGGTGTGCGCACAATGATGCGCTGTGGGTCGACCGTGGCGGTCTGCAGGGCCTTCTTCTGCACGGGAGAGATCATCTGGAACACGACGGCGTATGTCGATGTGCACGGGCCGAGCCCCTCGTCCTGTGCCTTCTTCGCGCCGGGCCCGGCCACTTCACATACCGTGTCGATGTCCTCACGGCCCAGGGCGTGGAGGTACTGCTCGTACCGCTGGATCGCGCCGGCCTGCGTCCTGGGCGCGGGCCGGTCGCCCGTCGGCCCGACCGACGGCTTCTTTGTCCGAGCGGGCGCCGACGGCGTGGCCGATGTCTCGTCCGCCCGCGTGGACGGGGACGACTGCGAGGGCTTCCCTTCCGTGCCCGCCTTCGTCTTCTCAGGACCGCACGCGCAGGCCACCAGCGCCACACAGGCCGATACCGCGACGCTCGCCATCGTCCGTACTCGCATTCGATCCCCTCAATCAGCCGACCACACGTCAACTGGTCACGCAGGATGCGGGAGAACGGTTCCCGAGCCGACCCGGACGGGACGCCGACTGGCTCACGAAGAACGCCGAGCCCGCGTTCGCCACTGCGCGAGGACCCGTGCACGCCCTCCCTCGGCTCCGAATCGTCGGCGAGACTCGGCGGACGACTCAGGCACAAAGACGGGGGGCACCCCGCACGTCCGGCGTTCCGCGGCTTCGATGTCGTCGTGCTTCCCCCATGAAGCCCTTCGCCGCGTCCGAGCCGGACTGGCGAGGCGTCGGCCGATGCTTGTTCTCGCGCCGCTGAACACCTGCCCGCACTCAAGCTGTGGATCTTGATCAGCCATCGTGAGAGGCTGCCGTTCGTGATTGCCAAGCTGCAGTGAGTGGTGCTGGACTGTACTGATGTCGGTGAGCTGTCCCGGTTCTACCAGTCGCTTCTCGACGGCGTGTTGCACCAGCCTGATCCACGGTGGTCGCTCGGCGAGGGCTGGGCAACGCTCCACACCGACGGTGTGTTCGTCCTGGCCTTCCAGCGCGCGGAAGACTATCGGCCGCCTCGGTGGCCCGACTCCGATCATCCCCAGCAGTTCCATCTTGACCTGGCGGTCGAGGACCTGGACCGAGCCCAGGAGGACGTCCTCAATCGCGGCGGGACGCTGCTCGACGAGGGTGACGGAAAGCGGAGTTGGCGCATCTTCGCGGATCCGGCAGGACACCCGTTCTGTCTCGTCCGGGACTGACAGCGGACGTCTACGCGGTGCGGCCATCGGTGAGCATCATCGTGAGTTGTGTGCGCTGACGATGAGACGGTGAACGCAGGCCGCGGCGTGAAGGGCCTGCCGGTTGCTACGGATCAAGGTCTATAGACTCCGCGGGTGGCCAGCGATCTTCTCCATCTCACCGTCCTGGGGTCCGCGACGCCGTATGCGAGCGTGGACAACCCGTGTTCCGGCTACCTGGCTTCCAGCGGCAGCACCCGGGTCTGGGTGGATGCGGGCAGCGGAACACTGGCACAGCTTCAGCGCCATGCCCGTCTCGACGAGCTGGACGCGATCTGGATCTCGCACCTTCATGCCGATCACAGCGCGGACCTGTTGACCGCCTACTACGCGGCACTCTTCGCGGACATTCAACTCGCCGCGCCGATTCCCCTGTACGGGCCGCCGGGCATCGCTGACCGACTGGCCGGCTTCCTCACCAACACCGCGACGCGCAGCCCCGTCGAATCCGCCTTCGGCGTCCATGAGCTGTATGACGGCCACCAGGCGCAGATCGGCGCACTCAAGCTGACCAGCCGGGCAGTGGAGCACGGCATCCCTGCCTTCGCCGTACGCATCGACGCCGAGGACCGCTCACTGGTCTATTCCGGCGACACCGCACCGTGTGCGAACCTCACACAACTGGCCCAAGGGTGTGATGTGTTGCTGTGCGAGGCTGAAAGCGCCCAGGTGCCGGCCGATGGTGACCAGGTGCACCACACGCCCGAGGACACCGGAAACACGGCGAGCGGCGCCGGAGCCGGTCGGTTGATCGTCACCCACGTCGGTCGTTTCCTTACCCCGCAGCAGGCGGTCGCCCGCGCCTCGGACCGCTTCGCCGGTCCCGTCGACTACGCAGCGCCCGGCGCAAGTTTCTCCATCGGTCCGGCAGGTGCTGCCGGTCCCGGAAATTGAGGGAATCCGGCAGGACTGTCCACCCCCATCGGCCAGGAGTCCGGACGAAGGTGCACACTCGCAAGGGAACCTGGCCCGTTTCCATGCCCTCCACCGCATCGAGCTGGGTGCTTGTCAGAACGCCGGGCTTCTGGGCTCGGGTGGCCGGTGTCCGAATCCTTGGCGTACTGGAACGGCATTCAGGGCAGTGAGTTCGGTCTCCGACAGGCACAGGCTCCGAAGGCTACGTTCTGGGTGAGGCGGTCGGGGTTCCCGGTACTGGGGATGGCCAGGACGTGGGGGCTTGGTACAGGGTCCATGCGAGTCGGATCTGCGCCGCGCTCACTCCGCGGGCGCCGGCGATGGCGTGCAGCGTGCTGTGGTCGTCTTCGGTCGCACCGCTGGTACGACCGGTGCCCGCGATCGAGCAGAACGGCACCAACGCGACGCCCTGTTCCGCGTAGGTGCGGAGGAGCTGTTCCTGTTCGGGTGATGCCCCGATGCCCTGCATGTTCTGGACAGCTCTCAGGTCCGTTCGCCACCACGTGGTGGCCGCCAGCAGCTACCGTGAAGGGCCCGGGACCGGGCCAGGGAGGCCCAGGCGATCACATGCTGCTGCCACAAATGCGGTGGCGGCGGGTGTCGCCGGTCCCGTATGTCCGTCTCGTTGGTGAGCGAGGGCGGCCGTGACGACCGCGTTGTCACCATGGCGGGACAAATACCAACGGCCGCCATCGAGCTTGGAACACAGCTGCCCGTCATCGGCGAAGCGCAGCGCGCGGCAGGCATTGAGCACCGCATACGTTGCGGTCGCATGGTCCAGCGCCCATCGCAGCTCACTGACCATCGCGGCGCCCACTCTGTCGGCGGGAACCGGGCCGAAGACCGCGGAGGCCGGTGGACCGCAGACGGCGAGCGCGTGCTCACGGCACACAACGCTGTGCAGGACCAGGTCTGTGTCACCGGCATGGCCTGCCCCGGGGATCACGACCGTCTCGGTCGCGTTGGTGCGGATGTGAACCTCGAACGGACAGGAGTCGAGGCTGGCCGCGGTCGCCTCGGTGATGACGCTCATCTCCAGCCCCGTACCGGGACACCGCGCCGCGACTTCCACCACCGCCTCGCCCATGGCCTGCTGGTCGGCCTTGGTGCCCGGCTCTGCGATGACGGCCACCACGTCCACATCGCTGCGGGCGGCGTGGAACCCCCCGAGCACAGCCGAGCCGTGCAAGTAGACGCCGACCAGGTCGGGGCGGACTCCGGCGAGGGCGGCCGAGATCTCAGTAACGTAACGGACGACATCGCAGGGCACAAACGCATCGGTAGCCACGAAGTAGAGCCTATAGGCGACTCCCCGAACTCCGTCGGCATCGCCAGGGGCTCTCGCCCGCCGGCTCGCCACCCACCCCCTCGCGGGAGACGGCCCGCACCTGGCCGCTGCGCGCTCCGGAGACCCGAGGAGGCCTGCGTCTTCGCGCCCCCTGGGCCACCGCCCAAGCGACCGACACCCCCACACTGCCGCCTACCCCGGCTGACCGGCTACCCATCGCGCCCGTACGCAACACCACGTTGCCCCGGGCGAGAACAGGGGCCCTCTGATCCGTGACGGCTCAGCCTGCGTCCGCGGTGAACGTCACCTTCGCTGTATCGACAGTCCCCGCGTGGCGTCCGGGTGCGCTCTGCCACTGCCAGTACAGATTGGTGTGCGCAATCACCTGGGCCGGGGCCGGAGCGCCGTACGCCGTGAGGTCCTGCGTCGTATGTGCGTCGCCGACCAGTGTCACGTCGTAACCGCGGACGAAGGCCCCGTGAAGCGTCGAGCGGATGCACGCGTCGCTCTGGGCGCCCGTCACGATCAGTCGGCCCACCCCGCGCTCGGCGAGCAGCGCCTCCAAGGCGGTTTCCTCGAACGAGTCGCCGTAGAGCTTGTGTATGAGAGGCTCCGCATCCCGGCGCACCAGTTCCGGCACGTACTGCCAGGGCTCGCTGTCTCGCTCGAGATCGTCGTCGGAATGCTGCACCCAGATGACGGGCACGCCCTCGACACGTGCCTTGCGCACCAGGGTGTTGATGTTCGCGATCACACCCTCGCGCTCATGGGCGCCTGCCACCACCCCGTTCTGGACGTCGATGACGAGCAGCGCGGTATTCGGCCGATCGGGCAGAGTCGTCAAGGGAACTCCTGTTCATGGTCTTCATCATCATGGATCCACTGCCGTCCCTACAGTAGGCCGGGCCACTGACAGGAGCACGGGCCGGACAGGAAAGGGGAGGACAGGACGCACTGGATCTCCAGCAACTCGCTCACGTGAGCAGGACTGACTCGCTCCCGGAGAAGGCGGAAGCCTGCGGCGACCTTGCGCGCGGACTCGACTTCCTGAGCGAATCGCCATCGGAACTCGGGGTTGTGCACCAAACCGTCGTGTACAACCTTGACCGCTACGGTACGGCCGCCCTCGCGCACCAGGACGGCCCTGCCGGGATGGCCCGCCACAGTCCACCGGGCCGGTTCCGCGCCCGGTCCGTGGCTCAAGTCCCGGAAGCACGGGCAGCCGCCTGGGCGGGTGGCGGTCGCGGAGGTACGCGCGCGGTGGGGTGGTGACGACGCACTGGGCGGTTCGGTCCTGACGCCCTGCGGATCTTGCCCGGGGGCATCGCCCTCTCCCGAAACCTGAGGAGGCGGTACGGGCACTCCGTGATCCACGCCGACGAGCAGCGCAGGCCGCGCTTTCGACGTGGCCACACCCGTGACCGCACTCGCAGCCGCAGCCGTGACCTCTTGCTCGCATGCGGACGTCGAGCATCGTCCTGATTGCCCGAACAGAAAAGACAGTGATACATTAATGTCTCATTTAAGACTTGAACGTCTTACTCAACCTTCTGGAGTCTCAATGTCCCGCCCCGCCGTGGCCCCGGTCGCAGACCGTGTGCACGCGCGCCGCTGGGTCGTCCTGGCGATCCTCTCCGGCAGCCTGCTGCTGATCGCCATGGACACCACGATCCTCAACGTCGCCTTTCCCTCACTGGTCGCCGATCTTCAGCCCGGCGCCGTGGAGCAGTTGTGGATCATCGATGTGTACGCCCTCGCCCTGTCCGGACTACTGGTGACCGCCGGCGCGCTGGGCGACCGGTGGGGCCACAAGCGGCTCCTGCTGGTCGGCTTCGCGCTGTTCGCCGCGGCCTCGCTGGGCGCGGTGGCCGCCACTGAGGCATGGCACGTGATCGTCGCCCGCGCACTGCTCGGTGTCGGGGGTGCCGCGATCATGCCGACCACGCTGTCGATCCTGCGGCACGTCTTCACCGACGCCCGCGAGCGGGCACTCGCGTACGCGGTGTGGGCGGCAGTCATGGGAGGCGGCATGGCGCTGGGCCCGGTCGTGGGAGGTCTCCTGGTCGAGGACCACGGGTGGCAGTCGGCCTTCCTGCTCAACATCCCCATCGCGATCACCGTCATCGCCCTCGGCGCCTGGCTGCTGCCCGAATCGTTCGCGCCGCGCGCCGGACGCTGGGACTGGACCGGCGTCGCCCAGTCCATCGTCGGCATGCTCGCCCTTGCCTCCGGTATCAAGCAGCTCGGCAAGAGCGGGCTCACCACGCCCCTGCCCTGGCTGATGCTGGCGATCGCCGCCTTCGTCCTGGCGCTGTTCGTGCGCCGTCAGTTGCGACTGGCCCACCCTCTGCTGCATGTGCGCCTGTTCGCCAGCCGCGCCTTCAGCGTCTCGGCCACGGTCCTCTTCCTGGGCATGGTCGCGCTCGGTGCGGTGTTGTTCCTGCTCACCCAGTGGTTCCAGTACGCGCAGGGCTACTCGCCCCTCCAGGCGGGGCTGCGGGTACTGCCCGCGCCGCTGGCCCTGGTGGTCACCTCCCTGCTCGCCCCGGTTCTCATGCGTGCCTTTCCCATCCGCCATGTCATAACGGCCGGCCTGGTCCTGATGGCCGCGGGGCTGGTCCTGCCCTGGCTGGCGCAGGACGCTGACGACCACGTCGGCTACCCCGTCATGGCGGCTGCCCTCACACTGATCGGTTTCGGCGCCGGGCTCGCCACGACGGTGGCTTCGGTCACCCTGATGGCCGCCACTCCCAACGAGCACGTCAGCGGTGCGGCCGCGATCGAGGAGACCTGCTACGAACTCGGCGCCGCCCTCGGCGTGGCATCCCTCGGCTCCCTGGCCGGGGCCCTGTACCGAAGCGGCCTGCCCGCCTCCGCGCCGGCCGCGGCACACAACTCGGTCGGTGAGGGAGCCCACGCCGCCCAGGAGCTCGGCGGCGCCCACGGCGCCTCGCTCCTGGACCAGGTCGCCCGCGCCTTCACCCACGGCATGACCCCGGCCTTCGCCGTCGGGGCCGCCCTGGCACTGGTCGCCGCCGCTGCGGTCTGGGCCTGGGTCCCACGAGGCATCCGGCCCACCGAGAACGCCCACTGACCGGTCCGTGACCGCCTGCACCGGCCGCCGTCAGGTGCAGGCATTGCCGCACCTGACGGCGGCCGTCGGGCAGGACCCGACACATGCGTCCTCACTGGGCTATGACTTGATGTCGGCCACGAGCTCGTCGATGAAAGCCTCCCGCTCGGCGGGCGTCGACGGTCGTCCCTCGATGCCCGGACGGGTCTGCCACGGCAGGGGACCGGTCTCGCGGCGGTACTCGACACCGACGGCGTCCAGACGGGCCAGATGACGGTCCAGACGGCCGCGGAACTCCTCGTACGAGCGCTCACCCGCGGTCCACAGCGCCTCGGCGACGGCGCACAGGCGGGGGAACGCGAAGTAGTCGACGGTCCGTGGTGAGTCCATGTGCTCGGTCCAGATGTTGGCCTGGCCGCCCAGGACATGCGCGCGCTCCGTGTCCGTCAGCTCGGGCGGCACCGGGTCGAACCCGTACGCCGTTTCAACCGTTACGGGCACGGCAACGGGGATCGGCTCGTCGGACCTGTCGGACTGCCGGTAGTCGAGATACACCTGGTCGTCCGGGCAGGCGATCACCTGCAGGCCCCTGCGCGCCGCGGTGACGGCACCGCTCATGCCGCGCCACGAGGCGACGACGGTTCCAGCTGGGACCTCGTCCTCCAGCAGGTCGTCCCAGCCGAGGAGCCGTCGCCCGCGCGAGGTGACGTGCGAGCCGAGTTGCCGCACGAACCAGGACCGCAACTCGCTCTCGTGGCTCAGCCCGCGTTCGCGCATCAGTTCCTGGCTGCGCGCGTCCTCGCGCCACTCGGTCGTGGGGCACTCGTCGCCGCCCACTCCGATGACCGGGCCGGGGAAGAGATCCATGATCTCGTCGAGGACGTCGCGGAAGAAGTCGACGGTCGACTCCTCGGTGTTGAGAACGCGGGGGTTGACGCCCCACCGCGTCCATACCTCCGACTGCCCACCGCCGACTCCGAGTTCGGGATAGGCCGCGATCGCGGCCTGGGAGTGCCCGGGCACGTCGACCTCGGGCACGACGGTGATGTGCCGCTGTGCCGCATAGCCGACGATCTCGCGGATGTCGTCCTGGGTGTAGAAGCCGCCGTGCGGCCGCCCGTCCCCGGGGGCGTCCGGGGACGCGCCGAGCGGGGACTCGCGCCGCCATGCGCCGACCTCCGTGAGTTTCGGGTGGCGCAGAATCTCCACCCGCCAGCCCTGGTCGTCGGTGAGGTGCAGATGCAGTGTGTTGAGACGGTGCATGGCCATCAGGTCGAGGAAGCGCAGCACGTCGTGCTTGGGCATGAAGTGCCGTGCCACGTCCAGCATCGTGCCGCGCCAGGCGAACCGCGGCGCGTCGTCGATGCGCACGGCGGGCATCGACCACCGCACCCCGGTCACCCCGGAGCGGCGGTGGACCTCGGCGGGCAGCGACTGGAGCAGGCTCTGACATCCGTAGAAGGCGCCAGCCCTGTCGCCGCCTTCGATGACGACGCCGTCGGAGGTCGCCCGGAGCCGGTACGCCTCCGGGCCCAGGTTCTCGCCGAGCCTCAGGTCGATCACGTGTCGCGTCTCGGACCGGAGAGGCGGAGGGGACGAGAGCGGCAGGAGCGGCAGGTCCAGGCCGGTGGAGGGTCGCAGGACCGACTGCAGCCAGCGTGCCGTGGAGCGCAGCTCCGGCGCGGCGGTGATCGCGGTCGAAGCGTCGAGGACGAACTCGCCGTTGTCGATGTGCACTGATGCGGGGCGAGGGAGGAGCATCGAGCGAGTCATCCTTTCACTGCTCCGGCCGACATGCCGGAGACCAACTTGCGCTGAATGAGGAGGAAGAACACGACCACCGGGAGGGAGAAGATGACCGAACCGGCCATCTGCGCGCTGTAGTCCGTACCGCTGGCGGGGTTGGTGAAGGATGCCAGCCACACCGGCAGGGTGTACTGGCTCCGGTCCTTCATGAACGTGTAGGCGATCAGGTAGTCGTTCCAGGCGGCGATGAACGCGAAGATGCTCGACGCGATCACGCCCGGCAGCACCAGCGGGAAGAGGATCTTCCAGAGCACTTGCCAGGTCGAGGCTCCGTCCAGACGGGCGGCTTCCTCCACCTCGACGGGAATGGCCGCGAAGAATCCCCGCATCACCCAGATCGAGAACGGCAGTGCCAGAGCGAGGTAGGCGAGTATCAGACCCGTGTAGGTACCCAGCAGCCCGGCCTCGTTGAAGACCAGGAAGGTGGGGATGAGCAGGGCTGTCCCCGGCAGCATCTGCGCCACGAGGATCGCGACCATGACGGTGCGCCGGCCGCGGAACCGGAACCGCGAGACTGCGGCTGCCGCGAACATGCCCAGCACAACGGCGACGAGCACTGTTCCGCCGACCACGAGCAGGCTGTTCCACAGGTTCGTCCAGAACCCTGTCCGGTTGAGCGCGACGTCGAAGTTGTGCAGGGTGGGCGAGCTCGGCCAGAACTGCGGAGTCGCCGTCATCGCCTCGGAGCGGGGCTTGAGCGCGGTGTTGACCATCCAGTAGACCGGGAACAGCCATACGAGACAGAACACGATGGCCAGGCTGTTGCTGAGCAGCCGGCCCCGGGCCGCGGTTGAGCGGGCGCCGCGTGTTCGGAGCATGGTCACAGGTCCTCCCCGGAGCGCAGCAGGCGTCGGATGTACAGAGCGGTGACGGCGAGCAGCATGACGGTCGTGACGACGGACAGTGCCGCGCCCTGGCCGACGCGGAAGGCCACGAAGGCGGTCCGGTAGGCGAAGACCCCCAGCGTGGTTGTCGCCGAGTCGGGCCCTCCGGCCGAGACGAGCCAGATCTGGTTGAAGACGTTGAAGTCCCAGATCACCGACATCAGGGTCACCAGTGTCAGTGTCGGCCGGAGGAACGGGAGGGTGACCGACCACCACAGGCGCCACTCGCCGGCCCCGTCGAGCCGGGCTGCCTCCTGCAGCTCGGACGGCATCTGGCTCAGCGCGGCGTAAAGGGTGAGCGCGATGAACGGTACGGCCTGCCAGACGATGAGCAGCCAGATGGACAGATAGGCCAGGGGCGCACTGTTGGACCAGTCGGTGTTGGTCATGTCGCCGAACAGGCCGGTCTGGGTGAGCAGCCAGTTGACCACGCCGTATCCGGGCTGGAAGAGCCACTTCCACACGAGGGAGGAGGCGACCGTCGGCATCGCCCAGGCGAGGATGAGGACGATGGTGACGGTCATACGCATGGCCGTCCCCAGCCGGGTGAGGAGCTGGGCGACGCCGGCTCCCACGGCCATGCTTCCCGTCACCATCGCGGCGGTGAACACGACGGTCCGGGTCAGGGCGTCCCAGAACTCCGACTGCGACAGGAGGTCGGTGTACTGCCGGGTGCCGACGACGTCGAACGCGCCGGTGAACAGGGAGCGTTGATCGTAGTCGGTGAACGACGCGTAGACGAGGAAGGCGATCGGCGCGACGGTGACGGCCAGCATCACCAGCCCGGCGGGGGTCAGCAGCCACCATGCCACCCACGGGCCGCGGTGCCGAGCGGAGGCGGTACATGTTCCCGCACCGCCGGGGCGCCGCGGCCGGGCATCGACCTCGCGCCCTGGCCTGGACGGCGGGAACGCCGCCTTCGGGTTGCCGCGCACGGTCTGCTCAGTGCTGGGCATTGAGAACCTTGCCCGCTGTCTCTTCGAAGGTGTCGGCCGCCTGCTTCGGGTTCCTGGTCCCGGAGGCGATGGAGGAGAACACCTTGTCGATGTCCTTGTTTCCCTCCACTGCCGCCCAGTCGGCGGCGGCCGGGGTGGCCTTGGACCGCAGGGCCGCGTCGAAGAACCCCCGGAACAGGGGTTCGGCCTCGTTGCGGGCGGCCTTGACCGCCCCCGCGCTGTTGGGGATCCAACCGTCGTTGCCGGCGATCCACTGCTTCTGCACGTCCGGCGCGGTCGCGATCTTCACCCACTGCAGCGCGAGGTCCGAGTTGGCGCTCTTGGCGGCGATGCCCCAGTCGGAGCCGCCGAGCATCACCGGCTGGGACTTGCCGGACCTGCCCGGGAACGGGAAGGTCCCGAGGTCGGATTCCTTGAAGGCGGGGTTGGCCTTCTTGATGAGGGCGATCGTGGCGTTGGTCGCGCTCATCGCCGATGCCTTGCCGTCCGCGAAGACCCGGGTCTGGTCGGGGTTGAGCGTGTCGATGGTGCGGGTGGACGGCGCGGAGAACTCGTTCTGGAACTGCTTGTACTCGTTCAGCCCGCGCTGCGCCGCTTCGGTGCCGAGCGTCCCCTTCCAGGCGGAGCCCTGCTTCGCCGCGATGTCGCCGCCCGCGTCCCACACGAACTGCACACCGGTGTGCCAGTACCGGCCCGGCAGGTAGAAGGGTGAGAAGTCGGGGGCGGGGTTGTCGGCGCGGATCTTGCGCAAGGTACTGGTCAGTTCACCGAAGGTGGTGGGGACGGTCTTCACACCGGCCTCGGCCCAGATCTTCTTGTTGTAGATCACCGCGCGGGCTCCGGCGAACGAGGGCACGGCGTACAGCCGTCCGTCCACCGTCGCGGGCTCTTCGAGGCCGGCCAGCCAGGACTGGCCCTGCCTGAGGTCCTTGGTGTACGGGGTGAGGTCCATCAGCCCTCCGCTGGCGGCGAAGCTCGCCACCTGCGTGTTGCCTATGTCGATGACGTCCGGCGGGGTCGACGTCGCGAGCGCGGTGGTGATCTTGGTGGTGATGCCGTCCCAGTTCTGGACCTCCACCTTCGCCTTGGCGCCGGTCTGCTCGGTGAACCGGTCGTTCATCGCCTTGAGCGTGGCTTCGGAGTAGTCACCATCCATCACCCACACGGTCAGGGTCTTCCCCTCACTCCTGACGGCGGGGACCGACCGGGGCTTCGAGTCGCCGCCCGAGTCCCTGCCCGCCGACCCCGAACAGGCACTCGCGCCGAGGGCCGCGGTGAGCGTGACGGCCACGAGTGCGCTGCACCGCATGCCTTTACGTGTCATGGAAACTCCTGGAGAAAAGGGGGGCTTGGAGGAAGTGGCTCCGGGAAGAGCGGGTTCAGAGAAGAGGAAGAGGAGCGGGCCGGCAGCAATCGGGCACGGGCTCGTGTCTCACCACACGCCCAGCTCGCCGGAGAGGACGATGCTGGCCCCGCCGAGCAGGATCAGGTCCGAGTCACCGGCGAACGACCGCATGGTCAGTGACGCACTGATGGGCGTGTATGTACGCGCTCGGATCACCGCGGCCGCGGCGTCGAGGAAGGAGCCCTCGACAAGGTCGGGCGGGCCCAGCAGGGCGATCTCGTTGAGGTTGAGCACACTGCTGATCGGGGCGAGGACGGAGCCCAGTGCCCGGCCCGCGTCGGCGAGTACGGCGTCGCGTTCGGACGGGTCACGGCCGGCCAGGCGCATGCGCAGTTCGGCCGCGTCGATCAGTGGCTCCAGGCATCCGCGATGTCCGCAGATACACGGATCGCCGTCCTCGTCGACCGTTACGTGCCCGATCTCACCGGCGGCGAACTGCTCGCCCTCGACAAGTTCACCGCCCACGATCAGGCCCGCGCCCACACCGTGCTCGATCGTGATGACCATGAGGTTCTGCGTCTTGGCGTTCCGGAAGTGCAGCACGGCCAGGGCGGCGATGTTCACGTCGTTGCCGACATAGGCCGGCACACCGGACCGTTCGGTGAGCTGTGCGGCGAGCGGCAGTTCGCTCCAGCCCAGGTGGGCTGCGTGATGAATGACTCCGGCGTCGCCGACGATGCCGGGCGAGCCGACCCCGATGCCGAGTATGCGCCGCGGTGCGAGATCCATCAGTTCGCCGACAAGCTGAAATACCAGTTCGATGGCAGGTTCGCCGAGGGTGTCTCCGTACCGCACGCGGGCACGCTGGACCACATCACCGCGCAGGTTGAGGACCGCGCCACTGAAGTACTCGCTGCCCGACAGGTCCACGGTGAGAATGTGGGCGGCGTCGTCGTCGATCCGCATCACACTTGCCGGCTTGCCCAGCCGGCTGCCCTTGCGGGGACCGATGTCGACGACGAGCCCGTCTCCCTCCAGTTCGGCGATGAGCGCGGACACCGTGGGGGCGGTGAGCCCCAGGGTCCGCGCGATCTCCGATCTGCTCATCGCGCCCTGGTGGTACAGCGTCGCCAGAACCAGCGCGCGATTGTGGATCCTGCTGTCCAGCGTGCTCGCCTTGGTCCGCTCGGGCGGCCGCCGACGGGCGGACACCCGCGCCAGACCGCGTTCGGCACGGCGACGGGGGTCGGTCGGCGGCAGGAACGGATCGGCCACAGAGTTCCCCTCCGGGTAAGTAAAGACCCTTTAATTAAAGGACTTTGGATATGTTGGGGGCGAGGGGCCGCGACGTCAAGGGGTCCGCACGACCAAAATCCGCACCACCTATATCGGATTATCGCGTCACTGAACTTGAAATCAGACATACCATTATGATTCACCAGTTGAGTGTTTGACTGAGTGCGGTTATGTTCAACCACCCTCGGGACGTCGTGAGTTGGCGTTCGTTTTCTACGCCATTCGGAGGTGTGGTGTGTCTCGTGTGTGGGACAGATGCGCGTTGATCACAGTGACGGCGTTGACCGCGGCTACGGCTCTGGCCGCCGCCGGGCCGGCGTCGGCCTCGGCGTCGGTGCCCGGACGTGACGTGACGGTGATGACATTCAATATTCACCACGGCACGGATCCCGACGATGTTCTGAATCTCGATCATGTCGCCCAGACAGTAGAGCAGTCGGGGGCCGATGTGATCGGCCTGCAGGAGGTGGATCGGCACTTCGCCTCGCGCAGTGAATTCGTCGATCAGGCGGAGTGGCTCGCGGAGCGACTGGGCCTTCACCTGGCCTACGGAACGAACCTTGACCTGGACCCGGAGAAGCCGGGCGATCCGCGACGCCAGTACGGGACAGCGATCCTGTCCCGCTTCCCGATCACGAACTCCCACAACACGCTCCTGCCCCGTTCGGAGACGGGCGAGCAACGGGGTCTGCTGGAGGCCGACCTCATGGTGCGAGGCAAGAAGTTCCGCTTCCTGAACACGCATCTGGAGCACACTTCGCAGGCTGAGCGACACACGCAGGTGGCGGCGATCAACACGATCGTGAACGGCTCCCGTCTTCCCACGGTGCTGGTGGGCGACCTCAACGCGACGCCGGGCAGCGGGGAGATCGCCTCGGTGACGAAGCGGCTCACCGACACCTGGCCGGTGGCCGGGAAGGGGGACGGTTTCACGTACGACTCGGTGAATCCGCGGGAGCGCATCGACTACGTGTTCGCCTCGCAGGGGGTCGAGGCCCGGCGGGCCCAGGTCCTGGACGTGGCGATCTCCGACCACCGGCCGCTGCGGGTCGAACTCAGCATCCAGTAGCGCGGGCCTACTTTTCACCGCAGCAAATCCACAGCTGTCGAGAGGCCGCCTGAAGTCCCTGTTCAGGGATCGGCTTCGAGGGCTGCCCCTTGAGGACCGACTTCGAGGGCCGGCCTCAACCGCAGATTCATTTACGGGCTGACTCCGGGGGCCGGAGTCGGCCCCGCCCCACCTCCCGGTCCCATTTCCCGGTCTGAACTCCGGACTCTCACCTGCGTCACCGGACTTCTGGAGCGATCCGCCGACGAAGCGGACGCGGCGAATGCAGTGGCGGCCGACTCGTGACCACAGTGGCGGGACCGGCCGCCGGTTCAGGTGACGACATCTTCCGAGCGGCCGCCTCGCTGTGCGACGCCTCTCCACGCGAACCGAAACCCATGCCCGGCCGCCCGCTTCCGAGCGCGGCAGGGGAAGCAACTCAATGAAAGCGGAGACAGATGAACATACCCTTGCCACGCCGCTCCGAGGCCGTACGCACGGCAGGCGCGGCACTCGTCGCCGTCGCACTGGCAGCATCCACCGCACCCGCCGCCTCAGCGGCGAACACGCCTCGCGACACTTCCCGGCAGGTCCAGTACGTCGACTGCGGGACTGCGTCCGGTAAGGAGAACGGCTCCCGCAGCCGGCCCTGGAGGACTCTGGACCAGGTCAACCGCCTGGAGCTGAAGACCGGCAGCTCGATCCTGCTCAAGCGAGGCAGCCGCTGCACGGGCACCCTCGCCCCGGACGGATCGGGCCGGGAGGGCAAGCCCATGGTGATCGGGGCGTACGGACAAGGCGCGAAGCCGGTCATCGACGGCGCCGGCAACGCCGAGACCCTGCTGCTGAAGAACACCCAGTGGGTCGAGGCGAGCAACCTGGAGATCACCAACTCCGGCAATCCCGGGCGCAACAAGCGAGGGGTGCGGGTCCAGCTCCAGGACTTCGGCACCGGCACCCACTACCGGCTCACCGGCCTCGACGTTCACGACATCCTCGGCGACGACACCAAAGGCACCGAGGGTTCCGCCGGCATCCTTTTCTCGGTGACCGGCTCCACCGTGCCGACCAGGTTCGACGACGTGGTCGTCTCCGGCAACACCGTCCGCACCGTCGACCGTGAGGGCATCTACTTCGCCTCCACCTGGAACAACCGTCCGGTGCACGGCGATTTCGACCCGAACGGGCCCGCCTACGTGCCCTCCACCCGCATCGTGGTGCGCGGGAACACTCTTGCGGACCTCGGCGGCGACGGCATCGTCATCACCGCGACCGACGGGACCCTGGTCGAGCACAACCGCCTCGACGGCTTTCAGCGCCGCTCCGCCGGCTACAACGCGGGCATGTGGCCCTGGAACGCCGACAACACCGTCTTCCAGTACAACGAGGTGTCCGGCGGCGAGACCACCCGCGACGGCATGGCGTACGACGTCGACGAGGGCACCTTCGGCACCGTCTTCCAGTACAACGTCAGCCACGACAACGCGGGCGGATTCTTCCTCGTCTGCACCGCCACCGGCAAGCTCGGCAACGCGGTCATCCGCTACAACATCAGCCGCAACGACCACTTCCGAGGCATCGAGACCTGCCGCGGCTCCTTCGACGACGTCCGCTTCCACAACAACACGATCTACGCCGGCGAGGGCGTCAGCCAGACCGTCGTCAACGAGAACACGACCGAGAAGCACGAGATCGCGTTCGACAACAACATCGTGGTCAAGGAAGGCTCCGGCACCGCCTCCTTCAACCTCAAGAGCGGCGGCGTCACCCTCTCCCACAACAACCTGGTGAACACGGTCGGCACGCCCGCGAACCCTGGCGGCACCACCGCCGACCCGCTGCTCTCCGACCCCACCGGCGCCGTGCCCCTGGGGCTGCGCCTGCGCTCCGGCTCCCCCGCCCTGCGCTCGGGCACCCCCGTCCCGGGCTCTCCGGACCGGGACCTGTACGGAAACCCGGTCGGCAACCCGCCGAACATGGGCGCCTACCAGGGCCCCGGAACCGTGTAGCCGCCCCAGCCGAGGGCCACCGGCGGCACCGGCAGCGCCGCGTATCGGCTTCCGGCCGGGCGGCAACCGATCTCGATCCACCCACCGGGCGCGGCACCGGCGCCCGAAGCGGCCCGGCCGGGCGATAAGGTCTCTCCAGACTCTCCCCACGATGAACAGCTCGGCGCAGAACAGGAGCGGCGTGTGAAGCGGCCGACCATGGCGGACATCGCACGCCGCGCCGGTGTCTCCAAGGTGGCGGTCTCGTATGCGCTCAACGACCTGCCGGGCGTTTCCGCGACCACCCGTGCGTCGATCAAAAGCATCGCCGAGGAATTGGGCTGGCGTCCCAACAGCGCGGCCCGCGCACTCACCGGCGGTCGGGCGCAGGCAGTGGGTCTCGCCGTGCGGCGCCCCGCCCGGACGTTGGGAGTCGAGCCGTTCTTCATGGAGTTCATCAGTGGGGTGGAGAGCGTCCTCGTCGAGCGCGCGTACGCACTGATGCTGCAGATCGTCGCCTCGCAGGAGAGCGAGATCGAACTGTGCCGGCGCTGGTGGGGCGAACGTCGGGTCGACGGCGTCCTCCTGATGGACCTGCAGACCGACGACGCCCGCCCTCCCGCCATCGAGGCGCTCGGCCTGCCCGCGGTCGCCATCGGGCCGCCGCACGTGACGGGCACACTCCCCGCGATCTGGTCCGACGACGGTGAGAGCGTCCACGAGATCGTCCGCTACCTGGCGGCACTCGGCCATCGCCGGATCGCACGCGTGGCCGGGCCCGCCGCACTGGCGCACACGGCGGTGCGGGACGCGGCCCTGAGCGCGGCCTGCCGGGATGCCGGGATCCCCGAGGCGGCCGTGATCCACACCGACTACACGGGCGACGAGGGTGCCCGCGCGGCACGGAGCCTGATGATCTCACCCGTGCGCCCCACGGCGATCGTCTTCGACAACGACATCATGGCCGTCGCGGCTCTCTCGGTGGCCCAGGAACTGAACCTCTCCGTCCCCGCCGACCTCTCGGTCGTGGCGTGGGACGAGTCCCCGCTCACGCAGGTGGTCCGCCCCGTGCTCTCGGTGGTCACCCGTGACATTCCGGGCCACGGCGCACGCGCGGCGAGCGCACTCCTGTCCCTCGTCGCCGGTGACGACGTGGGGAACGTCCGCGTGGGATGCGCCGGCTTCGTCCCCCGGGGCAGTACCGGCCCGCCGCCGAGCGGCGTGTCGCACTCTCGTTGAGCGGAGATCCAGCCGGATTCGGCACGAGACAACGGCGATCCCACCGAGTGGCGGCACTATGCCAGCCGCACCTGAACCGGTAAAGTTGATGTTCGTCGGGCGACGTCCATCCGCAACCACTACCCGTCAGGATCCACACAAGTCAGCTGCCCCTGGGCCCCCTGTCGATGGCCGCAAGTGAACCATTCAAACCTTCACCGGTTCATGGACGGACAGTGTGCTGATCACCGGGTCAACCGCGTCGCCCCGTAACGCATCCATCAGCTGCCAGGCGATTGGAGCCGCACACCATGAAGGACGTCACCCAGCTGAACGAGGGCTGGAGCCTGCGCCACGAGGACGCGCTGTTGCCTGCCCGTGTCCCCGGCTGTGTCCACACCGATCTGCTCGCCGCCCGGGTCATACCCGATCCCTTCATCGGTCGCAACGAGACCGAGATCGCCTGGGTGGGACGACGAGCGTGGTCCTATGTGAGCGAGCTGCACAACAGCAGCGAGCACGAGCGGGCCGAGCTGGTCTTCGAGGGACTCGACACCGCCGCCGAGGTCGTCCTCGCCGGCGAAAGCCTCGGCACCACGCGCAACATGCACCGCGTCCACCGCTTCGACGTCACAGGGCGGGCCGGACGGCTCGAAGTGCGATTCGCATCGGCCTACGACGAGGCGGACCGCGTCCGCGCCGTGACCGCGGAGCGTCCGAACGCCTATCCGGAGCCCTTCCAGTACATCCGCAAGATGGCGTGCAGCTTCGGCTGGGACTGGGGCCCGACCGTCGTGACCGCCGGGATGTGGCGACCGGTGCGCCTCGAACACTGGTCGACCGCCCGCCTCGCCGAGGTCCGCCCCCTCGTCTCGGTCGACGGTTCAACAGGCCACGTCGAACTGCGGGTACGCACGGAGCGCACCGCGAACGGCGACGGCCGTCGGCTGACCCTCCGCGCCACCGTCGCCGGCACGGAGGCGGAGATCCCGTTCGAAGAGGACAGCGCGGTGCTGCGCCTGAGCGTGGAGAACCCCGCACTGTGGTGGCCGCGGGGATACGGCGACCAGCCGTTGTACGACCTCGTCGTGACGCTGCTCGACGAGCGGGGTGAGCGGCTCGACGCCTGGACGCGCCGCGTCGGCTTCCGCACGGTCGAGGTCGACCGCTCGGCAGATTCCCACGGCACCGGCTTCACCTTCGTCGTCAACGGCGTACGGATCTTCGCGCGCGGGGTCAACTGGATCCCCGACGACGTCCTGCCCTCCCGGGTCACGCCCGCGCGCTACCGGAAGCGACTGGCCCAGGCCGCCGAGGCCAACGTCGACCTGGTCCGCATCTGGGGCGGAGGCATCTACGAGGACCACGCGTTCTACGACGTGTGCGACGAGCTGGGTCTCATGGTCTGGCAGGACTTCCCGTTCGCGTGCGCCGCTTACCCGGAGGAGCAGCCACTACGCGGAGAGGTCGAAGCAGAGGCGCGTGACAACGTTATCCGGCTGATGCCACACGTGAGTCTGGTGTTGTGGAACGGCAACAACGAGAACCTCTGGGGGTTCCGGGACTGGGACTGGGAGCCGCCGCTGGCCGGCAATTCCTGGGGCGAGGGCTACTACCTCGGCATGCTGCCCAGGATCGTCGCCGAGCTGGACCCGACCCGCCCGTACACGGCGGGCAGCCCCTGGTCCGGGTCATGGGACCACCATCCCAACGATCCCAGGCACGGCACCCACCACTCGTGGGAGGTGTGGAACCGTCGGGACTACGCCGAGTACCGGGCAGACGTGCCCCGATTCTGCGCCGAGTTCGGCTGGCAGGCTCCTCCCGCCCTCGCGACGCTCCACCGTGCTCTGCCCGGCGAGCGGCTCGCCCCCGGCTCCCCCGGCATGCTGCACCACCAGAAGGCAGAGGACGGCAACGGCAAACTGAACCGGGGCATCGAGCGTCATTTCGGCCTGCCTGAGGGGAACTTCGACCGGTGGCACTTCCTGGCACAGGTCGTCCAGGCACGCGCCGTCGCCGCGGGTATCGAGCATTGGCGGGCGAGTTGGCCGGTGTGTGCAGGCACCGTTCTCTGGCAGCTCAACGACTGCTGGCCGGTCAGCTCGTGGGCGGCCATCGACGGCGACGGCCGGCTCAAGCCGCTTTACCACGAGCTGCGGCGGCTCTACGCCGACCGGTTGCTCTCCCTCGTCCCCACGGATGACGGTCCCGTACTCGCTCTCGACAATCAGTCCGGCTCCGACTGGCGCACGGCGGTCCACCTGCGCCGGCTCGACGCGGAGGGAACCGTGCTGCACGAGGCGTCAGTGCAGCTGGAAGCGGGCCCGCGGACGGTCACCAGACTTACGGTGACGAGCCCACTGCTGCCGGAGGAGGGCTCCTCCAGAGAATTCCTGGTGGCTGATGCCGACGGACTCCGAGCAGTGTATTTCCCCGTACTCGACAAGGAGTTCGCCTACCCGGTGCCGCAGTACGACGTCCGTCTCGATCCTGAAACCGGCATCGGAACCGGAACCGGAGCCGGAGCTGGAGCCGGGAGCGCACTTGGCGCAGTCGACATCGTCGTCACGGCCCGGACGCTGGTGCGCGATCTCCTGCTGCAGCCCGACCGGCTGGGGCCCGACGCCGTGGCGGACCGCGGCCTGATCACGTTGCTCCCCGGCGAGGAGGCACGGATCTCGGTCAGGGGCTGGACCGACCTCGACGTGGCCACCGCGCGTGATGCCCTGTTCAGCGTGGGAGGGGAATGAGCGCTCCGTCCGCCGGGCCGGGAGGCAGCCGCTGGTATTTCGACAGGGCTGTCGGGTAAGCCTCTTGGTGTGATCACAAAGTGCACCTCCGTGCTGGTCGACATCCGGAAATACGACGGCAGCCTGAGCGCGCGGTGGACTGCTGTCCGGCTGGGTGAAGACGAGCACGGGGTGTGGTTGGGCACGGCGCGGGGTGTCCCCGTCCGTTCGGCCACGGGCGGCCGGACGAGCCGGTTCGCCTACGTGATGTTGGTGCCTCGCGCTGAGTGGTGGACAGCCACGTTCTGCGTGGACCCGGGCCCCGAGATCTACTGCGACGTGTGCACGGCACCCGAGTGGAGCCCGAGCGGGGCCGTGCTGCGCATGGTGGACCTCGATCTCGATGTCGTGCGGCTCCGTGGCGGCGAAGCCCATGTCGAGGACGAGGACGAGTTCGCCGCACATCGAATTAGCTACGGCTATCCCGCAGGCCTCATCAGCAAGGCCCGGCAGACGTGCGAGTGGTTGATGAAATCCTGTCGTCGTGGGGGGAACGACGTCGAACCCTTCGCCTCGGCGTACCGCTACTGGCTCGGACTCCTCTGACCTCCTCCGGCGGCTCGGGGCACCGCCCTTGCCCTGTGATGCGACCCAGTGCCGCCGGGTCGGGAACAGAACAGGGCAGAACAGGGCAGCGCAGGGCAGGGCAAGGCAGGGCAGTGTCGGGTCAGTTGTCGCCGACTTCTCGCGCCACGCCCTCCAGTCGCCGCCGGTGCTCCTCCCACCATGCCTGATCGCCTGGCGGGAGACTGTCCTGGCCCTGCGTGTACCCGACACTTCCATCGATGAGCTCGCGCACGATGTCGGCATGGCCTGCGTGCCGCTGGGTATCGGAGATCACGCGCACCAGGATGTGGTGCAGTGTCACCTCGCTTCGTTCGCTCGGCCACCACGGGACGTGACCGATCGCGTCAAGTGTCAGCGTCTCGATCGTGCTGTTGGAGTGCTCCCACGCCTGCTGATAGAGCCCAACTATGTCATCGCGCGACTCGTCTGCCGTGGCCCACATGTCCGAGTTGGGTTCTGCATCCTCCGTGTACCACCAAGACGGAGGCTCCTCGTTGAAGAACGGCCGCCCGAACGTGTCGCCGAAGTAACCCAGTTCCACGCCGGCGAGATGCTTGACCAGCCCCAACAGGTTCGTTCCCGTGGGGGTCAGCGGGCGACGGATGTCGTATTCCGAGAGCCCATCGAGCTTCCACAACAGGGCGTCACGCCCGTCTTGCAGGTAACGGAGCAGGTCCGCTTTCGGATTCGGTTCGATCATGCCGAGCAGTCTTGCATCCAGCACTGACAGCCGGGCTCCCCAGCATCATCAGCGTGCCGCGGACCGGCCGCGCGGCCGGAGCAGCCTCATGGTCGCCCGAGCGGCTGGGTGGGTTGGCCGGACGGCTGGTGGCTGTGCCGTTCGCGTGTGGTCGCAGACGTACCACTGTGGTCTCGAAGGGTGGCAACGGGCCGCTGCGGGAGGCTGGCGCTCCGGAGGCAGGCAGGAGAGGGCGTGTGAATGTGCGCAACCGTCGAGGTGCCCGGGGCCCCGTGGTCGGCATCGGGGAGCGGACGGCCGGCGATGCTGGTGTTCTGGGACCGCCCTGGCCGTGGTGCCGGCGTTCTCGCTTGCGCAGGGCTCGTGGGAGTGGTTCTTCACCTATCTCGGGGTGACGCTGCTCGCGGTGGTCCTGTCGTTCGGCCATGTGCCGGTGTGGACGCCGGATCGACGGGCGACCTACGGATGGAGCCTGGCAGATTTCGGGCGCTGGTAGTGGGTCTGTGCGTGGCACTGACGCTGGCGCCGGCACTGGGCGCTGGGACTGGCTGTTCCCGATGCCGGGCGCCCGGCACGGGTGCGTGGAGTCCGGCCGGTACGAGAGCCTGCGGACGCAGGCCGCTCTGGGGAACCTGGCCGGTCGTGATGCCGACGCGCTGGCCCATACGCAGCAGATACAGAGCCGCCAGGCCGTCGCCGACTGTCTCGCTGCGACGACGACACGTTGGGTGCCGGTGTACGCGTTGGGAACGGCTCTGCTGGTGGGTGCGGGTTCGTGGTCATGGGAGCGGGCGCGGGCCCGGAGGGCGACAAACTGATCCAAGGGCCCTGATGGGTGAGCGCCGTGTCCGTCGGAAGGTCCCTGGCCGGGTCACTGAAGGCACAGCCCGTGTCAGGATGCTCGGCATGTCCGGTCGTGCACAGAGCTTCGGAGCAATGGCTGAAGCCTACGAGCAGTTCCGTCCGGGCTACGCCCTGGAGCTTTTCGACATGGTGATGGCGTACGCGCGTCATCCGGTTCGGACTGCCCTCGAGATTGGCGCCGGGACAGGCAAGGCGACCCGCCTGTTCGCTCGTCAACGCGATGTCGCACGGTGCCCGGACGAGCCGACTTTCGTCGACGGGATTACAAAAAAGGCCAGTGCCGCAAGGGCCGCCACACACGCTGCGAGGGCCAAAGCACCTTGAAGGGACCAGGTCGCGACCGGCCCGGCCACCGAAGCCCCCAGGGCGAATCCGGTGATCTTCAAGCTGGCTCCGGTGGTGAAGATCTGGCCACGCAGGTGGTCCGGGGCTTCCCGGTGGCGGATCGCGAACAAGGCGGCAAGTCGGGGACCTTCACCGATCCCGATCACCAGTACGGCCATGATCACCGGCGCTGGTTGCCCCACCGTGGCCAGGGCCAACCCGGCAGCCTGGACCAAGGCACTGGCCCAGATGACCGTATCGGGGGCGAGTGAGCGCGGAAACCTCGCGAGTACGGCGTTGGCGACGAGAGCGGAGACCGCCGCGCAGGAGAGCAGCATCGCGCCGCGACCGGCTCCGCCCAGGACACGCTCGCCGAGGAGCACCATGCAGGCCGTCAGCATGCCTTGCGCAATGCAGGAGACGACCGAGGTCAGGGTCGCCCGAGCCAGCGGAGGTTCCCTCATGACAACCCGGATTCCGGCAGCGAGTTCGCTGAACACCGAACTCGTCCGGCTGCCTCGCCCCCGACCATGACGGGCCGGAAGCATCCAGGCGCCGGGCAGCGCCAAACCGATGAGCCCTGAGGAGACCACGACGGCCGTCGGCGCTCCCAGCACCTCCGCCAGGCCGCCCGCGAGAGCCGGACCGGCCAGACTCGCCGCACTGAACGTCATGGCATCGAGCACGTTCGCACGGGGCAGCCCGTCACCCGGTACCACCCGAGGGAGCTGGGCCGTCCATCCGCCCGAGAGGGCCGGCCCCAGCAGCCCCGTCAGAACCGCGATCAGGAAGGGGACAGTGAACGGGAAACGGCCGAGCCCCACGAGGATCGCTCCCAGGCCGGCCGCGTACAGGCCTAGGGCTCCGGCCAGCAGGCGGCCCGGTCGTTCCGCTCTGTCGAGGAGCGCCCCGAGCAGCGGCCCTCCTACAACGGCGGAGATCGTGATGCCCGCGAGCAGCGACGACGCGTCGGTGGTAGATCCGGCCGACGCGAACCCGGCCAGCATCAGCGCCGGTCCTGACATCTCGTCCCCGGCACGAGCCGCCGCTGCTCCGACGAGGTAGAGGCGGAGCGAGTAACGCGATTTCATGAGCAACACGTTACGGAGGTAACTCAAAACCTAGCAAGATGCGTTACATTGCCCAGGTGTCTTCCCACATCGACGACTGGTCCACCCGGCACTCCGTACTGGCCGTGGCTCGGCGGACCGCCGCCCTGATCAACGTTCTCGATGCCGAGCTCCCCGACCCGAGCGAAGTAGCCGATGTGCTTCGCTCGTACGGCGAGACAGGCGTCATCGCGCTCACCACTCACGATGTCGCCGCGATGCGTGCGGCTGCCGCCTTATTGCGGGGAGTCTTCAGCGTCGATACCGCCGACGGAGCGGCCGCCCACCTCAATCGGCTTCTGGGGGAGCACACGGGACCTCTCCGCCTCACTTCGCACGGCGGCAGCTCCCCCTGGCACCCCCATCTCGACAGCGACGACGATGCCACCTGGGACGAATGGCTCCTCGCCTCGTCCTGCATGGCCCTGGCTGTTCTCGTCTGGGACCGCCAACGCCCGCCCGGCAGGATCTGCACGTCGTCCAGCTGCCGGAACGTTTTCGTCACGCAAGGCAGCGGCCCGGAACGCCGCTACTGCTCCCGCCGGTGTGCAACCCGCGAACGGGTCTCAGCCCACCGACGCTCCCGCTCCGGCGAGCAGTCGGGCGAGACCGAGTAGGCAGGACATCGCTTCCCTTCATGGCTAAGCGCGGCGCGTCCCAATGACCACTGAACTACCCGGTGTTGTGAGCACCTCGGTAGCTTCCAGGTCTGGATGAGTGAGGTAGAACAGGCGAAGTTCATCCACTTCACCCTCGAAACGAGGTGGCCAGCGGGACGAGGGGGTGAAGTCGTCCAGGATGAGAAGGCCACCAGGAGCGAGCTGCTCGACGACCCGCTGCGGATCATCACGCTTGCCCCCGCCGTCGCAGAAGAAGACGTCAAAGGGGGCGTGCTGCTCAAGCAGCCGCCAATCCCCCATGAGGACGCTGACGCGCGGGTCGCCCGCGAAGACGGCGGCCGCACGGCGGGCCAGGTCCTCGTCACGCTCCACGGTGACCAGGCGCGCACCGGCGCCAAGTCCACTGTGCAGCCAAGCAGTACCCACCCCCGATCCGGTGCCGCTTTCCGCGATGACTCCGTCAGGTTTCGCAGCAGCGGCCAGGCTGAGGAGCCTGCCCACTTCAGGGATGCAACTCTTCTTGAATCCTGCCTCGGCGGCGGCACGTTCTGCAGCCACCACACGAGGCGGAACGACACGTTCTGCCATGGTCACGTCCCTTGCTCAGAGTGAAACATGACAATATTCGCCGACGAAGACGTCCATACAGTGTTTCTCGCATCGGGCGGGATGGAATTCGCTCGCGCTCGGGTGAGTTCTCTGATGTGGTGATCGGCACTCGGTACTTGGAGCGTGAGGAGCGGCTTGTGGCAGGCGACGAATGTGTCTTCTGCGCGATAGTGCACGGCCAGGCGGATGCCAGCATCGTTCACGAAGACGAGTCGGTGGTCGCCTTCATGGATCTCCGGCCCGTCAACCCTGGTCACTTGTTGGTCGTTCCCAAGACGCACGCGGCGGGGCTGGAGGATCTTCAGGAGGACGTCGGCGTCCGGGTCTGGAAGGTGGCCCACCGGCTCGGGCGGGCGTTGCATCGGTCAGGTCTGCGGTGTGAGGGCGTCAACCTGCTTCTCGCGGACGGCGAAGCCGCGTTCCAGGAGGTTTTCCATGTACACCTTCACGTCATCCCCCGCTTCACCGGCGATCCGTTTCGCGTCGACTCCGACTGGCGTGTTCATCAGCGTGAGCAGCTCGACAAGACATCCGCTGCTGTCCGCAACGGTCTTGCCGCACTTGACACCTCGCCGCGTTGAAGTCCCCACCGCCCCAGCCACCCGTTCATCGCCCACCGCTCACCAATCCCTGGCGGCGATCAGCTCCTCCACGTCCGCGTCCGGGAAGCCGTAGGCCGACGCCACGAACCAGAAGTCCTCGGCTATCTCCTCACGCGCGACGGTCTCGATCTCACTGCCTGCCGCCTCGAACTCGGCCTCCAGTAGATTGAACTGCTCCGTCGCCGCTTCCGTGAGCACATACAGGGCCTGGAGATCCACCGGCCGCTCTGCCTCGATCCGCTCGCACAGGTTCAGCAGAATCGCCGTGCCCTTGTCGAGGACGTGATCCGGAAAGTAGTCGTCCGCGTACAGCGGCCGCAGAAAGGCGCGTTCAGTCACCTGCTGGTTCGTGATCGGCATAGTGCCCCATCTCCTCGAAGAGCCAACATGCCGATCATGCACCACACCACTGACAAGCTCGGCGCCAGCGCGGGACCAGCACGTTCCCAACGCGCCTCGGCAGTTCCGGCGTGGGAGGCCGGTCGGTCAGCCGCCGCTCATCCGGTCAGTCGGTGGCATGCTCCTTCAGGAAGGCGCCTGCGTGGGCGGCAGCCTCCTCCTTCGTCGCGTAGTGCGCGGTGCCGTCCTCGCCGCAAGTTCCATCGGCTCCCCGTCCGGCCCACTTCCAGCCACCCGATGACGGATCCCGGGAGACTTCGGCGCTGCCACCGCACAGTTCGATGAAGCTCGTCCCCGCTGCCGCGGAGGTCGGCCTTTCGATCGCTTTGGGCCATTTCTTGCGGGCACCCTGCCGGGTGATACCCCAAGCAGCACCCAACTGCTCGTAGCTCGCACCGTAGGAGCCCGCGGTTCTTGCCGCAATTGCCGTCAATCGCTTGACCTCCGCGTCCACCACCTTCCAGGCGGTGAGGATCGAGAGCGTGACGTCGATGGGGGCGGCGTCCCACATGCGCTCTTCAGGAAGTCCGGTCGCCCGCGCACGCATCGCCGAGGCGAGTGGGTTGAGGGCGTCCAGAAGAGCCTTGTCGAGGGCTGCCTCTTCCGCGGTAGTGATCTCAGGCGGCGTCATATCGACAACCATAGTTTCCAGAGATAGAGTGCGCAACTAAAGTTAACGAGTCGGTGGCCGGTCAGTGGGGCCGCACCGTCGGTTTCCGCGCCGGATGGGGCCTGGGCAACGCGCCGTCATCGCGGCCACGACTCCGTCGGCGACCACGCCGCCGCAGGCCGCGCCCTCGCCCGGCATGCCGTGGACGTGAACGCCCGCACCGTTGCCATCGGGCGCTCGCCGCGTGGGCCCGTCATGCAGTTCGCCGACGGCAGTTTCACGACCACGCTCACGCATGCCGCCACCTGCACCGTCATTCTCGTCGAACCGGACAGCACACCCCGGCCCCTGACCACGGATGCTCTGGCGGGCTGCGCAACAGCGCGGTCCGAGCCGCCGCTCCACTGCCGAGATCGCGGGCCGCAGTGCGCGTCCGGTGGTGCCGCCGCCCCGCGATGCCGGGCATCGAGGTGCCGCCGTCAGTGACCCGCCGCCCCTCCGACGGCTGTCCCGCGCGTGGCCGGCGATTCATGTCCTTCCCGCTCCCCCACGAGCTCCCGGGCTACGCACGGTCGACGAGCAACTCCGACAGGGAATCGACGAATTGCGTGAGCCAGTCCAGTCCTGCCCCTTTCCGCGCCCTACGAAATCCGTGGCGGCGGCCCCAGAACGAAGCCTGGACGGCGTGGAACTGGGCCCAGCACCGCGCGCGTTCGCGATCGACCTCGGCCGCCTCGGCGAAGACGTGCAGGGTGCGGAACAGTGCCTTCCGTAGGTCGCTCGCCTCGACGAGTGTCAGCGCCCGCGATTTGAGCAAGGTCCCGCTGTCGTACGCCGGGTCTCCTGCGTACCCCTTGGGGTCGACCGCCAGCCACGGCTCTCGGTCGGCGCGCAGGATGTTGCGAGCGTGCAGGTCGCCGTGGACGAGGGTGTCCGGCTGATCGTGGCCCAGCTCCTGGACGGTCGCCACGGCCGCGTCCACCGCGTACCGGGGCAGTGCGTGCGTCAGCTCCCTGGCGTCCTGGCGGAGTTGTGCCTCCCAGGCATCGGCCTGTTCCCGCAGCCTCGGAAGTCCACGGGGCGCGGGAACGGCCAGCGCATGGCTGATCCGGCCTGCGACTCTCGCCACCTCGTCCTCGTCCTCGAACTCCGCCAGGGTCGACGGCCGGGCTCGCTCCAGCAGCATCGCGAAGTGCTCGTCGTCGCGATCACGCAGCAGCACGGCGCCGCGTCCGTCCCAGGCCGCAAACGCGTCCGGTTCGTGGACGTTGCCGGGGTGAGGGAAGGACACCTTCACCACAGCCGTCCCCTCTGCCGGCCGTTGCACCGGCACGATGATCCCGACGCTCCCATGCATGACCTCGCCGTCCGGCACACATTCCCAGCGCCCCAACAGCTCCTCCACGATCCCGGGCAGTCCAGCGAGCCAAACCGCTCCGGGCTCGCCCTCCCGCTCGATGGTGCTCCTCGCGAACGTTTCCGGTACCTCGATCATCCCCGCACCCTACGCACCGGCCGATTACGGAACCGGATCGGCGGACGCCTTCCCCGTCCCGGCACGGACGCCGTCGAAATCCGGTCATCTCACGGGAGACGTGCGCGATTCCGGACGCGCCCCGGCGGTGGCTGACAGCCCGTTGCCACTGCCCAGCGTTCGGCCGCGATCACGTCCCACCCGCCGCGCGAACGCCCGCTTCCGTTTCGTCCGCCGCGCGGCCTCCCGCTCCGGGTGCCCCCGCCCGCAGGCCGTCCATCACAAGGTCCAGGAGGCGCGTGGCGCGCGGCTGCCACTCGCTGTGCGGGTCGATCTGCCAGAGCCCGGCAATGGCGAGTACGAAGTCGTCGGGTGTCACGCCCGGCCGGATGGTGCCGGCCTCCTCGTTCGCGGTCAGCAGCAGTGTGACCGCCCTGGTCACCGGCCCGTGTCCCAGTTGGGCCAGGCTGCTGCCACAGTTGCTGGTGGACTTGCGCAACGCATCGGCCAGGCCTGCCTTGGCCATGGCGTACTGTGCGAGACGGTCCATCCACTCCCTCAGGGCCCGGTCAGGTGCGCGAGTACTGAGCAGCTGGGCCGCGGTGTCCGCGACCTGCTGCATCTCGAAGCGGTAGACCTCCAGGACGAGGGCCTCGCGGTTGGGGAAGTTGCGGTAGAAGGTCCCCTGCCCGACGCACGCCTTCTTCGCGATTGCGCTCAGCGGGGCGTCCGCCGCCCGCGTCAGCTCTGCCAATGCGACTTCCAGGATGCGCTCACGGTTGCGTTGCGCGTCCGGGCGCAGAGTCGCGCCCTTCCCGTCCCGCACCGAATCGCACGTCCCGTCCCGTGCCTCGTCCCGCATTTTTCCTCCTCCCGGAAGGGGCAGCCGAGTCCGGCCTTGCTGAGCGGACAGCTGTCCGCTAGGTTCGACGACAAGTGGACAACTGTCCGCTTGGACTTACCTTAGCGGCAGATCCGGCCGGTGCGGCTGACCTGTGCCCACCGTCAACGGTTCATACGTCCTCATCGCCCGCTCCCTCCCGCAATGTCCACCGGGATCGTCTTGTTCGACGCGCATCAGCAACGCGAAAGAAGGCCGATCATGAATCAATCGATGTCCAGTGCCATCACCCTGAACATCAATGGTGAGAAATACACACTGCCCGTCGACCATCGCACCACCCTGCTCGACGCCCTGCGTGAGCATCTCGACCTGACCGGTTCCAAGAAGGGCTGTGACCAGGGCCAATGCGGTGCCTGCACGGTGCTGCTCGATGGGCGCCGGGCGGTTTCCTGCCTTCAGCTCGCGGTCGCGGCGGAGGGGCGGGCGATCACCACCATCGAGGGCGTGGCCGATGGCGAGCGGCTCCATCCGGTGCAGCAGGCCTTCCTCGACCTCGACGGCTATCAGTGCGGTTACTGCACACCCGGTCAGATCTGTTCGGCCATCGCGGTGATCGAGGAACACGCGGCGGGCTGGCCGAGCGCAGCGACCGACGATGTCCGGCCGGAAGCGGGGACGCCCGTGCTCAGCGCCGAGGAGATCCGCGAGCGTATGAGCGGCAACCTGTGCCGCTGCGGCGCCTATGTGTCGATCGTGCAGGCAGTGGCGCAGGCGGCCGAGATCCAGGGCAAGGAGGCAGTGGCATGAGGGAATTCGGTTACGAACGAGCCTTTGACGTTTCCGGAGCGGTCGCTCTGATCGGATCCGCTCCCGACGCCCGGTTCCTCGGCGGCGGCACCAACCTTGTGGATCTGATGAAGACCGGCGTGGAACGCCCCGCGCTCCTCGTCGACGTACGAGAACTCCCCCTCGAAACAATTGAGTTAGGCCTCGACGGAGAGCTGCGGATCGGGGCGACCGTCACCAACAGCGATCTCGCGGCCCACCCCGACGTACGGCGTCACTACCCGGCATTGGTGCAGGCCGTGCTGGCAGGCGCCTCGGGGCAACTGCGCAACATGGCCACGGTCGGCGGGAATCTGCTCCAGCGGACCCGTTGCGGCTACTTCACCGACATCAGCAGGCCGTGCAACAAGCGTTCCCCCGGAAGCGGTTGTCCCGCCATCGACGGTGAGCACCACAACCACGCGATCCTCGGCGCGTCCGAGCACTGCATCGCCACCCATCCCTCGGACATGGCAGTTGCCCTCGCCGCCTTCGACGCCGTCATCTCGTACGAAACGGCGGACGGACCGGGCGAGTTGCCGATCGACGGGTTCTATCCGCCGGTGGGTGAAACGCCGCACGTCGAGACCGCCCTCCCGCCCGGCGCCCTGATCACCGGCGTCACTCTGCCGCCCGCGCCGGTCGCCGCCCGCTCGCGGTACCGGAAGGTGCGCGAGCGCGCCTCGTTCGCCTTCGCGATCGGCTCGGTCGCCGGTGCGCTCGATGTCCGGGACGGTGTCGTACGCGAAGTGCGTCTCGCGCTCGGGGCCGTCGCATCGAGGCCATGGCGGGCCCGTGCCGCCGAGCAACTCCTCATCGGCGGACCGGCGGGCGCGGAGGAGTTCGCCGCTGCGGCGGATGCCGAGCTGGCGGCCGCCGAGGCCCTTCCCGAGAACGGATACAAGGTGACCCTGATGCGCAACCTCATCGTGGCCGTGCTGACCGAGCTCGCCGAGGAGGCCTCCCGATGACCACGACGACCGGGGTCGCCGCCCTGACCGGTGCTGTCGGCTCCGCCCGTACCCGGGTGGAGGGCCGCGACAAGGTGACCGGGGCGGCCCGCTACGCCGGGGAGGTTCCCTTCACCGAACTCGCCCACGGCTGGCTGGTGCTGTCGACCGCGGCCCGCGGCCGGATCCGCTCGGTGGAGGACGGCCCCGTCCTGGCCATGCCCGGCGTTCTGACCGTGCTGCACCACGGAAACGCTCCGCGCGTCGACATCGATTACATGGGCATGCTGGGGCGGCCGAACCCGGTCGTCGGGATCTTCCAGCACGACCGCGTGCCCTTCGCGGGCTGGCCGGTGGCGTTGGTGGTGGCCGAGACGTCCGAGCAGGCCAGGGAAGCCGCCGAGGCTCTGGTGGTCGAGTACGACGTGGAGACGCACGATGTCTCGTTCCATGCCGGCCGTCCGGATGCCTACACACCCGAGAGCACCCCGATGGTGCAGGCCGAGACGGAGAAGGGGGATGTCGAGGCCCGACTCGCCGCCTCCGCCGCCGTCGTGGACGCGGAGTACACCACTCCGGAGGAACACCACAATCCGATGGAGCCGCATGCCGCCACGGCCCGCTGGGACGGCGGCCGGCTGGATGTCGTCGACTCCAACCAGGGCAGCAGCTGGGTGGCGAGTGAGCTGGCGCAGCTCTTCTCCCTCGATCCGGCGGCCGTACGGGTCCGGTCGGAGCACGTCGGGGGCGCCTTCGGATCGAAGGGGCTGAGCCCGCATCAAGTGGCGGCCGTGATGGCCACGACCGTCCTCCACCGCCCGGTCCGTGTCGTGCTGACTCGCCGCCAGATGTTCTCCCTGATCGGCTACCGCAGCCCCACGGCGCAGCGGATCCGGCTCGGCGCCGACGCCGACGGCCGGCTGCTTGCGTTCGACCACCAGGCGCAGAGCCTCACGTCGACCGTGCACGAGTTCGTCGAGTCGAGCGCCGTCCTGGGGCGTGTGCTGTACGACGCCGATGCGCATCACACCCTCCACCGGCTCGTACGGCTCGATGTGCCGACCCCTACGTGGATGCGCGCACCGGGCGAGGCGCCCGGGTCCTTCGCCCTCGAATCGGCCCTCGACGAGCTGGCCGAGAAGTGCGGCGTGGACCCGATCGCTCTCCGCGCGCGCAACGAACCCGAGACGGGTCCCGTGTCCGGGCTGCCGTTCAGCAGCCGCAATGTGCTCGCCTGTTTCGAGGAGGGCGCCCGCAGGTTCGACTGGGCGAACCGGGATCCTCGTCCCGGGCTGCGCCGTGAGGGGCGCTGGCTGCTGGGGACGGGAACGGCGGCGGCGACCTACCCCTCAGGGGTGGGGCCGTCCACCGCGGCCGTGACGGCCGAACCGGACGGCAACTTCACCGTACGGATCGACGCGGCGGATGTCGGGACCGGGGCGCGGACCGCGATGGCTCTGGTCGCCGCGGACGCGTTGGGAGTGGATCCGCAATCCGTCCGGGTTCGCATCGCGGACAGCGACCACGGCCCGGCGATGATCGCCGGCGGCTCGATGGGAACGCGCTCCTGGGCGTGGGCGGTGACGATCGCCGCGGACGAACTGCGGGAGCGGCTGGCGCCGGGCGGCGGCATTCCGCCGGAGGGGATCACCGCCCGGTCGAACACCGCCGAGGCCATCGGCGCGCTCAGCAAGAAAGAGCGCCACTCCTTCGGTGCGCAGTTCGCAGAGGTCGCGGTGGATGTGGACACCGGTGAGGTGCGCGTACGACGGCTGCTCGGCATCTTCGCCGCAGGCACCATCGTCAATCCGCTCACCGCCCGCAGCCAGTTCATCGGCGGAATGACCTGGGGGCTTTCGATGGCGCTCCACGAGGAGGCGATCAGGGACCGGGCCTCGGGCGGCCATGTCGGCGCCGACCTCGCCGGCTACCACTTCGCCGCGCACGCCGACGTGCCGCTCATCGAGGCCGCCTGGGTGGACGATCCCGTTCCGGGCGATCCGGTCGGCATCAAGGGCATCGGCGAGATCGGCATCGTGGGAGTCGCCGCCGCGATCGCCAACGCGGTGTGGCACGCGACCGGCGTACGCCACCGGGAGCTTCCGATCCGTCCGGACCGCGTCCTTCGTGCGGCGGGCGAGGCCCGGGGCGGCGGGGCGGCGGACGAGGCCCGGGGTGGCCGGGCGGAGGGAGGAGCCCGGGGTGCTTGACATCGCGAGGGGCTGAACCGGTGGTTCGAGGAGGGCCGGGACTGCGCCGTCGCCACTGTCGTGGCCGTCAGCGGCAGTGCGCCGCGTGGTCCCGGCGCCGCCCTGACCGTCGACGGTGAGGGCACCGTCATCGGTTCCGTGTCCGGCGGTTGCGTGGAAGGCGCGGTGTACGACCTGTGCATCCGGGTGCTCCTGGACGGGCGCGCGGTACGTGAACGGTTCGGGTACGACGACGAGGACACCTTCGCGGTAGGGCTCACCTGCGGCGGCGTCATCGACATCCTGGTCACACCGGTGCGCGCCGACGCATCGGTGTTCCGGGCGGGGGTGTCGGCCGCGGACCGAGGAGAGGCTGCGGCACTCGCCCGGGTGGCCCGGGGCCCGGCGGAACTGCTCGGGCGGGCGCTGCTCGTCCGACCGGACGGATCGTACGAGGGCGGCCTCGCGGCGGAGAACCGGAACTGGACCGGACAGCGGCGGAGGAGGCTCGCGCGATGCTGGTCACCGGCCGCACCGGCACTGTCGACGTCGCGGATGACGGGTCGCGCTGTCCGGGCGGCGTGACGCTGTTCGTGGAGTCGAGGGTGCCGCCGCCCCGGTGATCGTGTTCGGCGCCGTGGACTTCGCGGCGGCGTTGGTCCGGGCCGACAAGTTCCTCGGCTACCACGTGACCGTGTGCGACGCCCGGCCGGTCTTCGCCACTCGGGCCCGCTTCCCCGAGGCCGCCGAACTGGTGGTCGACTGGCCGCACCGCTGCCTCCGCCAGACCACGACCGACGCACGAACTGTCCTGTGCGTCTCACCCATGGCGCCAAATTCGATGTTTCTCTTCTGGAGACGGCTTTGCGGCTGCCGGTCGCGTTCGTCGGCGCGATGGGCTCGCGTCGCACCCACGAGGACCGCGACCGCCGCCTGCGCGAAGTGGGCTTAACCAACCAGGAGTTGGCCCGCCTGTGCCCGATCTGGGATCCCTCACGACCTCGGCGGCCCAAGGCCGCCGCGGACATCGCCCGGCTGGAGGGGGCCCTGCACACACACGGCAAGTGGCCCGGGTGAGGCATCTGGTCGAGTGCCCGCTCGCGATCGCACGGTCGGCCCGCGCCACCCGCCCGCAGGCGGGGACACGGGCCGACCGCACCGTAGCCGTTTCAGCCAGGTACTTCACTCAGCGCGAGGGGGCCGGCTCAGAACACGAACGGTCCGGGAGCCTGAGCGGACGTCGCGTTGCAGGTCGCGGTGATACCGAAGACCACGACCTTGAGAGACTTGGCCGCCAGGCTGTCGCCCGCTGCCACGGTTCCCTTGAGCGGCCCCGTCGACACGGGGCTTCCGGCGGGGATGGCGGGGTTGGAGTTGCCGGTGAACGTCACCGCTCCCGAGCCCTTGTTGGTGAGTGTGAGCGTTGACGTGACCGAGTTCGCCCCGACGCTGATCGGTGCCTTGATGGCGGACGTCGAGAGGTTGATGGTCGCGGCCGTGCCGCTCTGGGTGGCGGTGAGGGTCGCGCTGCCCGAGCCGTAGACGCCACAGTCGAAGTTGATGGTCGCGGTTGTGGGGGTGACCGCTTCAGCAGTGGGTGCCAGCGCGAGCGTGCCGGCGGCCAGGGCGGAACAGAAGCCGAGTCGCCGTATGCCATGCCTCATGGTGGTTGCCCTTCATGTGGGGGGACTACCGAATGTGGGGGACTGCCGACGCGTGGATCGACGTGCCACGCCGGAATGCAGAACTCTCCTGACGGTCCGTCAGGGGGGATCGCCTTCCCCATTGAGACACGACGACCTTGAAGCAACAAGGCACATCACCATGATTCTTGACATGCTACGGCCGAATCTGGTCACCCCTGGGAGAGCGCCCGGGGTTCGGCGGACTCATCGGGCCGTCAATCCCTGAGCACGGTTCCGCGCCGTCAGGAGGGCAGTTTCAGGTCGGTGCATCCATGGCGCTTCGCCGCATGTTCGGCAAAGGCACGGAGGGCCGTGCGGAGGTAGCCGTGCGACGGGGCTGCGTACTCGGTGTCGTTGACGGTGAAAAGAGCACGCGGACCCGTGCCGCATTCGGCGCTCGCCCAGGCGCTGTGGCGATCGGCGCCCGCGTCGCCGTGATAGCCACCGGACTCGTCGTCGTCGGAGGTCCGAAGGCGCTGCGCGTACGGACCGAACGCGGCATTGAACCAGTAGAGCTCCTCGTCCCGCGCCTTCGTCTCGCCGAACGCGCAGGTCTCCAGGAGAGCATCGCCGGCGGCGGTGGTCTCACGGTGCCAGTGGACGGAGCCGTCGCCCGGACCGGGGACCCCTGCGCAGGTGCCGGTGGCGTTGCCGGGCTCCCGGCGATCTGGTTGCAGAAGGATGGGCGGCACGCCGGCACCGTGCGGGGCGTTGCAGAACCACCGCTTGGCGGCCCGCTCCGCGGTGACCGTGGCCAGCCGGGCGATCTGCCGGGTCTCCCGGGCGTTCTCGTGCGACTCGTCGGCACTCACGGTCACTACGAGGGAGGCAGGCCGGTCGGTGCAGTTGAGCACGACGCCGGTGTCGCGGAAATCGGTGTAGCCCTGCCATCCACCACCGATGGCTACGGGCAGATGGTCTGAACTCCCGTCGCGCAACATCGAGAGCGGCTCACCGGAGAGGTTGCGGTTACGGACGGCGTCGTACGGAATCAGAGCGACCAGCAGCCGGGTGTCCGCCACTGCGCACTCGCTCCAGCGGTTGTCACCGGCACCGCCCGTGCGGTCCCCCGGCAGCCCGGGATCGATGGAGTACGAGGTCAGGGCCGCCGATTCGGCGACCGGAAGCAGACCCTCGCAGTACGTGGCGAGCCGGTCCTCGTACCGCCACCGTTTGCCGGTTTCGCTCACCCGGTACCAGCCGTATCCGGCCGCGAGCAGCACAACCAGCGGCAGCGCGGCGTACAACGCCATCCGGCGCATCATCCTCATCGGGCGTGGACCTCCCCCATGTCGATCACGCGCCCTGCCTATCATCCGTAGCCCCGGGCCCGACACCGGCCGTAGCCGAATTGAGCACCGCTGCGGGGTTTGAGCAGCGCAGATCACACTGTCCCACTGCGCATCGCGGGCATCCGTCTCCGGTCCGCCCGCAGTCCTGTCCGCCCGGAGATCCATGCGAAACCGCCGGTGTTCTCGGGATCCTCAGAGTCGTTCATGGTGACGCCGCTCGCGCAGAACGCACCATCGCCTGATGTTCGACGACGCCGTTGTGCCGCTTAAGAAGTGCCCTCAGCTGCAGATGGTGCGGGAATCCGAATTGTGTTTCGAGCGCCGCGATCTCCCGCGCAGTATGCAGGTGGTCAGCCATCGTCCCCGGGGCGCCGGGCGACGAAGACGAACTCGCGTCCCGGGCGGTCAGGGGCGTCGCGGACGTCCTGGACCACGAAGCCCTGTGCGGCCAGCTCCGTCTCGACCTCCCACCGCTCGCGGAATCGCAACGTCGAATCCGATGTCAGTACCTGCCCGTCCGCGGCAAACACATAGGTCCAGCGGAAGGTCACCAGCGGCCCGCACACTTCGAGCAGTTGGACCCAGCTCTCGACCCCACCGACTCCCGGTATCTCGGTCACGACGTACGAGGCTTCGCGATTCCACTCCTCCCAGGCACGCCTGGCCGGATCCCGGGTCTCGAACACAAGGGTTCCGCCGGGACGCAGCGCTTCGTACGCCCTTTGCAGGGTCGTCCGCCACTCCCGTGGGTCGACGATGGCCTGGGCGACGTTCGCCGTCATGGTCGCGAGGTCGACCTGCAGTGGCGGAAGTGCTGTCGCATCACCGGAGATCCAGCGCACCCTTTCACTGCCCGGATTGCCCCGGGCCACATCGATGGCCGCGGTGGCCGGATCGACACCCACGACCTCGATGCCGCGGTCGGCCAGCAGAAGGGCGAACACTCCTGTACCGCAGCCGATGTCCAGGACCTGGCGCGCCCCGATCTGCTCGGCGAGACGGACGTAGGCGTCCAGATCGCCCCGATCAGGTTCGAGCGCGTCGTAGATCGCGGCGAGCCGGGGATGGGCGAAGCACTCGTCAGCCATGAGGCAGAAGCTATGCCGGACCGGTGGCCGGCGGCTACGCGATTTACGGAGCGGACTGCTGGTCCGGCCACACGATCTGCCCGTTCGCGACCCCGATCACTTCCGGTATCAAGGATTCGTTGAACCTCAAGTGGCCGATCGAAACGACATCGTCCACCTGCCGGTGGGTGTCTTGCACGCGCGCAGCAAGCCAGCGGAGCAGCTCGCCGACCTTTTCGAACTCGTCGGGGTGGATTTCCTGCCGGGAGGTCAGCGACCAGCCCTTCCGCGGCAGGTCCACGCGGCCCACCAGCGCCGACCCGAGCACACCACCGACCCGCCAGGCGGCACCACTGCCGGCAAGCAGTGGACGAGGTTCGTCCTCGACCACCGGTTCGCCCGCCTCGTCCTCCACCACGAGCGGGAACTCGGTCACGATCGACAGGCTCGTCGGCTGCGGCCCGATTCCCAGGTGCCAGCGCAGTTCGGCCAGCTCCGGCTCGGAGAGCTCGTCCCGCAGATCGACCGATACCGCCAGCTCATACGTGTCACTCACGCGACGCACCCTACAGAGACTCACTGACATGGCGAACGGTGCCGGGGCAGGATCAAGGAGTGGGGAGCAGGGGGCCGGGGCAAGAGGCAAGGGGTGCACGCGCTGCGCGTCGTTCGTCGACCTGGCCGGCCGCGGGGCCAGATGTCCGTTCAGGCCCACGAGAGCGGCCGGTCGACGTACTGTCGCCGGCTGAGAGAGTCCAGGTTCACCGCCGAGACCGTGCGGCGTGACCTGAAGAGTCTCGACCGGACCGGGCTGCTGCGGCGCGTCACTGGCGGTGCGATCCCGGCCGGGAGGCTCGACTTCGAGCCCGATCTCGCCGAGCGCGATGCAATGGCCATCGACGAGAAGGAGCGCATCGCAACAGCCATGATCGGTGGCCCCCCAACCGATGGCAACGTGGTCACCGACGCGGGCAGTACGGCCGCCCGGCCGGCGGCTGCCATTCTGCTGGCGCTCGTCCCCGGCTTCGTGGGCGGCGCCATCGCGCTCACCTCCGTCGTGCCGGCCGCGGGCGAGGAGCCGGTCACGCTCCTCGCCCGCGGCCTCGATGCGACACCGACGCCGGCCCCGTAGGCTCGGCTGTTCTTCGGCCGCGGTGATGTGCCGGGGGGCCGCAACGCTTCCGGAGGCGGCCTTCTCCCCACCGGCTCACACCGTTCGCGCGAGCCGGAACCCCAGGTCGTCGATGCGGAAGGTCGGATGGCTCTTGCGGCGGCACGACGCCCGGCAGCTTCGGGGCCGGTCGAATCCGCCCCCGCCACGGAATACGCGGTACGGGCCGTAGACCTCGGGGTCGTAGAGGTCCCAGCACCACTCCCACACGTTGCCGATCATGTCATGGAGGCCCCAGGCGTTCGGCGCCCTGTTCGCGACGTCGTGCACCTCGCCGCCGGAGTTCCCGTAGTACCAGGCGATCTCGTCCAGGTCCCCGTAGCGAACGCCGGAGGTTCCGGCTCGGCACGCGTACTCCCATTCCGCCTCCGACGGAAGGCGATAGCCGTCGGCCCGCCAGTCGCAGACCACGTCCAGCCCGTCGGGGTCGTCGCCCGTCGAGTAGCAGGGACGGAGCCCCTCCTCCTGCGAGAGCAGGTTGCAGAACCGGACAGCGTCGTTCCACGAGATCTCGGCCACCGGTGTACGCGGACCGGCCGAACTCACGGGCGCCTCGCCCCGAACCGCGTGGTACAGCTCGCGGGTGACGGGATACGGCGCCAGGCGGAACGCACCGACCTCCACCTTCCAGTCCGTCCGAGTGCCTTCGTCACGCAGAATGATCTCCCCGGCGGGAATGGCTCTCATGCCCTCGGCATTCGACTGGCGAAGTACGGATCCCACGCTCATCACAACTCCCCATCTGCTCCGGCGCATCAAACCCGTGCGCCGGACCGGCAGCCTCGCGGACCGTTGCCGCGTGCTGACGTCCCTTGATCAACTGACCATACAGACGGGGAGGAAGCGGCGGGTGCTGGGCCACGTCCCGAGCGCCGGTGCCGGGCTCACGGGTCACAGGCCATGAGTCACGAGTCAGGAATTACGGGTGAGCAGGTCGGCGACCCTGACGACCATCTGGGTCTCCTCGCCGTTGCGTGGGGTCGTCGGCTGGTGAGCGAGTACGAAGCGACGCCGCTGGTCACGAGTGGAGAAGGCGGCGTTCTTGTACCCGTACGTCTCCCTGGTCTTGCCCCAGAGCGTGGTGCCGTTGACGGTGGCCTGTTGCAATCCCGGGCTGTAATGGGCGGGAGACCCATCGAGCATCCGCACATCGGCCGACGGCCGGGTGAACATCAGCCGGAGCAGATCCGGAGGAAGCAGTTCGCCGAAAAACAGCGCGACGAGCAGGCGGTCGATGTCGCCCGTGGTGGAGATCATGTCGCCTTCGCCCCGGTCGGACGACTGGTCGTACGTCGTGATGTCCCGCAGGAGGTCGTCGGCCATCGTCAGGTAGCCGTGCACGTGGGGCGAACCAGTCCGTGAACGACACGGGGTGACCGTCCAGGTTCAGAGGAAGGATCCGGTCGCAGGTGGCCCGGCCGTCGAACCACAGTGAGCCCCGGTGCGGACCGGTGACAACGAGCAGGGTCGAGAAGCCACAGCCGTTCTCCTGGATGAATACAGCGCCGGCGGTCCTGCGCTCCTGGAACACCCCGTACTCGGCGTCCCACTGCTCCCACGCCGCCTGGTAGGCGTCGTGATCCGGAAAGTCCGGCACCTGCGGCTCACGTGCGTCCAGCTCATCCTCGTAAGCGCGGTAGGAGTCGGGATGCGGGAAGTCAGTGGTGAGCAAGTGGTAGTTGGTGCTTGAGTCCCCATGCCAGCCCCAGACCACCGCGGATCGGCACAGCGGGTTCACCGCACCACCGGCGCTCTGCCGGAGCAAGTACTCCCGGTACTGGTCCGGGAACACGATGCCCAACTCCGCCTCCGCTTCGCGGATCTCCGCCTCGGACAGTTGCGGCCGGGAAGCGACCTGCCTCGCGGGCAGGGAGTCGCACTCGTAGGAGCGCCGCCCACGGGCCATGCGTTGGTCCTCCGCCATCCAATCGGTCGTCGTGGGTGTGAGGGCAGTCGCAAACGCTTCTTCAGGACTCTGCCGTGACATGGATTCGAGCCGATCTACTGGAGGTCCGTACTTGCTTGGCGACGCCAGTCCCATCCGGGGTGACTGTCCACCAGCGTGAGGAACTCGCTCGCCCGCAGGATCTCGAAGTGATCGGTGTCGACAAGGCCGTCGACACCGGGCAGGACGTCGCGGAGGAAAGCGCGGGCCGCGTCCATGGACCGGCACGACACGCAGACCGCGTACGGTTCCCCGATCCGGGTCGTCACCTGCTCGATCTCGTCCGGCTCATAGTCCGCCAGGATCCCACCCGAGAGGTCGATGCAGTACGAGTGCCCGTGCCGGTGCAACCTTTCGTCACCCGTCACGGGGTCCGGCACGAGCTCAAGAGTACGGAGGCGCCCTTCGAACGACGGGCGTCGCTTCGCAGGGACGAGAATGATCACAGATGGCCAGGACACGCGTCTACCTCCCCCAGCGACCGTAGTCGAGCAGTCCTCTCGGTTCGCCGGATTTTCCGTCCGGCGAAGCGGTTTCTTGACCGCGGAGAAGGGCGCTGCCCCGGGACAGCGCTCAGGTCGCGGCGCCGGCCGAAGCACGCCGTCCGCGCCGACCAGAAAGGTGAACGGCTCGATCAGCTCCGCCGTCGGCCGCTCGGCTACCCAGTTGTCGAAGCCGGTCCGTGGACCGATCCGGCAGCCACCGCTGGCGGCCGGGCCGCGGACCTCAGGCCGGCCCGTCCCACTGCGGAACCCGACGACCATGAGGGTTCCGGTCTGCCGGGTTGCCCCGCGTGAAGGGCCTGCCGCATCCGAGCGAATACGGTCGTGCCGCGCGGCAGGCCCTCACGGTGGGACCGGGCGGCTCGGGTCGAGCCCGCCCTGCGTGACGTCAGGCTGTGTGCAGTGTCAGCCCGTACCGGTTCAGGATCTCGTTGATCGGCTGGTGCCAGGTCTCCCCGCCGCTGGTGCAGTTGCCCCAGCCGCCGGACGTGACTCCCTGGGCCTGGTCCCCACTGATGAACGAGCCACCCGAATCTCCCCGCTCGGCGCAGACGCTCGTCTTGGTCATCTGGTGAACCGCGCCCTGGCTGTAGTTCACCGTCTCGTTCGTGGCCAGCACGTTGCCGCAGTGCCAGTGGCTCGTGGAGCCGGAGCGGCATATCGAGGCGCCGATGGGTGCCTCTGCGGAGCCCCGCACCAACTGGTCCGAGACGGTGCCCCAGCCGAGTACGACGGGGACGGTCCACCAGCCGTTGCCGACGCTGACCCAGGCATAGTCGTCGCCGGGGAAGGACGACCCCTGGAAGTTGCCGATGGCCGAACGGTCCCATCCGCTGACCGCGGCGCCCGTCTGTCCGCAATGGCCTGCCGTGACGAAGCCACCGTGGACGGAGAAACCGATGGAACACCGGACGTTGCCCGTGTAGTAGGGATCGCCGCCCACGGTTCCGGCAGCGAAGGTTCTGGGCCCTTCCGGAGTCTGCTTCACCAGTACGGGCCCGGCCCTGCGGGCCCGCTCGACGAAGGTGCGGACATCGTTGTCATGCGCTGCCGAAGCGACAACGTCGATCACGACGCGGTTGGCCTTCGGGTCCACGTGCCAGCTGCTGACACCTGCCGGTGCCGCCAGTCCGTCGATCCGGGCCTTGGTCGCGTCGAGCTGCGGTGCGCTGTGGCGCACCAGCCGGGAAGATGCTCCCAAGACGCGTACGGCTGCCGACTTCCGGCCGTCGGTCACCGCCACGGCGAGCCTGCCCGTGGCCGGATCGAACCAGGAACCGGCGTAGGAGGAACCGGCGGCCCGTCGCGCCTTGTCCTGTAAGGCGGTTGCCGTCTTCTCCGCGGCCAGTCGCGTCCTGGCCTGGCTTTCTGTCAGGCCGAGGTCTCGCCGCATGGCGGCGAGCAGTCCTGCGGACGCCGGCTCTTGCCCGGCCGTGGAGCGAGGTGGTGCTGCGGAAGACGAGTCCACGGTGACGGCGGATGCCTGGCCGGAGGCAAGTCCCACAGTCGCCCAGGCTCCGACGACCAGTGTGGCAGCCAGGCTAGTTCGCAGCGCGTTCATATATCTCAAGGCAGTGGCCCTTCTGTTGTTCCGGAATCGTGGGGAGGAACAGCAGGCGTCCGAGAGCTCAGATCTGAGAGCGCTCTCAGAGTGTGCCGCAACGGACTTTAACGCAGCAGCGTTATCAGGTCCATGCCAATGAACGCACGCCCATGGATCGATGGACGGCAGGCGCTTGCCGTTGCGGACGCTCCTGCCCATCAGGCCCGGACCCGCCGCTCTCGAACCCGGTGCGGAGACCTATGCTCGCGTCGGATGACCGTGCGTGCCCGATGCCTCAGCGTCCACCACCGCGAAATGCAGCGCGCCCTCCCGCAGGAGCCTCACCATGACATCTTCCGCCGACGGATCCACTGCCTGGAGCAGGTTGTGGACGGAGACCTCGCAGGTCCCGCATGCGCCCCTCGACGAGGAGACGCGGCGCAGGTCAGACGTTCCGGACACGTTGCTGCCCGCACCTGACGGCATGAATCATCCACTGATCTTCGAGCCCGCTCTGAAGCAGTTCGCCAATGCCTACCGGTCCGGAGAACCGCTCTTCGGCGATGCCCGGGAAGAGGTGGGGCGGGCCTGGCATCGGGCGCGGCGCACCGTACTGGACACGGTGCTAGCGTCCGTCGCGGACGGCCCGTGGGGTGACCATCTGGTGCTGCGTGGCAGCGTGTTGATGGCCACGTGGTTCGGAGAAGCCGCCCGTGATCCGGGGGATCTGGACTTCCTCTTCGTGCCCCGGGACTGGGGCATGGACGACCCCCGTGCCACGGGTCTCTTCGACGCGATCGCCCGGGACGCGGCAGCTGCGGCCGCCGCCCATGGCTCGGTACGGATCGATGCGGCGGGCCTGGTGACCGAGGACATCTGGACGTACGACCGGGTTCCGGGCCGGCGCATGCTGCTGCCGTGGACGGCGGACGGAGTGCCCGGCGGGACCGTACAGCTCGACGTGGTGTTCAACGATGCCCTGCCCTCTGCCGCCGTGCTCACCGAGCTTCAGCCACTGGGAGACGGACCGGGCTGCCGGGTGCAGGCGGTGTCGCCGGAGCTGTCGCTCGCCTGGAAGTTGCTGTGGCTGATCACCGACGCGTATCCGCAGGGCAAGGATCTGTACGACGCCGTGCTGCTCGCAGAACGTACCCTGCCGAGTTACGAGCTGGTGCGGGAAGCCTTCGTTCTCGGCGGGACCGAGGGACTGCGGCCCGCCGGCGCCTGGTGGCTCCACGAATTGGGGGTGAGCGATTGGGAGCACTTCACCACTGAACACCCGTGGGTCACGGAGAGCGCGACGAGCTACTGCGAACGTCTCACGCGGGCGCTGGCGCCGCTGCTGGAGACGGCGGAGCGACCGGACGTGGCGGACTCGGATGTATCGGACCAGTACCGGCGGTGGGCCCGGTGGCTGCAACCGCTGGTGGAGTCCACGCGCGCCGCAGCCTCAGAGGATCCTGCCGCCGTACTCGGGTTTCTGGCCGAGGGCGGGTGGGACGGGCTGAAGGCGGCCGTCGTGGTCGTACGCGAGATCGCCGGACCTCGGCGTCTCGGCCCGGCGGAGGCACTCGCCAGTGTCCTGTCCCACGAGCGTGGTTGGCGGTACTGGCGGAACCATCCCGAGGCCTGCGATCAAGCCCTCGACGAGCTGAACTGATCAACTCCCGGGCTCGGCTCCGTCCACACCTATCAGCTCCCGGACCCGACCCGGCCTGTACCGATCGACTCCGACCGGCTCCGACCCCGTCAGCCGGCCCGGCCGATCGCGCTGCGCAGCATGGCGACCGTCGTGGCGGCGGCCGCGCGTTCCGCGTCGTCCTGCGTCGCGCGCACTCGCTCCTCCAGGAGCACCACGGCCGCCTGGAGGACACCCACACGCACCGGAACGCTCTGCATCGCTGTCAGCACGGCCGCTGCCTGTTCGGCCGGGGTGGCCGTGGCGGCCTGCGGAATGAGGGTGGTGATTCCGCGCCCGAGTGCGCGGTCGCGAGGCGGCTGAGCCGCGGCTGTGGTCACCCGAGAAGTGTGCCGCACCGAGCCCAGGGAATCGGTCAGTGACCTGGCTTCGACTCTTCGGGGCCGCCGTGGACGTGGGCGTGGACGCGGCTCAACAGCGCTGCCAGCTGGACTCGTTCGCGCGCGGTCAGTGGGGCGAGCAGTGTCTTCTGCACGCTCAGCGCCTCGTCCTGGAGCTCTGCGAACACCGCGCGGCCGGCCGAGGTGGGCGTGACGGTCACCCGGCGGCGGTCTCCGGTGTCCCGGGCCCGGTCGACGAGACCGGCCAGCGCGAGGTCGTCCACGATCTTGACGATGTCGCTCCGGTCGATCCCGAGCCGGGATGCCAGTTCCCGTTGCGCATGGGGCCGAAGTCGATGAGCGCCGACAGCACGGCCAGGTGCCAGATCCGCATGTCGCGCTCGGCAAGTCGCGCCGCCAGCCGGCTCCGCGCCGCTTTGCCGGTCTTGGACAGCAAGTATGTAGTGAGTCCCAGGAGGCTGGGCGGGGTCGCGCACATCGTCGACCATCTTAGGCGCGCACCCATCATCCGTTTTCACCTATTGATCGGCGCACACCTCGGCCACGGGCACCGGCACCGGCACCTGCTGATGAGCGGGGACGTCGGATGCTCTGCCCGCCGCTACGGCCCGGTCACGCCTCTCCCGAGCGGGGCCGCCCCGCCGCCGCGTACGGTCCCGCGACGGCTACCCCCCGGCCCAGTTGCGCATGGCGGCCCGTGAGGAGAAGTCGGCGACGTCCTTGTCGAGCGGGTGGTCGGTGTACTGATGGATACGCCAGGAGGCTTCGATCCTGGGCTTTCCGGCGGTCACGTAGTCGGCGATCCAGAGACCGTCACCCGCGTACGACGTGGTGTCGTGGTTCAGCCAGAAGTAGCGGTTGCAGTACAGCAGAACCTTGTGGTGCGGCCGCAGACGCTTGACCTCACGGATGAACTGGTCCTTCTCCGCGTTGCCGGCCCGGGTGCCTTCGCCGTTCTCCTCCCAGTCCACGGCGAGCAGATCGCCCGCCTTCTCCGGGGCCTTGCTCACGAAATACTCGGCCTGAGCCGTGATGTTCCCCGGCCAGAGGAAGTGGTAGAAGCCGACCACGCACTCCGCGTCCCTCGCGCGTTTCACTTGCGCCGAGAGATGCGGATTGATGTACGAACGGCCCTCGGTGGCCTTGATGAGGACGAAGTCCAGTCCGTCCGTGTCGAAGGACGACTGATGGGAACTGACATCGACGCCATGGAGCATGGGCACCGCCTTCACGTGGGATGAGTGCTTCGGTCGTCTTCCTGTAGGTGCCCGCAGCCGGTCGTTCCCATCCTTCGGATGAACAGGCGAACCGTTTTGCCATTGCCAGGAATACAGCCCGGAAACGGCTAGTTGATGAACCCGCGAGACCACATCACGTACCGCAGTCGCCGTCGGAAGGTCGGATCCATGAAGATCGGCATCATCGGAGCGGGCAACATCGGCGGAAACCTCGCCCGGCGCCTCACCGCGCTGGGCCACGAGGTGTCCATCGCCAATTCGCGTGGCCCGCAGACGCTCGCCGCGCTCGCCGACGAGACCGGAGCCACGGCGGTCAACGCCTCTCAGGCGGCTCGAGGAGCCCAGGTCGTCGTCGTCACCGTCCCCCTCAAGGCCGTCCCCGACCTGCCCGCCGGGTTGATCGACGGTGCCGCGGACGGGGTCGCGGTCATCGACACGGGCAACTACTACCCGCAGCAGCGCGACGGCCGCATCGCCGCGATCGAGGACGGCAAGCCCGAGAGCCGGTGGACCGAGGAGCAGATCGGCCACCCGGTGATCAAGGCGTTCAACGGGACGTACGCCCAGGACATCCTCTCCAACGGGCTCCCCGCGGGAAGTCACGGCCGTCAGGCGCTTCCGGTCGCCGGTGACGATGCGGCGGCCAAGCAGGTCGTGCGCGATCTCATCGACGAGCTGGGCTTTGACACCGTGGACGCGGGGGGACTCGACGAGTCCTGGCGTCAGCAGCCCGGTACGCCTGTTTACGGGCATCAGGGCGACGTGGAGGCCATTCGCAAGGCACTCGCCGAGGCATCCCCCGAGCGCACCGCCGAGTGGCGCGCCTGAGGTTCGCCGGCGCCGGGGAACGGCCGGCCGCTCTCGCCGCCCCCGGCGCTCGGTCACCGTCTGGCCGGCCCGGGACGTTGCGGCCGGCCGTGCTCCTCAGCCGTCGAAGACGGTGCTCCGGCTTACCTTCCCCCATGCGAGTGTCTCGGCACGGGCCGCTTCGAGGTGGGCCTGGATCGCGTCGGTCGCGTCGTTGCCGAGCGGCAGTCGCAGGGGCGGGTCCTCGGTGGCGAGGGCGGTGAGGATGGCCGCCGCGGCCTTGCCGGGGTCGCCCTCCTGCTTTTCCGTCCGAGTCGGGCAGGCCCGTCCGTACGGGGCCGACGATCGCCTCGTACGCCGGCATCGCGGCGGTCTGCCGGAGCGCCCCTCCCCCGGCGAATCCGGTTCATCAGGTCCCGCAGTTGCTGGTCGGTGGTCTCCTCGACCGCCCCGGCCAGGCCGCGGCCCGCGTTGTCGACGAAGACATCGATACGCCCGTGCCAGAGCACCGTATCGGCGACGACCGCGGCGAGCGGCACCGCCGCGGTGAGACGGGTGTACCGCGAGTGGGCTTCGGGGCAAGCGGTGCGGGTGAACTCACCACCCGGTCACGGGCCGAGTTCGCACGGCGCCATCCCGGGGTGCGAGTGGTGCCCAGGCGATACGACTGGGGGTGGTAGGCCGCGGCTCTGCGCGAAGGGCTGGTCGACGTGGCTTGCGTCTGGTTGCCCAATGACCTGACCGGCCTCCGCTCGGAGCTCGTGCATACGGAGCCGCGCGTCGTGGGAATGCCGTTGGGGCATGCGCTCGCGGGACGCGACGGGACCTCCGTGCTCGACGTCGCCGACGAGCCGTTGATGTGGACCGAGCGCGCGCCGCGCGAGTGGGTGGACTGGTGGGCGGTCAACCCCCGCCCGGGCGGATCGAGTCCCAGGGGGGGCCGACCAACGACAACGTCGAGGAGATGCTGGAGCAGGTGGCGGAGGGTTCCGCCGTCTGTTTCGCGCCGATGAGCATGGCCAGGTACTACGACCGGCCCGATCTCACCTGGGTGCCGCTGACCGATGCCGAGCCCCCGCGGACCGTGCTCGCCTGGGTCGACGGCACGGACAGCGCCTGGTGCGGGGGTTCGCGCGCGTCGTGCGTGAACCGGCGGCCGCCGGGTCCAGCGGCCGGACCTGAACTAGGGGGCGTCGTCCGGACGGGCCGGAAGACTGTCCATGAACGAGCTGACGGAGAAGACCGCGCGTCCGGGTCCGGGCGGACCGTAGCCGGGGGGCGAGCTGAGACCGTACTCCTCCATGGTCGCGCGATAGGCATCCAGCAGGCGGATGTGGTATTCGAGCGGCGCCCCGTCCGGGTTGGTCTTCCCGAGCGGGGTGGTGGGCTCCGGGCACCAGGTGGTGAACCGCGGCGTGATGCCGTGCGACATGAAGAACCGCAGCCCCTCGGTGGTGGACGCGATGGCTTCGTCCACCGTGGTGAAGCCGAAGGGCTCGGCCATCTCCACGCCTGCCACGAAGTTGGGGATGACATTGCGGGGGCCGAAGACCTCGGCGGAGTCCAGGATGCGGCGGTGCCACTCGTCACGGCCGACGTAGCGTTCCTTGCCCGGGCAGTAGAGCTCGAACAGCCGGCGGTCCCACACCTCGTAGTTGGGGTGGTAGATCTGCACGCCGTAGTCGTGGAAACGCTGCACGTCGGCCTTGGGCAGGGCCTGGGCTACGACCTTGCCGATCCAGCGGCCGGGGAAGCGCTCCTCGATGGCCTTGGCGTACTGGCCGTAGAAATCGGCCTCGTCGCGGCCGCCGATGTGGGAGGTGATGGCCCCGCCGGTGAGGGTGTAGGCGGTGGAGGTCTTCGCCGTGTCGTACTTGTCGATGATGGCGAGCGCCTCCAGGACCTCCTCGACCGGCTTCACCCCGGTGTACGGGCGTCCCGCCGCCTTGTGCTGGCGCCAGTTGTGGTTGATGTCGCAGTACTGGCACTCCTCCTTCGCCCCGAAGTACTGGCAGACCCGGAAGACCGTCAGATAGATGAGGTATCCCCACTGGATGGTGGGTGCCACCTCCATCACGGACTTGCCGTTCTCCAGGGTGTGCCGGTAGTAGTCCGGCATGGGCGGGAGGCCCACGTCGGAGATCCGACGGCCGTCGAGATACAGCCCGAGCACACCGTCCCCGTCGGCCGCGACACGGTACGGGGACGCCGGGTTGACGCGGACGGACACGACGGTCCTGCGCAGGTCGTACGGACCGCCGGTGAGGACGATCTCCTCCGGCGGGCGGCGCAAGGCGGCCGCGCCCAGCTCTGGGAGGGTGCCGTGGTCGAAGGAGAAGATGAAGTAGGACTTCGGCTTGACGTCACCGCCCTCGTTGTCGCTGAGCGCGGACTCGTCGAACGCCAGGCCGCCGCGCAGCAGGTCCTCCTTGATGACGGCTTCCCGGGGCACGTGCGGGAACTGCTCCATCAGGCGCTCGACCAGACGGGTGCGGTTCCCGTCCGTGCGATTCGGTTCGGTGCGGCTGCGGTCGGTACTGCTGGGCATGTGCGGGACTCCTCGGTCCGGTCGTCTGCGGCGTTCCGGGTACGCCACACTGTGCAACGAACCGGACACGTCCACAGTGCCCCGACGCACCGGCCGATTCGGCACGGTGCGGCATCGGCGGTCCACGGCCGTCAGTGGCACGGACCGGTTCGTCCGTCGGCGGCCGCCTCCGGGGCCGGGTTCACCCGTCCCAGTGCGCGGGGCGGCCGAGGGACGGAGGGAGCTTCGTCGCCGCGTCGCCCCTGGCGGCGTTGAGCTGTGCCTGGGTGAGGAAGAGGCTCGATGTGAGGTCGGCTCCGGACAGGTCCGCGTCCCGGAAGTCAGCGCCGATCAGGTCGGCCAGGCGCAGATCGGCACCGGTGAGGTCCGCTGCTATCAGATACGCGCCGCGCATGTCGGCGCCCCTCAGATCGGCGCCCCTGAGCCTGGCTCCTATGAGGTCGGCGCCCCGGTGGTCGCGCTTCTTCTTCCGCGGTGCCGTCGCCCGTACCAGCGCGCCGGCGCGGAGCAGCAGCTCGGCCACGACATCGCGGTGCCCGGCCACGTCCAGTTCGCGGAACGCGTCCGCCGGGAGGTGCGTGAGGCGTTCGGTCTCGTCGAGGGTGCGTCGGATCTCGTCGTGGAGGGACCGCGCCGGTTCCAGGGACAGCGCTTCCGTGAGGTACCAGAGCAGTTCATGGAGCTGCCGCATGACCGGGAACACCTGGAACATCTGCTGGGCGGTCCGCGGGGCACCGCGCCAGTCCTGCCCGTCGAAGGTCTCGCCGGAAACCTTCTGGCCCGCCCCGAAGCAGTCGTACACGGTGCAGCCGGGAAAGCCCCGGGTACGCAGCTCGGTGTGTATGCCGCAGCGGAAGTCCTCCTGGAGGTTCCGGCAGGGCTTCCCGGCGTCCTTGTCCATCGCGAAGTCCGCGGACCGCGTCAGGGTCAGTGCCACGCAGCACAGCCCGAAGCAGTTCGCGCAGTCGGCGCGCAGCGCGGCACGATCGGGGCCGGGGCCTACGACGTTGTCGGGCACGGTGCGTGGATCCTCTGGGTATGGGACTGTCGGACGGTCGACCCTATCTAAATCCCTCACCAGTTCGCGTCAATTTCATGATCATCATCCGGATGGATCGATCGCGGGCCGATGGCCGCGGGACAACGCTCGGTCAGTTCCCCCACGCGCTGCAACAGGGGGATCCGACCCGCTCCCGGCCTCCGCGCGCAATGATGACGGTCAGTACATCTTTGTAGTGGGAGGTGGCCACGGACGATGGAAACCGAGGACGGGGCCGGGTTCGAACCGGCCACCGGGGACGGCCCGACGGCTGCGGTGCCGGACGCGGGACGCACCGCTTCCGTGCGGACGGCGTTCGCGGGAATGCTGCAGATCCGTCGGCTGACGAACACCGGACACGCCGACCCGCAGGGTGTACCCGCGCGGTGGGAGACGCTCCGGCCGGTGCGAGCGGTCGCCATCGCCCTTGAAGCGTCGGGGCTTGCCCCCTCGGCCGTTGACGGATCGGGCCTGCGAACGGCGACCGGTTACCGCTTGCAGCAGGGCGAGGTACCGGGCGGTGTGCGCGTCGAGTGGCTCGGTCCGCCCGGCAGCGGGGCGGCCCGCTCGGAGGAAGAGGAGCTGGCCCGGTGCGCGGCGGTGCTGCGGGAGTTGGGCTGGACGGTTCTGCTGTACCGAGGAGCGCGGCGCCGAAGATTCCTGGAGGTCGAACCACCGACCGGCGCACGGAGACCGGACGGCGGATGAGGGGCGCTCCCGCGCCTCCGTCGGCGGGCGTTGTCAGACCCATGGTGGATGCTGGTGGGTCCGACACCTCTGACCGGGAGATGCTGAGATGCGCAATGCCGAACTCGCCGCGGCCCAGGCGTATGTCCGACTGCTGGAGGCCACTCGCGCCGCGCTCGGGGATCCCGAAGACGGCCCGTTGTACGTGCCGTTGCTCGCCTCGCCGATCGCCGAGGCCGACAGCGCGCTTCAGCGAGCCGGCCTCTGCGGCAACGAGGCCCGGTTCTTCGACCTCGTGAGCTCGCTGCGGCCGAGCATGTCCGGCGGCGGCCGCTGAGCCTCGCCTTCCGGGCGCCACCATGCGCCGAACGGGCCGGTCAGGCCGGGGAGGTGGGGCACCTCGGGGCGGACCGGAGCGCGGCGCGATGAATTGATTCAAAACTCCAGGAGGACCCGACCGGCTCCTTGACTGGGAGCTCGTGACAAACCTAGCGTACGTAGATATGAAACGATTCACAGGCCCGGGGGCGGTCTCCGGTCGCTGGATGGCCCTGCTACGAGGTGTTCATGTCTGATGTGTCGGCCGTCAAGGCAGCTCTGAAGTCCCAGGTCATCGAGACGCCCTCATGGGGGTACGGGAACTCCGGGACGCGTTTCAAGGTGTTCGCGCAACCGGGTGTGCCGCGCGACCCGTTCGAGAAGATGGAGGACGCGGCCCAGGTGCACGCGTTCACGGGTGTGGCGCCGAAGGTGTCCCTGCACATTCCGTGGGACAGGGTCGAGGACTACTCCGCGCTCACGCGGCACGCCGAGGGCCTCGGGCTGCGGATCGGGGCGATCAACTCCAACGTCTTCCAGGACGACGACTACAAGCTCGGTTCGGTCACCCATCCCGACCCGAAGGTGCGCCGAAAGGCCATCGACCATCTGCTGGAGTGCGTCGGCATCATGGACGAGACCAGGTCTCCCGATCTGAAGCTCTGGTTCTCCGACGGCACGAACTACCCCGGGCAGGACGACATCACGGCCCGTCAGGACCGGCTCGCCGAGGCGCTGGCCGAGGTGTACGAGCGGCTGGGCGACGACCAGCGGATGCTGCTGGAGTACAAGCTCTTCGAGCCCGCGTTCTACGCGACCGACGTTCCCGACTGGGGTACGGCGTACGCGCACTGCCTGAGGCTCGGCCCGAAGGCCCAGGTGGTCGTGGACACCGGGCACCACGCGCCCGGCACCAACATCGAGTTCATCGTGGCCAGTCTGCTGCGCGGGGGAAAGCTCGGCGCGTTCGACTTCAACTCCCGGTTCTACGCGGACGACGATCTGATGGCCGGGGCCGCCGACCCGTTCCAGTTGTTCCGGATCATGCACGAAGTGGTCAGGAACGGCGGCCTGAAGCCCGAGACGAACGTCAACTTCATGCTCGACCAGTGCCACAACATCGAGGCGAAGATCCCGGCCGTGATCCGGTCGGTCGCCAATGTGCAGGAAGCGACCGCGAAGGCCCTGCTGGTCGACGTGGAGGCGCTGAGCGCGGCGCAGCGGTCCGGCGACGTACTGGCCGCCAACGGCGCGCTGATGGACGCGTACAACACCGATGTACGTCCGCTGCTGGCCGAGGTGCGGGAGGAACTCGGGCTGGCGAGGGATCCGTTCGCCGCCTATCTGGCCTCGGGCAACCAGGAGCGGATCGCCACCGCCCGGGTCGGCGGCGAGCAGGCCGGCTGGGGCGCCTGAGCCTGTCCGCCACTCCCCCGTACGACCATCGACCGGTTCAGACCGACCCCCGACCACGAAGGAAACTCATGGCCTCCGCGACGCATTCCGAAGTCGCCGCGCTCCTGGGACGCGCCCACCGGATCGGTTCCGACGCCCGGAACACCAACTACGCCGGTGGCAACGCATCGGTCAAGGCCACCGGCACCGACCCGGTCACCGGTGGCGGCACCGAACTGCTGTGGGTCAAGGGTTCCGGTGGTGATCTCGGCACGCTCACCGAGGCCGGGCTCGCCGTGCTGCGCCTGGACCGGGTGCGCGCTCTCAAGGACGTGTACCCGGGAGTGGAGCGCGAGGACGAGATGGTGTCGGCCTTCGACTACTGTCTGCACGGCAAGGGCGGTGCGGCGCCGTCCATCGACACGGCGATGCACGCCCTGGTCGGGGCCGCTCACGTCGACCATCTCCATCCGGACTCGGGGATCGCGCTGGCGTGCGCCGCCGACGGCGAGAAGCTGACCGCGGAGTGTTTCGGCGACAAGGTGGCCTGGGTGGGCTGGCGCAGGCCGGGGTTCCAGCTCGGTCTGGACATCGCGGCGGTCAAGGAGGCCAGCCCGCAGGCCGTCGGGGTGATCCTCGGCGGGCATGGCATCACAGCCTGGGGCGAGACGTCCGAGGAGTGCGAGCGCAATGCCCTCTGGATGATCCGCACCGCCGAGACCTTCCTCAAGGAACGCGGCGGGGCCGAACCCTTCGGTCCCGAATGGGCGGGCCGGGCACCGCTTCCCGAGGAGCGGCGCCGCGAGCGGGCTGCCGCCCTCGCCCCGCTGATCCGCGGACTGGCCTCAACCGACCGTCCGCAGGTGGGCCACTTCACCGACACCGAGCCGGTGCTGGACTTCCTCGCCCGCACCGGACACCCACGGCTCGCCGCTCTGGGCACCTCCTGCCCGGACCACTTCCTCCGTACGAAGGTCAGGCCGCTGGTCCTCGACCTGCCCTCGGACGCCCCGCTGGACGTGGCGGCGGCGCGGCTGAAGGAGCTGCACCGGGAGTACCGGGAGGCGTATCGCGCGTACTACGAACGTCATGCCTCGCCCGACTCCCCCGCGATGCGCGGTGCGGACCCGGCGATCGTGCTGGTGCCCGGGGTCGGCATGTTCTCCTTCGGCAAGGACAAGCAGACGGCCAGGGTCGCCGGGGAGTTCTACCTCAACGCCATCAATGTGATGCGCGGTGCCGAGGCCGTCTCCTCCTACGCGCCGATCGAGGAGTCCGAGAAGTTCCGGATCGAGTACTGGGATCTGGAGGAGGCCAAGCTGCGCCGGATGCCGAAGGCCAAGCCGCTGGCCACCCGGGTGGCGCTGGTCACGGGCGCGGGGTCCGGCATCGGCAGGGCCATCGCGCACCGGCTGGTCGCGGAGGGGGCCTGTGTCGTCGTCGCGGACATCGACACGGCGAACGCCGCCTCGGTGGCGCAGGAACTCGGCGGGCCGGACAGGGCCGTCGCCGTGACGGCCGATGTCACCAGTGAGGAGCAGATCACCGACGCCTTCCGGGCCGCCGCGCTGGCGTTCGGCGGTGTGGATCTCGTGGTGAACAACGCCGGGATCTCCATCTCCAAGCCACTGCTGGAGACGACGGCCGCGGACTGGGATCTTCAGCACGACATCATGGCGCGCGGTTCGTTCCTGGTCTCGCGCGAGGCCGCCCGGATGATGCGGACGCAGAACCTCGGAGGCGACATCGTCTACATCGCGTCGAAGAACGCGGTGTTCGCGGGTCCGGACAACATCGCCTACTCGGCCACCAAGGCCGATCAGGCGCACCAGGTGCGGCTGCTGGCGGCCGAGCTGGGTGAGCACGGCATCCGCGTCAACGGCATCAACCCCGACGGCGTGGTGCGGGGTTCGGGGATCTTCGCCGGCGGCTGGGGAGCTCAGCGCGCGGCGACGTACGGCATCGAGGAGGAGGAGCTCGGCGAGTTCTACGCCCAGCGGACGCTCCTCAAGCGCGAGGTGCTCCCGGAGCATGTGGCCAACGCCGTCTTCGCGCTGACCGGCGGCGACCTCACGCACACGACCGGGCTGCATGTTCCCGTCGATGCCGGCGTGGCCGCGGCCTTCCTCCGATGACCGGACGAGGGGTCGATGTCTGTGATGTCACGCAGCGAAGCGGCCTTCGCCGCCGTGGATCTCGGTGCCACCAGCGGCCGGGTGATCACCGGCCTGGCCGGGCCCGAGAAGCTCCGGCTGACCGAGGTGCACCGGTTCTCCAATGAGCCCATCCGGTTGCCGGACGGGCTGCGGTGGGACGTGCTCGCGCTGTACCAGGGAATGCTGGACGGTCTGCGGACCGCGGCGCGCAGCGGTCCGGTCGCGTCGATCGGGATCGATACGTGGGCGGTCGACTACGGCCTTCTCGATGCCGACGGGGCCCTGCTCGGGCTGCCCTTCCACTACCGCGACACCCGGAACGGAAGGGCGTCCGAGCAGGTGCTGGCGGTGTGCGGGCCGCAGGAGCTGTATGCCGTCGGCGGGTTGCAGCATCTGCCGTTCAACACCGTGTTCCAGCTGGCCGCGCACCGTGCGAGTGCCCAGTGGGGTGCGGCGCGGACGATACTGCTGATGCCCGATCTGCTGACCCACTGGCTGACGGGCTCGGTGGGAGCGGAGATCACCAATGCGTCGACGACGGGTCTGTTCGACGCTTCGGCCGGCGGATGGTCCGATGCGCTGATCGGCAGGCTGGGTCTGGAGCGTTCCATGTTCCCACCGCTGCGTGAGCCGGGTGATCCGGCGGGGACGATCCTGTCGCACGTCGCCGAGTACACGGGTCTGCCGGCCGGTACGCCGGTGACCGCCGTCGCCTCGCACGACACGGCGTCGGCGGTCGCGGCGGTGCCCGCGACCGAGCCCGGGTTCGCCTATGTGTCCTGCGGGACATGGTCGCTTGCCGGGCTCGAACTGCCGGCTCCGGTACTGACGGAGGAGTCCCGTGCGGCGAACTTCACCAACGAGCGCGGGGTGGACGGCACCGTCCGCTATCTCCGCAACATCATGGGGATGTGGCTGCTGGAGGAGTGCCGACGGACCTGGGACCGGCGGGGCGAGGATCCGGGTCTGCCCGCACTGCTCGCGGCGGCGGCCCGTGCCCGGCCGTTCGCCGCGGTGATCGATCCCGACGACGAGGCGTTCCTCGCACCGGGTGACATGCCGTCGCGGATCGACGCCCAGCTCGTACGGACCGGGCAGGTGCCGCCCGGCAGCCCCGGTGGCTATGTCCGGTGTGTGCTGGAGAGCCTTGCGCTGGCCCATCGCAGGACGCTGCGAGAGGCAGCCGGTCTCGCGGGGCGGGAGCCGAGCCGGGTCCATGTGGTCGGCGGGGGTTCGCGCAATGAGCTCCTGTGCCAGTGGACCGCGGATGCCACGGGGCTTCCCGTCACGGCCGGCCCGGCCGAGGCGACCGCGCTCGGCAACATCCTGGTGCAGGCGCGTGCCCGGGGTCTGGTGGGGGGCCTCACGGACATGCGACAACTGGTGGCACGGACGCAGGAATTGCGCCACTACGCCCCGCAGGGGGACCGGCGGGCCTGGGACCGGGCCGCCGCGCGGCTGGAACAGCCCTGAGTCCGTTCGGCCCTCGACAGAACCGAAGGAAGGAAGCTCATGACTGATGTCTCGCCCGCCGCGCTCGACAGTGTGCTCACCCGCACCACGCGTCGCCGTACCAGGATCGGTCTGGTGTCCGGCGGACTCGGCGCGTACTGGCCGCAGTTCCCCGGTCTGCTCGACCGGCTGCGTCAGTCGGCCCGCTTCGTGACCGGGCGGTTCGAAGAGATGGGCTGCGAGGTGGTCGACGCCGGCTTCATCTCCGATCCGCAGGAGGCCGCGAAGGCCGCGGAACGGCTGCGTTCGGCCGACTGCGACATCGTCGTGACGTTTCTGACGACGTATCTGACCGCCTCGATGGTCCTGCCGATCGCCCAGCGCGCACACGCTCCGGTACTGGTCATCGACCTCCAGCCGACCGAAGCGATGGACCACCCGGACACCGATACGGGCAAGTGGCTGGCGTACTGCGGGCAGTGCCCGCTGCCGGAGGTCGCCAATGTGTTCCGGCGCGGCGGCATCCCCTTCCGCTCCGTCTCGGGCCATCTGCGCGACGAGAACGCGTGGAACCGGATCCGCCGCTGGATCCGTGCCGCACAGGTCCGCGGCACGCTCCGGCACGGCCGACACGGTCTGATGGGTCACCTCTACCCCGGCATGCTCGACGTCTCCACCGACCTGACGTTGGTCTCCACCCAGTTCGGCGGGCATGTCGAAGTTCTCGAGTTCGACGACCTTCGGGTCCGGGTCGCCGCCGTGACGGACGAGGCGGCCGCCGAACGCATTGCGCTCGCCCGTACGGTCTTCACACTCGACGACTCGGTCGACGAGGACGATCTCGCGTGGGCCGCCCGGGTTTCGGTCGGGCTGGACCGGCTCGTCGACGACTTCGCACTCGACAGTCTCGCCTACTACCACCGCGGTCTGGAGGGCGAGATGCACGAACGGCTCGGCGCCGGCATGATCCTCGGCGCGTCGCTGTTGACCGCACGTGGCATCCCGATGGCCGGTGAGTACGAACTGCGCACCAGCCTCGCCATGCTGATCGCCGACACCATCGGCGCCGGTGGCTCCTTCACCGAACTCCAGGCCCTCAATTTCCGGGACCAGGTCGTGGAGATGGGTCACGACGGCCCCGCCCACCTCGCCATCAGTGCCAAGGATCCGCTGCTGCGCGGGCTGGGTGTCTACCACGGCAAGCGCGGCTGGGGCGTGAGCGTGGAATTCGACGTCCGGCATGGTCCGGTCACCACGTTCGGTATCGGGCAGGAAGCCGACGGGACCTTCGTCTTCGTCGCCTCCGAGGGCCGGGTCGTACCCGGGCCGCTGCTGGAGATCGGCAACACCACCTCACGGGTCGACTTCGGCTTCGACCCCGGCGAGTGGACCGACGCCTGGTCGGCGACCGGCATCGGTCATCACTGGACGCTGTGCACCGGCCATCGCGCCAAGGACCTCAAGGCCGCGGCCGATCTGCTCCGCGTCCCGTTCCGTACGGTCGACGGGCCGAACGACCTCTGATTCCCGTAGGTGTCTCCCGCCCCGCCGGCCGCATATCAGTGCGCCGTCCCGGAAACGGCGGCCAGGCCGAGTTCGCGGTCGCCGAGCGGGGCGAAGAAGAGTGCGACGTCCGCGTCGGTCACCTCGGCGAGGTCAGCCGGGCTCCAGTGCGGATCGCGGTCCTTGTCGACGATCTGGGCCCGCACGCCCTCCACGAAGTCCGGCCTGGTGAAGGCGGTGCACGAAGTCCGGTATTCCTGGTCGAGCACCGCCTCCAGGCTGCCGAGCCGGCGTGCCCTGCCCAGCGCGGAGAGAGTCACCTTGAGCGAGGTGGGAGATTTGGTCAGTATGGTTTCGGCGGCCTGCTTGGCGGCGGGGATGCCACTGTTGTCGAGCCTGTCGATGATCTCCTCCACCGAAGCCGCCCGGTAGCAGGAGTCGATCCACTCGCGGTGCGCGGCCAGTTCGCCCTCCGGCGCGGGTGCGGCGTACTGCCGCACCGTCCCCTCGATCTCGGCGGCCGTGCCGCACTCGGCGAGGTCCGCGGTGAGTCCGGCGAGGCGCTGCGACGGTACGAAGTGGTCGGCGAGACCGCACAGCAGCGCGTCACCCGCGCCTACCGCGTCCGCGGTGAGTGCCAGGTGGGTGCCGAGCTCACCGGGCGCCGCACCGAGCAGATGCGTGCCGCCGACGTCGGGGACGAATCCGATGCCGGTCTCGGGCATGGCGACGCGCGAGCGTTCGGTGACGACACGGATGTCGCCGTGGGCGGAGACGCCGACGCCTCCGCCCATCACGATGCCGTCCATGATCGCGACATAGGGCTTGGGGAATCGGGCGATACGGGCGTTGAGCCGGTACTCGTCCCGCCAGAAGTCCAGCGATGCGCTGCCGCCGGCCCGGGCGTCCTCGTAGATGGACCGGATGTCGCCGCCCGCGCAGAGGCCTCGCTCGCCCGCACCGGTGATCAGGACCGCGGTGACGGACTCGTCGTGCTCGGCGTCGGCGAGTGCTTCGGCGACGCGCGCGACCATGGCGTGGTTCAGCGCGTTGAGGGCACGTGGGCGGTTGAGCGTGATGTGCCGGACGCATCCCTCGGTGTGCAGCAGAACTGGATCTTCGTGGTTCATGAATGCGCTCCGGTCAGCCCTCGTGCCGTGTCGACCGCCGATCGCGGACGATCTTCCGCTGCCATTCTGCGCGGCGGGGCCGGTGCCGGGACAACAGGGGGCCTGGCCCGCCCGGCCCGCCCGGTCCCGCTCGTCCGCCTCGACCTACTCGCCCGGTTCATCCGGCTCGCCCGGCTCGCCCGGCTCCTCCGGCTCCTCCGGCTCCTCTGGCCGGATTTTGCCGGGTTTCCGCTGTGGCAACCTGCCGGAAGCGGTTCGACAATTAGGTGACCCAGTTCGGGCCGCGCCGCCCGTCAGCCCCGCCCGGCGACCTCCGGAGCAGGAATGACCGATCACGACCAGCAACCGAGTACTTCCGTCCCGCCTCGCCCGCTGATCGAGAAGACGCACAACGGCGAGATCGCGACGGCTCAGCGGCTTGCCATGAACCGGACGGGCAGTTTCGAGTGGAACGTGGTGGCCGGCACGCTCGACATGGACGATGCCGGGCTGCTGGTGTTCGGCCTGGATCCACGCACCTTCGACTCACGGCCCGAGACGGTGCTGGAACGACTCGAACAATCGGAACGGACCCGTCTCGATGTGGCGATCGACGAGGCGGTCAAGAGCGGTCGAAGTTCGTACAGCGTTCATTTCCGGGTGCCGATGGACGACGGCAGGGACCAGTGGACCCACATCCAGGCACGCATACTGCGCAGCGACGACGGACTGGCGCACCGGATCGTCGGGGTGGTGCAGGACGCCACGGCGGAAGTCACCCATTCGGCCTTCGTGCTCGATCTGGAAAAGCGGCGTCAACGCCAGACCAGCATCGTTGAACGAACAACGAGCGCGCTGTCACGTGCGGTGACCGTCGATGATGTGACCGCGGCGCTCACCGGACCCGGCGGGCTCGCCCGGCTCGGGGCGGACGGTCTCTCGCTCGGCCTGGTCGAGAACACCACCCTCAGCGTCATCGCTCTGAGCGGCGACTCGGTGGAGGCGATCGACGGATTCGGGGACGCCGGCCTGGACCGGCGGTTCCCCCTGGCGGACACCGTGCTCAGCGGCCGGCCCCGGTTCCTGACCTCGGTCTCGGCTCTCACCCATCGCTACCCCGTGCTGGCGCCCTGTGCCGATCGGCTGAAATTCCGGGCCGCCGCCTATCTGCCCCTCGTCGCCCAGGCACGTTCCCTCGGCACACTGGCGCTGTTCTACCGCGAGCACACGTCCTTCAACGCGGACGAGCGGAATCTGTGCCTGGGGCTGGCAGCGATCGTGGCGCAGTCCCTCCAACGCGCCAAGCTCTTCGACGAGGAGCGCGAATTCGCCACCGGTCTCCAGGCCGCGATGCTGCCTCGGCGGATCCAGGAGATCGAGGGTGGAGAGATCGCCGTGCGCTACCACTCCGCCTGGAGCGGACGTCAGGTCGGCGGTGACTGGTACGACGTGATCGCGTTGCCCAAGAACCGGTTCGGGCTCGTGGTCGGTGACGTACAGGGTCATGACACGCACGCCGCCGCCATCATGGGCCAGTTGCGCATCGCCCTGCGCGCGTACGCCGCCGAGGGGCACCCTCCGTCGACGGTGCTGGCGCGGGCGTCGCGCTTCCTCGCCGAGCTGGACACTGACCGCTTCGCGACCTGTACGTACGCCCAGGTCGATCTCACGTCGGGGACCGTGCGCGTGGTTCGGGCCGGGCATTTCGGCCCGCTGATCCGGCATATGGACGGCCGCGTCGGCAGCCCCCAGGTGCGCGGCGGTCTGCCGCTGGGCATCTCGACCGATTTCGCGGACGAGGAGTTCCCTGAGACCCGCCTCGACCTGGTGCCGGGCGAAACACTGGTCCTGTACACCGATGGGCTGGTGGAAGAGCCCGGCGCCGACATCGACGCGGGTGTCCAGGCGCTGATCAATGAGGTGAGCGCGGGGCCGGCGAGTGCCCAGGCACTGGCCGACCATCTGTCGGACCGGCTCTGGGAACGGTGGGGTTCCGGGGACGATGTCGCGCTGCTGGTGCTGCGGCGCAGCCCGGACCCCGGGTCGCCGCGGGCTCCGCGGCTGCACCAGTACATCCACCAGGCGGACCCGGAGGGGCTGTCCGACGCCCGTAACATCGTGCGTCAGGCTCTGACCGACTGGGACATGGCCGAACTCGCCGACGACGCCGAGCTGGTGACGGGCGAGCTCCTGGTGAACGTCCTGCTGCACACGGAAGGCGGCGCGGTCCTCACCCTGGAGGTGCTGCCGGAGCCCGTACGGCGGGTCCGCCTCTCCGTGCAGGACCGCTCCAGCGCCTGGCCGAGGCGGCGCAGTCCGGGCGAAACCGCGACTTCGGGGCGGGGTCTGCTGCTCCTGGACGCCGTAGCCATTCGGTGGGGCATCGAGCCCCGCGGCGAGGGCAAGGCAGTCTGGTGCGAGATCGGGCCCCCGGTGCCGCCCGTCGCCGCTCCTCCGCCGACCACGTAGCAGATGTGACGGCGTTTCGGAGGACGTGCCGCCCCACGCGCCGGGCGTGCGGCGGCGCCGCCTCGACCGGTGGTCCCGGCACAGCCTGCGTCAGGACCACCGGCTCATTCGTCAGTGCTGTGGCGTACGACGCTTGCGCAGGGACCACATGATGCCGCTGCCCGCCAGCAGAACGGCCACGGCCGCTCCGGCGATGACCGGGGTGGCGGACGAGGAACCCGTCTCGGCCAGGTCCGGCGAGCTGGGGCTCGGCGAGGCCGCGGGGGGCGCGGACGTCGAAGGCGCCTCACTGGGCGTGGCGCTCGCGGCCGGTGCCTCGGTGGACGGAGTCGGGGACGGCGTGCCCTCGGACGGTGCGGGCGTCGGGGTGCCGGCGTCCTCGCACACGGGCGCCGTCCTGGTCTCGTCGCGCGAGAAGTTGTCGCCGTCGCCGGCCTTGACGACGAGGTGAACCGCGAGTTCCTTGTCGTGCTCTGGCAGCTCCAGCTTCTTGTGGAACTCCTTGCCGAAGGTCTCGGTGGGCAGGAGATCCTTGCCGTCGACAGTGACGGTCACCTGGTTGGTGACGTTGCTGTTGTAGGCGGTCAGGTCGAGGCTCACCTCGGAACAGGTCACGGCCCAGGTGGGGGTGTGAGCTGCGGCCGGACCGGCGGAGAGCACCGCGCCGGTCAGGCCGGCGACCGCGGCGGCCGCGAGCGTTCCCGCGGCGCGCAACGATCTCCTGGGTATGGTCATGGATTCTTCCTCCGCATGAGCGTCATCGCCCGAATGGCGGTGGGGCGCAGAGTACTGCCCCCGCCAACACCCACGCACCCGCCCCACGAAACACCTGTGACACCAACTGTTCACAGGCCACCACGGGTTCGGACATGACGGACACACCGCGGACGGAGAAGCGAGGAGTGCGGCCTGGGCGGCGATGCCGTTGTCAGAGGCGGCAGTGCATGATGTGCAGCCCGACAAAGCCCTGTTCCGGGTGGTTGAACCCTTCCGGGAGCGTCCCGAGAATCTCGAATCCGAGCGACCGGTAGAGCCCGACGGCGTGGACGTTCGTCTCCACCACCGCGTTGAACTGCATCGCCCTGAACCCCGACGTGCGGGCCCAGTCCAGGGTGTACTCGCACAGGGCCCGGCCGACGCCCTGCCCCGAGTGCTTGGGATCGACCATGTAACTGGCACTGGCGATGTGCGAGCCGTTGCCCATGTGGTTGTTGTTCATCTTGGCCGTGCCGAGGACCGTCCCGTCGTCGTCGACCGCGACGACGGTACGGTTGGGAGACTCCAGGAGCCACCAGGAGCGGGCGTCCGCTTCGCCGAGATCGAGCGGGTAGGTGAAGGTCTCCCCCGCGGCAACGATTTCGTGGAAGAACGGCCAGATGGCTGGCCAGTCCTCGGTGGTGGCTTCCTTGATCAGCATGGAGGACAGAATGCCTGGTGCCGCGCATTCTCCGCGAGCGCTTTTCCTCCCTCCGCTGGTTCTCCATCGGTCGCGGTCGGTTGGTTCCCCGTGGGTCGCGGTGGGCGCGATTCCTCCTCGTCACCCGCCGAACGGCGCACGCCCCGGTGGGGATGGCCGACGGTTCGCAGCTTTGACCGTTCGCCTGCGCAGACCGATCCGGGCGAGCAGACCGACCGTGGGCTCCGCTGCGTCTGTCGACGCCTTGACAGGACCGGGCGCCGGAACTGGCCCTGGGATCGGGCTCGGACCTGGGTTCAAGCCCGGGCTCGGGATCGGGATCGGTGAGGCGGCGGGAGGGGCCGTGGGTACCGCAGCGGACGGCGGACCGGGTTCCGCATCGGCTCGGGAATCCGGCGCGGGCTCACGCTCGGTTCCCGAATAGGGGAAGGCGCGCCGGTTACCGCCCGGACGGGGCGCCTGCCGAACCTCCCGGGCATTGTCCAGCTCCGTGATCAGGCTCACCCGCCGCCACAGCATCTCGTCAGGTTCGTCGGCCTGCATCAGATGCGCCGTGCTCTCGCGCGCCCAGGCCGGCCCGGCCGGCCCGAAGACCGGTCCGGGTCGGATTCTGGCGAGGTACGCGCGTTCGTAAGGATCGTCGACCACCTCCGCCAACTGCACCGGGTCCAGTGTGTCTGCGAGCACGGCCACTCGGGCCCATGGATCCTCCATGAGGCTCAGCAGACGTTCGACCCGGCGCGAGCGCCAGTTGACCGCACGGCAGTCGGCGCCTCCCTCCAGGCGGTCACGCAGCCAGGCCGGACTCCTGCCGGTCAGGAGCCGCGGTTCCCGCGCGGCGAACCCCGTGAGTTCATCGGCGAGATAGAGCCAGACGACTGCCCGGTACCGGTTGAGGTAGAAGGTGATCGGCGTGAGGCATCCCGCACGGGCGAGTCTGGTGAAGCGGTCCGGGCTGATCCCGAGCTGCTGAGCCCCCTTCGCCGTCCCGACCGTGCGCACCCTTTCCCGGAGCTCGTCCGGGAACCCGGCCTGCGACCGGAGCCGCTCGATCTCGTCGCACCCGACCCTCGGCCGCCCGCCGTGGCGCGGCACTGTGAGGCGGATCAGCCCCAGATGCACGGCGATCGCGAACTCGCCGCGCTTGAAGCGGAGTTCCTGGGCGGCCGTGCCCACCGCCACTGCGCCTGCGGCAGGCATGCTCTCCGCAGGCACACCGGTGGTCTCCGTGCACACGTCTTCGGCAACAGTCATGACGCTCTCCCCCACGAGGCTCGGTCACTCTCTGTGAGCACCGTAACCTGGAGGAGGTCCCGCCCGCCCGGCCTGTGGACAACTCCGGCGCCCTGATCAGAACTGTCTTCGCCCGATCAGATTCTGTCGCCCCGATCAGAGTTGCCGCCGAATCAGCGCCTCCTCGCCCCGGTCAGAGGCGGTCGGCCTCTTCGCCCGCCGACTGCCGCGCGGCGACACCAAGATGCTCACCGACCCTGTTGACCAGCAACGTCATCTCGTAGGCGACCTGGCCGACATCGGCCTCGGCCTCGCTCAGCACGCACAGGCAGCTGCCGTCCCCTGCCGCCGTCACAAAGAGCAGTGCCTCGTCGAACTCCACCATGGTCTGCCGCGCCTTCCCTGCCCGGAAGTGGCGCCCCGACCCTCGGGCCAGGCTGTGCAGCCCCGACGAGACCGCTGCGAGATGCTCGGCGTCCTCGCGGGCCAGGCCCGTGCTCGCCCCCGTGACCAGTCCGTCGTTCGACAGCACCAGTGCGTGCCGTATGTACTCGACCCTGTTCGTCAGGTCGTCAAGGAGCCAGTCGAGTCCCCTGTCCAGCGCCATTCCCCGCTCCTCCCCGCTCATGCGTTCCCCGTGCCCCGTTGCCGTAAGCCTTGCGCACCGGTCACGCAGGGGCAAGCACTCCTTCGCCATGTGGCTTGGTCCCGGCCCCGGATCACGCGGCGGACGAGCGCCCGGGAGGGTCAGCTCACCGAGTCGAGGAGCCGGGCAGTGTGCATCCTTCCGGCGTACTCGACCATGCGGATCAGCACCTCCTTGCCGGACTCCCGGTCGCGCGCATCGCACAGGACGACGGGTGTGCCGCGGTCGAGGTCCAGAGCGCGGGACACGTCGCGCTCGCCGTATGTGCGGGCACCGGCGAAGCAGTTGACCGCGACGACGAAGGGAATGCGACGGTGCTCGAAGTAGTCGACGGCCGGGAAGCAGTCCTCCAGCCGACGGGTATCTGCGAGAACGACGGCACCGAGCGCGCCCTGGGAGAGTTCGTCCCACAGAAACCAGAAGCGGTCCTGTCCCGGCGTGCCGAACAGATAGAGCGACAGGCCGGACCGGATGGTGATCCGTCCGAAGTCCATGGCGACGGTTGTGGTGGTCTTCTGGTCGACCCCGTCCGTGTCGTCGACCGACTGTCCCGCCTCGCTGAGAAATTCCTCCGTCCGCAGTGGCCTGATCTCACTGACGGCGCCGACCAGTGTTGTCTTTCCGACGCCGAAGCCTCCGGCGACCAATATCTTCAGCGCGAGAGCATCGGTCTCCGCGGACTCCCCGGCGGTCTCCCCGTATGTGTTGTCAGCGTGCTCGGAAGGCATTGATCACTTCTCTCACCAGTGCGTCGCTGGACGTCGAATGCGCGGGTCGGAGCCGTCTCAGGGTGCTCGGATGCCGTGTGCGTCGGCAATCGCCCGCCCAGTCCCGCCTGCGCAGGCCGACAGCATGGCAAAGAAGAACCCTCGCCATGGGGTGAGTTCGATTTCTTGGTGATGTGACAAGTCCGGATCATTTCGCTGCCCGGATCGGCCCACAATCGGATCGGTCCGCGATCCGGCATCTCTCCCCCGGCCTTGTCCGCCGGTCACCGGGGCTATGTCCGCCGCTCCCGGCCCGTCCGCGCAGGGGCCCGCAGGCGGCGGACGTCCGGCGCCTACACTTGAGGCTTCGGGTGCGAGGAATCGGGCCACGCGGACAGGGAGAGCAAGAGTGTCGAGAGCTGCCGACGGCGGTTTCGAGGATCCGCCCGCGGAGGTGCTGGTGGAGGCCGCGGCTGCCTTCGGCCTCCTGGCGACGCCTGCGCGACTGCACATCGTATGGGCCCTGTCCCAGGGCGAGAGCGATGTGACCGGGCTCGCGGACCGGGTGGGCGGCACCCTTCCTTCGGTGAGCCAGCACCTGACAAAGCTCAAATTGGCGGGTCTCGTACGGTCCCGGCGCGAAGGCCGCCGGCAGGTGTACCTGGTCGACGATCCCGATGTGGTGACCGTCGTCCGGCTGATGGTCGGCCAGCTCGCGGAGCGTGCCGGTCACGCGCCCGCAAAGCCCTCACGCCTCCGTGGGCTCGGTGCCTGAGAGCAGTGCCGCCGCAGGCCCCGGCAGCACCGACGACCCCGATGCACCTTCCGCCGTCGTCGTACCGATAGCCGGTGCGAAGGCCGGGCGGAGCGCCGCCCCCGACGTCCTCGCCGACGCTTCCGCGACTGCCGCACCGACCTCCTTGCAGGTGCTGCGCTCGCTGGACAGCGGACCGAGGGGACTGCTTGAGGAGCAGGCCGGGGAACGGCTTGCGCGGTTCGGCGAGAACACGCTGCCGGCCTGGCGCCCGGTCTCCTGGCCCCGCCGTTTCCTGCGCAGTCTGCGCGACCCGTTCACCTCGGTCCTCCTGTGTCTGGGCCTGGTCTCGGCAGCGGTGGCCTCATGGGGCACGGCGTGCGTGACGCTGGTGCTCGTGGTGGTCAGCTGTCTGCTGCGCTCCGGGGAGGAGCACCGGGCGGACCGGTCCACGGCCGCGCTGCGGGAGCTGGTGGCGACCACCGCGACCGTGCTGCGCCGCGCGGGGCCGGATGCCGCGCCGCGCGCCCGTGAGCTCCCGGTCGGGGAGCTGGTGCCGGGTGATGTGATCCGGCTCGGTCCGGGTGATCTCGTACCCGCCGATGTGCGGTTGTTGCGTGCGAGCGGCCTGACCGTTCATCAGTCGGCGCTCACCGGCGAGTCGGTACCGGTCGCGAAGCACCCCGTGGACACGCCGTCATGGCTCCGCGCCACGACCGGTCCCGGGTCCAGCGCCGGGGAAGGGCCTTTCGCCCGGCCGGAGCTGTGTTTCCAGGGCAGCAGCGTGGCCTCCGGCAGCGGTACGGCGGTGGTGACGGCGACGGGTGCGGAGACCGGATTCGCCGCCGCGTACGACGGTTCGGCGCGCCGCCGCGAGACCAGTGCCTTCGACCGTTCGGTGCACGGGATCTCCTGGACGCTGATCCGCTTCATGCTGCTCACCCCGCCCCTGGTGCTCATGGCCAACGCGGCGCTGCGCGGCCGGGGCCTGGAGACGCTGCCGTTCGCCGTCGCGGTGGCCGTCGGGCTGACTCCGGAGATGCTGCCGGTGATCGTCACGACGGCACTGGCCAGGGGTGCTTCGCTGCTCGCCAGGAACCATGGGGTGATCGTCAAACGGCTGCCCGCGCTGCACGACCTCGGCGCGATCGACGTGCTGTGCGTGGACAAGACCGGAACCCTCACCCAGGACCGGCCGGTCGTGGAGAGTTCGCTGGGCGTGTCGGGCCGCTCCGACGCCGAGGCACTTCACTGGGCCGCGGTCAACGCGCTGTGGACGCTCCAGCTGGCCGATCTGCCCGCCCCCGACGCGCTCGACGAGGCGGTGCTCGACGCGGCCGAGGAGTGGGAGGAGCGGGACGAGCCGCTGTCGGCGTACGAAGGCATCGCCGCTCTCCCGTTCGATCCGGTGCGCCGCCTCGCCACCGCGGTCGTCCGCCGCCCCGGCAGGCTCGGCTTCCACACTCTCGTGACCAAGGGGGCGGTCGAGTCGGTGCTCGAACGGTGCGCGCTGGACGAGGCCGAACGGATCCGGCTGGGCGAACTCGCCGCCCGTGAGACCGCCGGCGGTCTGCGGCTGATCGCCGTGGCCCGCGCCGAGCGCCCGGCCCGGCCCCGTGCGTACTCCACATCCGACGAGAGGGATCTGACGTTCCTCGGCTTTGTCACCCTGCGGGACGCACTCACACCGAGCGCGTCGGACGCCCTGGCCGCGCTCGACAACCGGGGCATCGCCGTCAAGGTCCTCACCGGTGACGATCCCGGCACCGTCGCCCGCGCCTGCCGGGATCTCGGACTCGATCCGGGCGAGGTCATGTCCGCGGAGCGGATCGACGCGTTGTCGGACGGGAAGCTCGCGGAGGCCGCCGACCGGGTAACGGTCTTCGCGCGCTGCACGCCGGAACACAAAGCACGGATCGTGTCGGCGTTGCGCACCGCCGGGCGGACCACGGGGTTCCTCGGTGACGGGGTCAACGATCTGCCCGCGATGCACGCGGCGGACGTCGGTATCTGCCCGCGCAACGCGGTCGACGTGGCGCGGGAGACCGCGGACGTGGTCCTCGCCGAAAAGGACCTCGCGGCCATCGATCACGCGATCACCGCGGGCCGCCACTCCAGCGGGAACATCGCCACGTATCTGCGCATCACGCTCTCGTCGAACCTCGGCAACGTCATCGCGATGCTCGCCGCGGGGCTGATGCTGCCGTTCCTGCCGATGCTTCCGGCGCAGGTCCTGGTGCAGAACCTGTGCTTCGACGTGGCGCAGCTCGCCTTCGCCTTCGACCGGCCCGCGTCCGAGGTGCTGCGATGGCCCACGGTGCTGCGTCCTCGCGACTTCCTCCACTTCATCACCGGGTTCGGTCTGCTGAACGCCACCGCCGACCTGGCGACGTTCACCGTGCTTGCCTTCGCCCTGCACGGTTCCGCGACGTCGGGCGGGCAGGAGGCCTTCCACTCGGGATGGTTCACCGAGAACCTGCTGACCCAGGCCCTGGTGATGCTGCTGCTCCGGACGGGCGGACGGGTGGTCGGCGCACGGAATGCCGACGGACGGATCGTCGGCGGTCACGGCGGCGGTCCACTGCGGGTGGCCGCGTGCGGTCTCGCCGTGGTGGGCCTGCTGCTGCCGCTCACCCCGCTCGGCGGGCTGCTGGGCATGAGCGCGCTGCCGCCGCTCTACTACCTGTTGCTGGCAACAGTGCTGACCCTGTACGCATACGCCTTGCGGGCGGCCCGGACCCGCTACGAGCAGAAGTGGAGCCCTTCGTGACCCCGTCGTACATCGACCGTGATGAGTCCGGCATCGAGGCCGGCACCGGTACTGGCACCTGCACTCGTACCGGCCGCGATGATGTACCGGTGGTGGTGCGTGCCCGTCGCGCCACGCTCGACGACGTGCCCGCGTTGGTCCGGCTGCGCGGGCTGATGCTGGACGGCATGGGGGTGGAGACGGGCGGCCCGGAAGCACCGTGGCGGGCGGCCTCCGCGCAGTGGTTCAACGAGCAGCTGCGCCGCCCAGGCCTGTTCGCCGCGTTCCTGGTCGACGATCCCGTGCTCGGTGTCGTCGCCAGTGCGGTCGGGACGTGCGACGCGCATGCCCCCGGCCCCGCGAACCCGAGCGGTCTGCAGGGGCATGTCTCCAATGTCAGCACCGACCCCCGCCGGCGCCGTCTGGGTCATGCCCGGGTCTGCCTCGACGCCCTGCTGACCTGGTTCCGCGAGGAGGCCGGGGTCACGGTGATCAATCTGAACGCCACCGAGGACGGCGCCTCGCTGTACGAGTCGTACGGCTTCGCTGCCCCCCGTCACCCGGCGTTGCAGCTCCGGACGGCCGGGGCGTCGCGCTGAGCCACGCCGTACCGCCCCTGATGGCCGGTCAGCCGTACGAGAGGTCCGCGCACGGGTCGTCGTCGGCCGACCGGGCCTCGTCGGCGACGTCGGACGGAACGGTGGACGGGATCGGCGCGTCGGGTGGGGCCGAGGGGTTCTGCGCGTAGGAACTGCCCAGGATCACCTGGATTCCGGCGGTGCCGGACGCCGTCGTCCGTGCTCCCGCAAAGAGCCGCGCGGTGGTTTCCGCCTCGTCCCGCAGTCCGGGTCCGTACTCGATCACGGTCGAGGTGTGGTTCTGGTTGCTCGCGGTGGCCGTGGTGGTGACGGTGAAGTCCCGGGAGCGCAGGAATTCGGCCGCCCGGGCGGCGAGTCCCCTGACCGTGGTTCCGTTGTAGACGGCGACGCTGATTCCCTTGCCGGAGACCGGAGCGTCCGCAGCGGGCGACGCCGGGCGGCTGTCCTTCCCGTCGCCCTTGTCCGAGGACTTCCCCGGTCCCTTGCCGCTGGCGTCCTTGCCGTCGACCGTACGGTCGGCCTTGAGCGCTGCCCAGAGCGCGTCGGCGTCCGGCTCGACGATCGCGACGCGGGCCCCCTCGTAGCGCCAGGGGACGGTCACGAACTTGGTGTTGTGCAGGTCGATCTTCTTCATCGACAGGGCGAACGACAGCAGCCGGTCGGCCGATCCGAGTCCGGGGTCGACGGTCATCGCGTCGGTGGCCGCGTTGGCCAGAGGCAGGAGCGTGGTGGGGTTCAGTCCCTGCGACTTCACCTTTTTGATGAGGGAGGCGACGAAGGCCTGCTGTCGTTTGATACGCCCTATGTCCGAGCCGTCGCCGATGCCGTGCCGCAGCCGGACGTAGTCGAGTGCCTGCTGACCGGAGACGGTCTGCGGACCCTTCGTGAAGATCCTTTCCCCTCGGGTGGTGCGCTTCGGGCTGAGGTCGCGCTGGTAGATGTCCTGGGGCAGACAGACGGGTACCCCGCCGACGGCCGAGGTCAGCGCGGAGAACCCGGCGAAGTCGATGACGACGGTGTGGTCGACGCGCAGACCGGTGAGGTGTTCGACAGTGTTCTGCGTGCAGGCCGGGTTTCCTTCGGCCGTCTCCCCCACCGAGAACGCCCCATTGAACATCACTCCGTGCTGCGGGGTGGTCCACCGGCCGTCGGGCCCTTTGCAGGCCGGGATGTCGACCAGAGCGTCACGCGGAATGGACACGGCGACCGCGTGCTTGTGGTCGCCGTACACATGGAGGAGGAACGCGGTGTCGGAACGCCCCACGGCGCCGGTGCCGCCGCCGAGCCGGCTGTTGTCGCCCGAGCGCGAGTCCGATCCGACGACCAGGACGTTCTGCCCCTGCGAGGAACCCGGCGGCCGGTCGTCGGAGATGCCGTCCGCGCTGAAGGTGTCGATGCTGCCTCCGAGTTTGAGGTAGCCCCACCCGACGCCCGCGACCAGCAGTACGAGGAACGACAGCCCGAACATGGCCCTCCGGCGCAGGCGGCCGGCCCTCCCCCTGCCCGCTGCCGCGTTACGACTTCCCGTCATCGGCCACCCCGTCCGTCCGGTTCCCAGGAGGGAAGACGTGCTCCACCACCCCATGGTTGTACAGTTGCGCAATGTAGCAAGTATTGATGTCCGAGCGGATCATCGGACCTGCCTACAGCCAGCTTGAAGCACTGTCTGCGAACGCCGAGCGAAAACTCCGGCCGAAGCACCGAATGGAAGGGCGGGACGTACATGTTGCGCAACGGCCTCGGACCCTGGCACCTGTTGATCCTGGCGATCGTGGTGATCGTCCTGTTCGGTTCGAAGAAGCTGCCGGACACGGCCCGAGCTCTGGGCAAATCCATGCGGATCCTGAAGAGTGAGGCGAAGGCCATGAAGGAGACCGAGGTACAGGCGCCCCGAGCCGACCCACCTGCCTAGGGCACCGAGCCACCAACGTACGGTACCTCTCACGGACGTTCACTTCAGGGCTTGCGCAAGCAAGGGAACCACCACGGTCGCGACGCCGTCGTTGACCAGGGGGACGGCCGAAGCAGCGTCGTTCACCGAACCGCTGGACCACTGGATCAATGGAGGATGTTCATGGGTGTGACCCTGGCCAAGGGCGGCAACGTCTCCTTGTCGAAGGAGGCACCCGGCCTGACCGCAGTGACGGTCGGCCTGGGCTGGGACGTACGGACGACTACGGGCGCGGACCACGACCTGGACGCGAGCGCGCTGCTGTGCTCGGACGCGGGCAAGGTCCTCTCCGATCTGCACTTCGTCTTCTACAACAACCTCACCAGCCCGGACGGTTCGGTCCAGCACACCGGCGACAACCTGACCGGTGAGGGCGAGGGCGACGACGAGTCGATCAATGTGGACCTGTCGGCCGTCCCGTCGGACGTGGCCAAGATCGTCTTTCCGGTCTCCATCCATGACGCGCAGAGCCGTGGGCAGAGCTTCGGCCAGGTCCGCAACGCGTTCATCCGCGTGGTGAACCGGGCGAACGGCGTCGAACTGGCCCGCTACGACCTCAGTGAGGACGCGTCCACGGAGACCGCCATGGTCTTCGGCGAGCTGTACCGGCACGGCGCGGAGTGGAAGTTCCGCGCGGTCGGCCAGGGTTACGCCTCGGGCCTGGCGGGCATCGCGTCCGACTACGGCGTCAACGTCTGACCCGGACGAACCCCACGTACAACGGGCACGGGCCCTCCTACCCCTCCACCGGAGCGGGAAGCAGGGCCCGTGCCGCTCGTCCGCTCGGCGGCTCGGTGTGCTTCTAGAGGGCCCGCAAGCCGTTGATCACCTCGCGCAGGATGTGCTCGTCGGGCAACTGCGCGGGCGGAACGGGACGGCTGACGCGTACGCGGCCCGCTTCGAGCAGGTCGCCGAGGAGTACGCGGACGACGCCCACGGGAAGGTCCGCGTCGGCCGAGAGTTCCGCGACGGACTGGGTCCGCGACCGGCAGAGCGTGAGCAGGGCCCGGTGCTCGGGGCCCAGGAGGTGCTGCTCCTCCGACCGGTCCGGTGCGTTGTCGTCGAGGGTGACGAGTGCGATCAGGTCGAACTGCGCCCCGCTGGAGCCCGGTCCGGTCCGGCCGCCCGTCACCGCGTACGGACGCACCAGTGGGCCGGCCTCGGCGTCGTACCACTGGCTGCCCGGAAGCAGGCGCGATCCCGTAAGCAGCGGGATGTCTTCCGGGCCGTCATCGTTGATGGGCACGGCCGCCTCCGCCCGCTCAGCCGGCCGTCGGCGGGGGTGCGGCGAACCGTGCCGGGGTACGGAGATGCTCGCCGACGCGTTTGACGAGCCGGGCCATCTCGTAGGCGACCAGGCCGATATCGGCGAAGGCCGTGCTGAGCACGGCGAGGCACGATCCGTCGCCGGCCGCCGCCACGAACAGGAAGCCCTCGTCCATCTCGACCATCGTCTGCCTTACGTCCCCGGCCTCGAAGTGGCGGCCCGCGCCCTTGGCGAGACTGTGGAATCCGGAGGCCACCGCGGCGAGATGATCGGCGTCCTCACGGCTGAGCGCGCTGGAGGCGCCCACAGCAAGGCCGTCGTTGGAGAGCACGACAGCGTGCCGGACCTCGCCGACCCTCGTCACCAGGTCCTCCAGCAGCCAGTCGAGTTCGCCCGAGGTATGGCGCCCGGCGGTCCTCTCGTTCGCGATCATTCAGGGTCTCCATTTCGTTCGCGATCATTCAGGGTCTTCTTCGCTGCGTGGACGCGGGTCCGTGGCATCGGGCCGGAGCGCGGACGCGCCGGGAGCCGTACCGCCGCCACGCAGCCAGCCGTTGCGGTAGGCGGTCATCCGGTCACTGGCCTGCTCGGGGGTGAGTCGCGAAGGCCGGACGGTGCCGTTCGGGCCGTCGCCGGGCGGTGGTTCGCCGGGACGGGGCTCCCCGCGGAGCTGCGGAACGAGACTGGCCTGACGTACCCGGCGCGGCAGCGTTTCCTCGCCGGGCGGCGGTTCCGTGCGGGGCAGGGCACCGGAGGGCTGGTCCGCTCGGCCCGGACGCCCGCGCAACGCGGTGACGGTGGCGGGGCCGGGAAGGTGCCCCGGATCGCGACCGGCATCCAGCGCGGCTGCGGGCGCCGGTGGTGGGAAGGCGGTTGCCGTGGGCCGGGCCGCACGGGCGCGGTGGCCCGTGCGGCCGCCTGCGCCCGGGCCGAAGGGCGGGCGGCCGTGGGCGCCTCCGCGTCGGCCAGTGGTGTTCCGCTCGGCAACCGGGTCATCGGCGGGCGGGCTTCCGGCAGATGGCAGCGCGCTCTGCAGGAGCGCGGTGGGCAGCAGCACCACCGCGGTCGTCCCTCCGTACGCGGACGTGCGCAACTGGACCTTGATGTGGTGCCGAACAGCGAGCCTGCTGACGACGAAGAGTCCCAGCCGGTCGCTGTCGAAGAGATCGAGCGCCTCGGCCTGCTCGATCCGCCGGTTCGCCTCGCCGAGGAGTTCGTCGCCCATACCGAGGCCTCGGTCCTCGATCTCCAGAGCGTAGCCGTTGCCCACGGGTTCGCCGCTGATACGAACCTTGGTGTGGGGCGGTGAGAACTGTGCGGCGTTCTCGATGAGTTCGGCAAGCAGATGGGTGAGGTCGGCCACGGCTGTGCCCTGCACGGCGGCGTCGGGAAGCTGCCGTACCTCGGTCCGGGCGTAGTCCTCGATCTCGGACACTGCGGCCCGTACGACGTCGGTCAGCGGCACGGGCATCCGCCAGGCGCGTCCCGGTGCCGCGCCGGACAGGATGATCAGGCTCTCGGCGTGCCGCCTCATCCTGGTGGTGAGGTGGTCCAGCCGGAAGAGATCGCTCAGCTCGTCGGGGTCGTCGGCGCGACGTTCCATGCTGTCGAGCAGGTTGAGCTGGCGGTGGACCAGCACCTGGCTGCGCCGGGCCAGGTTGACGAAGACTCCGGAGATGCCGTCGGCGAGTTCGGCCCGTTCGACGGCTGCGCCGAGGGCTGCCCGGTGCACCGTGCCGAGTGCCTCGGCGACCTGGGCGATCTCGTCGTGGGCGGCCGGGCCCTGCGGAGCCTCGGCGCCGATGTCGAGCTCCTGACCGGACCGCAGCCGTTGCATGGCCCGGGGCAGTTTGCGGCGGGCGATCTCCAGGGCGCTGTTGCGGAGGCTGACGAGTTCGACGACGAGCGCCCGGCCGATGCGTACGGAGATCACCAGGGAGGCCGTGACGGCGACGCAGCCGAACAGGACGGCGGCTCCGGACGGGGTGAACAGTCCTCGGGCGAGCGGGGAGGAGCGACCGGCGGTGTGCTGACCGGCGGCGGCTTGGATGGTGCGGGCCTCGGTCCGGACTCGTTCGACCGCTCGTTCCCAGTCGTCGGCCGGTGCGGCCCGGGCGGCCCCCCGTCCGGCGGGTGCGGCGAGCACCTTGTCCTCGGCTACCTGGATCTGCCGGAGGACGGGGCCGGCGGTGAGCCGCTGCCAGGCGGCACGCTCGGGGGCGGCGAGGTCCGCGCCCGCGGTCTCGGTGAGATTCCTGCGGGTCTCCACCGCGCCGGTGAACTGGCGCAGTTGGCCGTCCTTGAGCGTTCCGATGCGGTCGGCGGTGGTCAGCAGGGCATCCTCACGGGCCAGCATCTCGTCCGCGCCGGCCAGTTCGAGCCGCACGCGGGCGTCGGAGCCTCCGGCGGCGCCCTGGACCGTGGTGAGTGCGCCGGAGACTCCCAGAGCGGCAGAAATGGCCTCGGTGTACCGGGCGTACACGGCGCTCGCGTCGTCCTCGGCCTGTCCCTCCGCTCGTTCATCGGCGCGCAGGTTCCGGGTGAGGCCGAGGAAGCCGTCGAGCCGGGCGGCGACCTCGGACGGAACGTTGCCGGTGTCGGCGATGGTGTGGCCGCTGTCGAGCCTCAGGGCTGCGAGCGCCTTGTCGGTGCGTCCGGCCCGGCGTTCCAGCAGGGCGGCCTGGGTGCTGCTGGGCGCGGCGCTCTGGAGCATGGCTTCCCGGCGCTCGCTCTGGAGCGCCGCGACAGCGGTGGACATGGGGGCCCGGACCTCACCTTCGACCCGCTCCAGCCGGCGGAGGCGTGCCACGTCCTGGGCGGTGGTGACGGTGGCGAATCCCCACAGGGCGAGCAGCGAGACAACAGGCACCATCAGCAGCGAGATGATCTTCGCGCGTACGGTCCTGGGGCGCAGCGTCCACCGGCCTCGTGGCGCGGGCAGGGCCGGTGTCCGCAGCAGCCGCAGGTCGTGCTCGGCGCTCTCGTCGGCCGGTGGCCCCGCGTGTGCGCGGCGGCCTCGCGCCGGCTGGGCGGTGGCCGGATCACCGGGTTCCGGGGTCGTGCGGGGTGGGCGCATGGCCTCCTCGTTCCGAGTGTGGTGCTGGGTGTGCCGCGGGGTCCGGGCGACGGGTCACGCCTGTTTCACGGGCGGGCGACGGGCGCGGCGGCGGACGATGTTTCAGGGGCCGCGAGGCCGCCGCCGCGCCGTGACCGGAAGGCGGCGCCCCGCCCGGTGAAGCCCTGCGGGGCAGCGGCGGGGTCCGTGTCAGCGGGTGGTTCGGTGCATTCGGCGAAGGCGTAGGCGGCACGCTCCCCGGCCGTCGGGGAGAGTGCGACGAATGCCGAGGTCAGGAAGAGATACGAGCCGAGTCCCACGGCCAGGGGAAAGATGAACTGCATGGTGGTGGCGCCGGGCAGCCCCTCTCCGGAGGGGGCGACCCGTACGGAGACCGCGAACATTCCGGTGTAGTGCATGCTGCTGACCGCGGCGCCCATGACGAGGGAGGCCGGCGCGACGGCCCGGGACGACTTGATGTTGAGTGCGGCCCACAGCGCCGCGGTCGCCGCGGCGACCGCGATGGCGACGGAGAGCGCGACCCGCAGCGGGTCGTAGTGGATCGTGCCGTGCAGACGGAGTGCCGCCATGCCGAGGTAGTGCATGCTGGCGACGCCGAGTCCGGTCGCGAGCCCGCCGAGCAGCAGCGCCCTGGTCCGGTCGCGGCCGTAGCCGACGGCGAAGACACCGCCGCTGACCACCACCATGGCGCCGAGCAGGCTGAGGAGGGTCAGCGGTACTTCGTAGCGGATGTCCGTGCCGCTCACCCCGAATCCGAGCATCGCGATGAAGTGCATGGTCCAGATGCCCGAGCCGATGGCGGATGCCGCCGTGATCAGCCAGTTGCGGCGCGAGCGGCCGGTCGAGTCGAGAGCGCGCACGGTGCAGCTCAGGCCGAGAGCCGCGCCGATGCATGCCATGACGTACGACAGCGCGGGTGTCAGCCAGCCGAAGGAGGCGTGGTCCAGGTGTCCCATGGATCGGGGACGCTAGCCGCGATGGGCGCGCGCGCAAGGGGCGCATTTCGAAACTGCCGGAATATGACAGAGAGAGGTTGCCGAACGATCGACCAGGGCTCGAACGCCCACCTCATTTCCCAACGTTTCGCTCCGTTTCGCTCGATCGGCAACTACGCGATCATGTCTGTATGACCGAGGACCACACACACGTCCAGGAGTTCTTCACAGCACGCGCGGCGAACTGGGACGCCCGTTTCCCGGACGACGGACCCGCCTACGACGCGGCCGCCGACGCCCTCGCGCTGCACCCTGGCGACGCGGTGCTAGACGCCGGCTGCGGTACGGGACGGGCGCTTTCCGCCCTGCGCGCGGCGGTCGGGCCGCAGGGCACGGTCGTGGGCGTGGACCTGACTGGGGCGATGCTGGAGGCGGCCGTACGGGCGGGGCGGCACCGCGAGGGAATGCTGCTGCTCGCCGATGTGGCCCGTCTGCCGCTGAGGTCGGGGGCACTGGACGCGGTGTTCGCGGCCGGGCTGATCTCCCACCTGTCGCGCCCCGGTCCGGACCTGGCAGAGCTGGCACGGGTGGTGCGGCCGGGCGGGAGGCTGGCTCTCTTCCACCCCATCGGGCGGGCGGCCCTCGCGGCACGCCACGGCCGCCGGATCACGGACGACGATGTGCGGGCCGAGCCCAACCTCCGCCCGTTGCTGGCGCGTTCGGGCTGGCGGCTCGATCAGTACACCGATGGGGACGACCGCTTCCTCGCGCTGGCCGTCCGGACGGCCTGACCGCCCGCTCGTTCCCTGTCGTCGTGTTCACTCCACCGGCGTGTCGGAGCGCCGGTTGTGCGGGACAGGGCAGCCTCCGACGCCCGGGACCAGGAACGTCCCCAGCCCGGAGACCTCGTAGCCGTCCGGATATCCCTTGATCTCCGGATTCTGCCGGGCGTAGTGCGGGGTGGAACGCGGCGGCAGGAGACGCACCGCGCGCGCCCTCAGCCGCAGGGCGCCGTGCGTAAGACTACGAGCAGCAGCGCCGGGACGTTCGTAGCGGAAGGCGCGCAGCAGGGACTCGTCGAGCAGCGCGAGGGCGAACTTCCGCGCGGCGGGGGCCAGCGGGCGCGGATACCAGGAGCTCATCAGGTCCAGGGTGGCGTCGGAGACCCGGCGTCCCCCTTCGTCCCAGCCGAAGTGTTCGGCCTCATAGGTGTCGAGGGTGCGCTCGAACTCCTCGTACGTCTGCGGCAGTTCCTTGATGCCCATGTGTGTACCCAGGACCCGGTAGTAAGCGGCGCACGCCCGCAGTTCGTGTTCGGAGAGCCGGCGCCAGCCGTAGGAGTCGAGCCAGCGCTTCGGGGTGACGACGAAGGTGCACAACACATAACGCATGTCGTCGTTGCTGATGTCGTAGCTGCGGTGCATCTGGTTGATCCGGCGGAGTGCCGTACGCCCCGGATCACTGTCGAAGCCGTGCTCCAGGACGGTGTCGAGGAGCAGCGCAGTGTCGTCGTACCGCTTCTGCGAGCGGTCCGTCAGCTCTGCGGTCCGAGCCAGGAGTCGGCCGATGCTGGGTACTGCGTAGGTGCGGTAGAGGGCCAGTTCGAGCGCTCTGGTGATGTCCCAGGGAAACTCGTAGGTTGCCATGATCCGGTAGATTTGAAGGAAGTCCCGCTCCGGATCGAGACGCTGGATCTCCTTCAGCCGGTCGTACCGCTTCACCGCACTGCCCCCTTGTATCGGCGCCGAAGGTCCAACCCTACGTCGACGGGGAACACCGCAGGTACGGCATGTCACTCACGCGGAGTTTCTCGGGAAGGCGGTCCTCATGATCGACATAATCGGCAGCCTGCGGAAGGTCGTCACCTCCGACCGGAAGGAGGACCGGCCCGCAGCGCCCTCCAAGGAGGACCGGCGCAAGCAGCCCAACCTCTTCGAGGCGGCCGCCACCTTCGTTTCGGCATCCGTGGAGGAGGATCAGGCCCGGATGGACGAGGCGAGCGGCTGGGTGTCGCCCGAGGCGCTCTCCTTCGGCGTCAGTGAGCTGGCCTGCCGAGCCGTGATCGCGCTGGCTCACGAGCACGGCGAATCGCCCCAGACCATGGCCCGAACCCTGTTGGGGCTGCCCGTCCGATGACGGGCGTCCTCGGGCCGCACACTGAACCGACATCCTGCCTTGTCAGGGCCTCGACGAGTGGATTACTCACTCGTTAAGGTGCGCCGACGGACAACGACGACGGACGAGGAGAGCGCCGTGACTGCGCCGAACGACACGGTCGCCGATGACGACGCGCTGTATGTGCTGACCGCCGTGCTGCTGACACCGGCGCAGTTCCCGAGCGTCCTCGCCGACGACTACCCGGCCGCCTGCGCGACGCTCGCCCTCGAACCGTACGCCGAGGGATACGGGCTGGTCCTCGGCCAGGACGGCAGTGGCGCGCGGTGGACCGTGGTCGTCGATGACGTATCGCTGGTGGCCGTCGCGATCGCGGCCTGGGACTGCGGCATGGAGTACGACCTCTCTCCCGACGACCGTTCGGTGGTCTGCGCGCTGCCGGGCTGGCCCCTCCCGGTGGCGGTCGCCGCTCCGGGCGTGGCCGCGCCGCACGATCCGCTGCCGGATCCGGAGGCCGAGGGCACCGACCCGGGCCCGCTGACCCCGCCCGACACCGAGTCGTGGGGACCGGCCCAGCGGCGCATGGGCGCGGACGAGATAGCGCACCAGTGGAGCGCGTGGCGCGAGCGGATCGATGACGAGACGGCCTTCACCACCCCGCCGGGCCCGGAGAGCCCGGGGGCCGAGACCGGGGCGGGGGACAAGACGGGATCCACTCCTGGCGCCGAGACCGCCGAATCCGGAGCCGAGGCCGTCGCCGAACGCATAACCGAATCCGGAGCCGAGGCCGTCGACGAACCCGCGCCCGGATCCGAACCTGACCCTCACCCTGAAGTAGAGGTTCAGGGTGAGGTGGACGCTGAGACCGAATCCGGGAGTGGCGGGCCCGACGACGCTGCCGCGAGCCCCGCCGCTGAAGCGCCCTTGGGAGTGCACCCCGGTGTGCGGCGGGCACTCGCCCAGGCACACGACTACATCGGCACCCCGCCGCCACCTGGCCGCGTCCGCTCCTCTTTCGCGACGGGCGACGCACGGATGCTGCGCGCCGACGGCCCCGGCTGGTCCCTGGTCGCCCGGACCGACGACATCGCGTTCATCCTGCTGGACGAGGAGCCGGGCGAGGTGCTGCCGGTCGGGCGCGGTACCGAACTGCCGAAGCTCCTGAACGCTCTGGACACGCTCGCGGCCCGGCCGGCCTGAGATCCGCCCTGCGGAGTCGGCAGGGGCACCGAAAGTCGGACCCCTCGGTGCCCTGTCGCGTCAGCGGCCTATTTCCTTGCGGGTGATCCTGCGGAGCCTGCGTCGCTGACCGGGGTCCAGCAGCAGATACGCAACGGCCGGAACTCCGACCAGGACAAGCAACGACAGCCAGAAACCGATGAACGGCATCAGGATGACCGCTACGACCACTCCCCCGATGGCGATCTTCGCGCTGTTCGACATTGTCCATGCCTCCTTCGCGGCCCGGAGCCGCTCCTGCTGTGAGAACGCATGTCCGAGCCCATCGGTTCCAGCAGCTCAAGAACTCACCTCAGGGGCTCGCCGACCTCGTGCATGTGGTGCAGGGCCTGCCGATAGGACTCGATCAGTCCGGTCTCCGCGTACGGCATGCCCAGTGATTCGCAGTGGGCGCGCACCATGGGCTGCGCCAGGCGCAGGTGCGGCCGGGGCATGCTCGGGAACAGGTGGTGCTCGATCTGGTAGTTGAGCCCGCCGAGGAACCAGTCGGTGAGGATGCCGCCGCGTACGTTGCGCGAGGTGAGGACCTGGCGCTGGAGGTGCCCCCAGCGTTCGCCGTCGGGGTCCGGCATCTCCATTCCCTTGTGGTTCGGCGCGAAGGCCATGCCCAGGTGGAGCCCGAACAGCGCGTGGTGGGCGAGAGCGAAGACGATGGCCTTGCCCGGGGACAACACGGTGAGCAGCAGCGTTGCGTAGAGGCCCAGGTGGGCGACCAGGAGCAGTGCCGAGAGGGCCCGTTCCCGGGCGGGCTGCTGTCGCAGGAACTGGAATCCGGAGATCTTCAGCGCGATGCCTTCCAGAAGCAGCATCGGGAAGAAGAGCCGGGCCTGGTTCCGGGTGAGCCAGCGGGCGAAGCCCTCACGCTGGGCCGCTTGCTTCTGGGTCCAGACCAGGGCGCCGACGCCGACGTCCGGGTCCTTGTCGATGTGGTTGGGATTGGCGTGGTGGCGTACGTGCTTGTCGTTCCACCACGCCTCGTTCATGCCGAGCAGCAGGTTGGCGTGCACGAGGCCGATGGCCCGGCCCGCGCCGCGGCCGCCGGTTATCTGGGCGTGCCCGGCATCGTGCCCGACGAACGCGGTGCGCGACCAGAAGATCGCCAGCGGCAGCGCGAGGAGCAGGGTCCACCAGGTGTCGCCGAGGAGGACCATGCCGGTGATCACGGCACTCAGGGCGACCAGATTGACGACGATGCCTGCGGCGTACCACCCGGTTCGCCGCTCCAGGAGGCCCTGCCCTTTCACGGCCCGCAGCAGGGGTGCGAAGTCGCTTCCCTGAGCCGGAGCGGTTCCGGTTCCGGTTCCGACTCGCGCTCCGGCTGCGGCTCCGGCTGCACCTCCCGCGCTTTTCGCACCGTCACAGGTGCCCTCCGCTGCGGTGGCTGTGGCCTGGGGCATGACGTCTCCGGTCTCTGGAAATCTACACTGAACTGTAGAAACGTATGGCGGCCCAGTATGCGGCAACCATGGCGCCACCACCCGGGGTTTGAGGGGGGTATACCCCCTCCCCCGATGGGGGTGCTGACCACACCCAGGGGTGCACCACGCCCCCTGACCGACGCATGACCCGGCAACCCCGCATCCTGACGGATCGACGTGTGTCCTGGATCACGAAGAATCCGCTCACGATCCATGACATCGGTGGGGTACCCTCGGCGACCCGACCCCAACTAGTCAAATTTGAGGAATTCGGCATCACTGTGCAAAGACTCCCTGCGGCAACGCTCCCCGAGATCTCCGCACTCTCCGCCTGCTCCGTGGTCTTCCTGCCCGGAGATCCCTCCCGTACCGGCCGCGTCGCCTTCTGGTACCCCGACGGCAGCAGCCCGCCCGACGGGCCCGGATCCGTGGAGGAAATGGCCGTCGTCGGTGCCGACTCGCGGGTGTACGCCGTACCGGCACGGTTGCTTCCGGTCCGTGACGCACTGCCCGTGCTGACTCGTGCGCGGGCCTCGGCGCATGCCTGCGACGCGGCCGCGTTCTGGGGTGCGGCCACCCTCCTCGCTCTCCAACTCGCCGCCCGGGGCCTGCTGCTGCCGGGGCTCAGCATCACGGATCACGATGCCTGGCGGGCCGGTCCGCTGACCGCGGAGGACCAGTCACGGATACGCACCCTCGCCGCCTCGATGCCGCCCCTCGCCCACGCGGTGCCGCTCGACGGGGCCGCGGAGCCCGTACTGCTGCCCGAGCCCGAGCGGTTGCTGCGCGCGTTCCTCGACGCGGTGGCGGACGTTCTGCCCCGCACCCCCGCCGCACCGGTCGCAGGCGGCGGCCCGGCCTTCACCGTCGATGAACCGCAGCAGCTGCCCGGCCATCGGGCCTGGGCGACCGATGTCGCGGCCGGGCACGACGCGGGCGTCCGGCTCTCGCTCCGGGTGGAGGCGTCCGGGCTCACCGCTCCGGAGGACGGCGAGCTGTCCGCCGGGCCCTCCTTCCGGACTGTCCTGCAGATCCACAGTGTCAGCGATCCGACGCTGGTCGCCGACGCGGCCGAGGTCTGGGCGGGCGGCGCGGGCACCGCGGCGGCTTTCGGACCACGTGCCCGGATGGATGTCCTGCCGGCGCTGCGCCGGGCGGCCCTTGCCTGGCCGCCGTTGTCTCCGCTGCTGTCCGCCGCGGTGCCCGACTCCGTCGAGCCGGACGACGACGAACTCGCCGAACTCCTCGGCCCCGCCGGACGGGCACTGGCCGCGACCGGGGTCCAGGTGCACTGGCCCAAGGAACTGGCCCGCAAACTCACCGCCCGCGCGGTGATCGGACCACCCGACGGCGAGGAGAACGACGAAGGGCGCGAGAGCGTCGCGCGTACTGGCTCCGAAACACCCCCGCTCCTGTCGGCCGACGCTCTGCTGGCGTTCGACTGGTGGTTCGCGCTGGGTGACCAGAAGCTCAGCCGCGCCGAGCTGGACCGCCTGGCCGAGGCCAATCGGCCGGTGGTGCGGCTGCGGGACCAGTGGGTGCTGATCGACCCCGAGGAGGCCAGGCTGGCCCGTGAGACCCGGGACCGCAAGATCACACCGATCGATGCGCTGGGCGCGGTCCTGACCGGTTCCACCGAGGTCGACGGGCAGCGGATCGAGGTCCGGGCCACCGGCTGGCTCGAGCGGTTGCGCCGTCGGCTGGCCGACCCGGAGGCGGCCGGGCAGCAGCGCGAGCCGCAGCCGGTCGGCCCGCCCGAGGCCCTCGACGCCACATTGCGCGACTATCAGCTGCGCGGTCTGAACTGGCTGCACACCATGACCTCGCTCGGTCTCGGCGGCTGTCTCGCCGACGACATGGGTCTCGGCAAGACCATCACGCTGATCGCGCTGCATCTGCACCGCCAGAGCATCGAATCGGCCGCCGGGCCGACGCTGGTGGTCTGTCCGACTTCCCTCATGGGGAACTGGCAGCGGGAGATCGAGAAGTTCGCGCCGGGCACGCCGGTACGCCGCTTCCACGGCGGAACGCGCAGCCTCGCCGAACTGGCGGACGGCGAGTTCGTGCTCACCACGTACGGCACCATGCGGCTCGACGCGGCGAAGCTCGCCGGGACCCGGTGGGGTCTGGTGGTCGCCGACGAGGCACAGCACGTGAAGAACCCGTACTCGGCGACGGCCAAGCAACTGCGGACGATCGGCGGACAGGCCAGGGTGGCGCTCACCGGCACTCCGGTGGAGAACAACCTCTCCGAGCTGTGGGCGATCCTCGACTGGACGACGCCGGGTCTGCTGGGACGGCTCGGCACCTTCCGTACCCGCTACGCGCGGACCGCCGAAGGCGGTGATCCGGCGGCTGCCGAGCGGCTCGCGGCGCTGGTGCGCCCGTTCCTGCTGCGACGGCGCAAATCCGATCCGGGTATCGCACCGGAGCTGCCGCCGAAGACCGAGACGGACCGCACGGTGTCTCTGACGGCGGAACAGACCGGGCTGTACGAAGCGGTGGTGCGCGAGACGCTGGAAGCGATCTCCGGCGCCGACGGCTTCGCCCGACGCGGTCTCGTCGTCAAACTGCTGACGGCGCTGAAGCAGATCTGCAACCACCCGGCGCAGTACCTGAAGGAGAACGAGCCCCGGATCGCGGACCGTTCGGGAAAGATCGAGCTGCTGGACGAACTGCTCGACACGATCCTGGCGGAGGAGGCGAGCGTGCTGGTGTTCACCCAGTACGTGCAGATGGCCCGGCTGCTCGAACAGCACCTGGCGGCACGCGGGGTGCGTACGCAGTTCCTGCACGGCGGGACGCCCGTCGCGGAGCGCGAGGCGATGGTCAACCGCTTCCAGGCGGGCGAAGCCCCGGTCTTCCTGCTGTCGTTGAAGGCGGCCGGTACGGGTCTCAACCTCACCCGGGCCGGTCATGTCGTGCACTTCGACCGCTGGTGGAACCCGGCGGTCGAGGCTCAGGCCACCGACCGCGCGTACCGGATCGGTCAGACCCAGCCGGTGCAGGTGCACCGACTGATCGCCGAGGGCACCATCGAGGACCGGATCGCCGGCATGCTGGCCCGCAAGCAGGGGCTCGCGGACGCGGTGCTCGGCTCCGGCGAGGCGGCGCTGACCGAACTGACCGATGCGGAACTGGCCGATCTGGTGGAGCTGCGAGGGGGCACACGATGAGCGACGGACACGACGACGACCGCTACGACGGCGGCGGGTACGGGAGCGCCGGCCGGGGTGACGCCGCTCCGGGTCAGGAACGAACCTTCGCCGCGCTGCCGCCCGCTCACGGCCGTGGCTTCGCCCGGTCCTGGTGGGGCCAGGCGTGGCTGAAGGCCCTGGAGGACACCGCGCTGGACGGCCAGCAGCTGAAGAAGGGGCGCAGGTTCGCCCGCGAGGGCCGGGTCGGTGCGGTCTCCGTGCGGCCCGGCCGGATCACCGCGGTGGTTCGCGACGGGGACTCGTCCACGTACCGCAGCGATGTGCTGCTCCAGGAGCTGAGCGAGGCGGACTGGGAGCGGTTCCTCGCGATGGCCGTCGAGCGGGCCGGGCACATCGCGGCGCTGCTGGACCGGGAGATGCCGCCGCACCTGGTGGAGGACGCGGCGGCGGCCGGGGTGGAGCTGCTGCCCGGGATCGGCGATCTGGACCCGGAGTGCACCTGTGACGCGTGGGACCACTGTCCGCACACGGCTGCGCTGTGCTACCAGGTGGCGCGGCTGCTGGATCAGGACCCGTTCGTTCTGCTGCTGATGCGGGGGCGCGGTGAGCGGCGGCTGCTGAACGAGCTCCAGGTCCGGATAGCGGCCCGAGCCGAGGGGCACGTGGCGTCCGGTCCGGCCGACGGGACGCAGGCCGCGGCGGCGGCGCAGGCCGACGGGCATGGTGTACGGGCGGACGAGGCGTTCGCCGCCCGGGACATCCTGCCCCCGTTGCCCGATCCCCCGCCGCTGCCCGCAGAGCCAGGATCGGCGCCGTCCCTGGACACGGAGTCCGAAGCGCAGGCCGGTATCGATCCGGCGGCACTGGAGGTGCTGGCGACGGACGGTGCGGCACGCGCCCACCGGATGCTGGCCGACGCGCTCTCGCCCGGTCATGGGCAGCAGCCGCTGCCGACCGGGCTGACCGCGCATCAGGATGCCGTGCGACTGGCCGCGGAGGCGAGGCCCGAGCCCTGGATCATGAAGCGGCTGGCGGCCGGTTCGGGGCGGCAAGGAGCGGAGCTCGACGCGGCGGTGCGGGCCTGGCGGTACGGCGGGGTGGCGGCGCTGACCGTGCTCGAAGAGGAGTGGACGCCCGATCCGGAGCACCTGGCCAGGGCGCGGGCCCGGCTCGCCCAGGCGTGGGAGGAGGGCGAGCGGCCCCGGCTGCGGTCGACAGGGAATCGGTGGACCGCGGTGGACGGTGGCACGCAGCTCCGGTACGGACGCGACGGACGCTGGTGGCCGTACCGGAGGGAGGGCGGGCGTTGGGTCCCGGCCGGTCCGGCGGACGACGACCCGGCGGCCGCGCTGGCCTGCTCGGGCGCCTCGGAGGACTGAGCCCCGCTCGTACGGCCGGCGAGGCCGGTCGGCGACGGGCGGCGGGGCGGGGGCGACCGAGTTTCGGCTCCGTCCCCGTCCCCGCCCGTCGCCGCATTCTGCCCGTGCGTTCACCTGGACGTCACCGCGCGTTGAGAGCGAGAGCGGAACCTGACGGCCGTCAGAGCTGTTCATGCATCAGGAGGCCCCATGTCCGCCCGCGTTGTCCGTAGTTCCCTTGCCGTCGGCCTGCCGCTCGCCCTGCTCGGTACGGTGATCGCGTCGGGAACGGCAACCGGCGCGCAGGACCGGTACCAGCGTCCGGAACGCACGGCGCGGGTCACCGGGACCGCGGTGCTCGGCGACGTTCCGCTCGCCGGCTTCAGCAACGGGCTGCTGCCGGGGACGGTCACGAACGACCGCGGGGTTCGGCTCGGCGGCATCGGCAGCGACATCTGTCCGGCGGGCCGCCGGGGCGAGTTCTGGACCGTCACCGACCGCGGGCCCAACGGGCAGATCAAGGTCGACGGGAAGAAGCGTCGCACCTTCCCGGTTCCCGGTTTCGACCCGGCGATCGTCAAGGTGCGGGTCAGCGGGAAGCGCGTCGAGGTCCTCCAGGCCATCCCGATCACCACCCGGTCCGGAGCCGCGGTCACAGGTCTGCCGAACCAGCCGGGCCGTGACGAGGCCCCGTACACCTACGACGCGAAGACGTCGCTCGGGTACGACCCGAACGGTCTGGACACCGAAGGCATCGTCCGTGCCGCCGACGGCAGCTTCTGGCTCGTCGACGAGTACGGCCCCTCCCTGGTGCATGTCTCCGCGCGCGGCCGGGTGCTCGCCCGCTACGTGCCGGAGGGTCTCGGGCTGACGGGCGCCGACTATCCAGTGGTGGAGGCGCTGCCCGGCGTACTTCTTCACCGCAAGACCAACCGAGGTTTCGAGGGGCTGGCCCTCCTCCCGGGCGGCGATCTGGTGCTCGCTGTGCAGAGCCCGCTCTCGCTGCCCGACCAGGAAGCGGGCGAGGCTTCGCGCAATGTGCGGCTGCTGCGCTTCTCGACGAAGAAGCGCGCGGTCACCGCGGAGTACGCCTACCGGTTCGACGCGGTGGATGTCGTGGATCCGGGCGAGGACGACACCTCCGAGCTCAAGATCTCCTCGGTCGTCGCGCTCGGCCGGCACGAACTGCTGGTCGAGGAGCGCACGGACAAGGCGGCCCGGCTGCACCGGGTGACGCTCCCGCGCGGCTCCGGAATCCTGGGGTCTGCCTGGGACGAACCGACGACGTCTCCCTCGTACGAGGAACTCACCGACCCCTCGGCATCGGGCGTGCCGGTGCTCCGCAAGAGCCTGGTCGTCGACCTGGGCAAGGTCGCGGGCGTGCCCGGGAAGATCGAAGGCGTTGCGGTGACGGGCCGGGACACGCTCGTACTCATCAACGACAACGACTTCGGGATGACCGACGGTGCCGAGGCGTTCGACGCGAACGGCCGGCTGGTCGACAGCGGCATCGAGACGTCGGTGACTGAGCTGAAGCTCGCCCGCCCGCTGCACGACTGACCCGCGGACAGGCGCTTCCGCCGCAGCCCATCCCTGCGCAACACCTGCCCGCCGAGGAGCGGGTTCATCAATACCTCGTCTCCGTAACAGACTTCACTCCGCACGCTCCCCGCCTCCGGCGCGGCCACTGATCCCAGGTGGCCGCGCCCGTACCGACATCGACCTACATTCCGGCGCTCTCCCCGGTCCGCACAGACCATTTCCGTCCCGCCGTCTTTCGCCACCCGCGCGGCGCCCGTACGGTAGGGCGCGCGAGACACTCGGCCGCACATCGGACAGCACCTTCCGGTCATCGGACACCAAGGGAGCCGCGGGATGTCGGGGGAATCGGACAGCGGACTCCTGCGCGACGCCATCGGGCTGCGCGAGGTCCTGTTCCAGAGCGTCACGGCGATGGCACCCGCCGCGGCCATCGCCGCGTCGATTCCGGCCGGGGCCGCCTTCGCGGGCGGCAGTCTGCCGCTGTCCGTGCTGGTGGCCCTGGTCGCCTGCCTGTTCACCGCCTCGTGCGTCGCCGAACTGGCCCGCCGGCTACCGGCCGCCGGTTCCGTCGCCACCTACTCCGCGCAGGGGCTGCACCCGGCCATCGGGTTCCTCGTCGGCTGGGGCTATGTCTTCGTCGAAGCGCTGGTCCCCGCGCTGTTGCTGCTCCAGCTCGGCTTCACGACCGCGGGGACGCTGCACCAGGAGTGGTCCTCCTACCCGGCGGACCTGTGGTGGCCTTGGTCGCTGCTGGGCGCGGTGATCATCGCGCTCGCCGGGTACTTCGGTGTACGGGCCTCCGCCCGGTTCGGCACCGTGCTCGGCATCTTCGAGGTGCTCGTCTTCGTCGCCTTCGCCGTGCTGCTCATCGGGCAGGCCGGTGCGGACAACACCCTTTCGGTGTTCGGCACTTCGCACACCGCCGACGGATACGGCGGCGTCAGCGGGATCTTCGCCGGGACGGTCTACACCGTGCTCGCCTTCGCCGGCTTCGAGGCTGCGGCCCCGCTCGCCGAGGAGACCCGCAACCCCCGGCGCACGATGCGGCGTGCGGTGCTCGGTGCGGCGCTCTCCATCGGCCTGGTGTACGTCCTGACCACGTATGCGATGTCGGTGTACTTCGGGCCCGACAGGTTCGCCGGATTCGGTGGATCGGGGGCGGCCTCCTGGGAAGGGGTGGCCCGCGCCTCGTTCGGGCTGCTCTGGGTGCTGCTCTTCCTCGCCGTGGTCAACTCGACCGTGGCCAACGCCAACGCGTGTGCCAACGTGTCGACCCGGACGGCGTTCGCCCTCGGCCGTATCGGCGTGTTCCCGCAGGCGTTCGCGAGGCTCCATCCTCGGTTCCGCTCCCCCGTCTTCGGCGTGGCCGTGCAGTTCGTGATCGCGGTCGGCGCGGCGCTCGGACTGGGTCTCGGGTTTGACCCGGTGACCGCGTTCACGCTGCTGGCCACCGTGATCGTCACGGTGATCATCGGTGTGTACATCATCGTGAATCTGTCCTGCGCCGGGTACTTCCTTCGACGACGTCGCGACGCCTTCAACCCCGTGCTCCACCTGCTGTTCCCGGTGCTGGGCATCGCGGCGTTCGTCCCCGCCCTGCTTACGGCCGCCGGGATCCCGGCGTTCGACTTCGTCTCCGAACTCAGCGCGCCCGTCTCGTACGCCGGTCCGGTCGTCGGTGTCTGGATGCTGATCGGGATCGTTGTCCTCGTGGTGCTGCTGCGCAGACATCCGGAGCGGGTGGCCCAGACCGGACGGATCCATCTCGACGACACCCCGGCGCCGGCCGCAGAAGCCGGGACGGCAGCAGAGACAGGAGCAGTACAGCCATGAACGACCCCCGCATCCTGACCGTCTGTCCCAAGCAGGGCGGGTACGCCTGGACCTTCGGTGGAGCGGCTCCGGTCGCCCGCATCGAGCCGGGGACGTTCCTCGACGTGTACACGGAGGACTGCTTCGCCGGGCGCGTCCGCTCCGAGAAGGACCTGGTCTCCGAGGTCTGCGAGTTCCCCTTCCTGAACCCGCAGACCGGACCCTTCCATGTGGTGGGCGCGGAGCCCGGCGACACCGTCGCGGTGCACTTCGTCTCCGTCGAACCGGCCCGGGACTGGGCGGCTTCGACGACCGTGCCGCTCTTCGGGGCGCTCACCTCCACCCACACCACCGCGTCCTTGCAGGCGCCGCTGCCCGAGGCGGTGTGGATGTGGCAGCTGGACCGGGCGCGCCGCACCTGTCTGTTCAGCGCCCGGGACAGCGACATCCAGGTGGAACTGCCGATGGACCCGATGCACGGCACGGTCGGGGTGGCCCCGGCCAACCTGGAGGTACGGTCCGCGCTGGTCCCGGACGCGCACGGCGGGAACATGGACACGCCCGAGATGCGGGCGGGCGTCACCTGCTACCTGGGCGTCAACGTCGAGGGGGCGCTGCTCAGCCTGGGCGACGGCCATGCCCGTCAGGGCGAGGGCGAGACCTGCGGGGTCGCCGTGGAGTGCGCGATGAACACGGTGGTGCTCGTCGAGCTGCTGAAGGGTGTCACGACGCCGTGGCCGCGCATCGAGTCCGACACCAACCTGATGTCGACCGGCTCCGCCCGCCCGCTCGAAGACGCCTTCCGGATCTCCCAGTTGGACCTGGTCCAGTGGCTCGCGCGCGACTACGGCCTGTCGGAACTCGACGCCTACCAGCTGGTCAGCCAGGCCGGTGAGGCCCCGCTGGCCAATGTGTGCGACACCAATTACACCTGCGTGGCGAAGATCCGCAAGGAATGGCTGCCGGCGGGCGACCCTCACCGCGGGCTCCACCGCCATCTGCGGGAGACCGCGGCCCTGCTGGCCAGCCCCTGATCACCCACTCGTCCCCGTCCTTCCTCACACCCCCTCACACCCCGTCCTTCTCTCCCCCCACACACAGGAGTGTTCATGCACCGCAGAAGGATCCTCCAGGGCGCCGCCGCGACGGCGGCCGCCGCCCTGATCCCGGCCTCCACCCGCGCCATGGCCGACACGACCGCGGGCGACACGGACTATCCGCTCGCCCACTGGACGCCCGCCTCCACCTCCAACTACACGGTGTCGAGCCGGCCTTCGGCCTATCCGGTCCAGTACGTCATCATCCATGTGACACAGGAGACGTACCCGGACACGATCGGGATCTTCCAGAATCCGGCGAAGCAGGTCTCCGCGCACTATCTGGTGCGCTCGGTCGACGGCTATGTCGCCCAGTGCGTCCGGGAGAAGAACATCGCCTGGCATGCGGGCAACTGGGACTACAACACGCGCAGCATCGGGATCGAGCACGAGGGCTGGGTGGACGAACCCTCGTACTTCACCAACGCCATGTACGAGAAGTCCGCGCTGCTGACAGCATCGGTGTGCGACCGCTACAACATCCCCAAGGACCGCGCGCACATCCTCGCCCACGCCCAGGTCCCCGGCACCGACCACACCGATCCCGGCCCGAACTGGGACTGGGTGCGGTACATCCGGCTCGTCAATCTGTACTCGGCGGGCTGACCTGCCTTCGCCACCCGGGCCGATCGCTCGCTTCACCGCGGTTGTCGCAGCGGCCGGCTGCGACGACGATGGGCGTACGGGAAGCCCCTGGACGGGAGGGTGAGTTGACGGATCCCTGGGTGGCGCTGGCAGCCGATACGGACCCGGGTGCGCGGATCGGTCAGCTGCGCCGCGCACACGAAGTGTTCACCTCGGCAGGGCGGCTGGAACGGCCGGTGCGTCCGGTCGTCGGTGAGTCGTGGCGGCGTTCGGCGCGGGCCAGGGTCAGCCCGGACGGTGCGGCCCTGGTCGAACTGGGCCCGGACGACCTCGGACCGTATCGGGACGGTCATCCGCTGGCCCGGGCCATGCCGGTGATCCGTGAACTGATGGGCGCCTACGCGACGGACGGGGAGCATCTCCTGGCCGTGTGCGACGAGCACGGCAGACTGCTGTGGGTCGAAGGACCTGCGGTGACCCGGCGGGCCGCCGGCCGGATGAATTTCGTGGAGGGCGCCCGCTGGTCCGAGTCGGCGGCCGGGACGAACGCGCCGGGTACCGCCATCGCCGTGGACCGTCCGGTGCAGGTCTTCGCCGCCGAGCACTTCCTGCGGCCGGTCCAGCAGTGGACCTGCGCGGCGGCACCGCTGCACGACCCACACACCGGACGGGTGCTGGGTGCCGTGGACATCACCGGCGGGAACCGGCTCGCGCACCCGCACAGCCTGGCGTTCGTACAGGCGGTGGCCCGCGCCGCCGAGTCGCACCTCGCACTGCTCGCCCCCGCACCGGGCGCCGGGAACGTGCGCCTCAGCGCACTCGGCCGGGACGAGGCGCTGCTGGTGACGGGAGGCCGCAGGATCCGGCTCGGCAGACGGCACAGCGAGATCCTGGCGACGCTGGCCCGCCGCCCCGAGGGCCTCGGCGGCGACGAACTGCTCGTCGAGCTGTACGAGGACGAGTCGGTCAACCCGGTGACGCTGCGGGCCGAACTCTCCAGGCTGCGGGGGCTGCTCGGTCCGGAGCTCCTCCTCTCCCGCCCGTACCGGCTCTCGGCCCCGGTCGACGCGGACTTCGACACGGTGGCGCGCCGGCTGGCGTCGGGGGCGGTGACCGCGGCGCTCGCGGCGTACGCGGGCCCGCTGCTGCCGGGCTCGCGGGCGCCTTCCGTCGTCCGGCTGCGGCGCCGGCTCGACGAGCAGTTGAGGGCGGCGCTCATCGCACGAGGTGACCCGGGACTGCTGGCCGACTGGGCCTACAGCCCGTGGGGCGAGGACGACCTCCCGGTGTGGGAAGCGCTCGCCGCGGCCGTTCCGGCCGTCCAGCGCCCGGCTCTCCTCGCCAGGGTCCGGGCGCTGGACGCCGAGCAGCGGTAGCCGATGCCCCGCGCACCCTGTGCAACGGGGTTGCAACGTACCGCTGCCTACCCTCGCGCCGAGGGCCGCCCGATGGCGGGCGGTACCGGACCGGGAGGCCACAGAGATGACCCGTTACGCCGCGCCGGGTGCCGAGGGCGCCATCGTCTCGTACGAGTCCCGCTACGACCACTGGATCGGCGGCGCCTACGTACCGCCCGTCCGTGGTCAGTACTTCGAGAACCCCAGCCCCGTCGACGGCCGCTCATTCACCGAGATCGCCCGCGGCACGGCCGAGGACGTCGAACTGGCCCTGGACGCGGCACACGCCGCGGCGCCCGCCTGGGGAGCCACGGCGGCCGGCGACCGCGCGGGGTTGCTCAACAGGATCGCCGACCGGATGGAGGCCCATCTGGAGGAGCTCGCGGTCGCCGAGAGCTGGGACAACGGCAAGCCGGTGCGCGAGACCCTGGCCGCCGACATCCCACTCGCCATCGACCACTTCCGCTACTTCGCCGGTGCGTTGCGCGCACAGGAGGGCTCGCTGAGCGAGATCGACGACGACACGGTCGCATACCACTTCCATGAGCCGCTCGGCGTCGTCGCGCAGATCATCCCGTGGAACTTCCCGATCCTGATGGCCACGTGGAAGCTGGCTCCGGCGCTCGCGGCCGGCAACGCGGTGGTCCTGAAGCCGGCCGAACAGACCCCGGCCTCCATCCACGTATGGCTGAAGCTGGTCGCCGACCTGCTGCCGCCCGGCGTCGTCAATATCGTGAACGGCTTCGGAACGGAGGCCGGCAAGCCGCTCGCCTCCAGCCCGCGGGTCGCGAAGGTCGCCTTCACCGGTGAGACCTCGACGGGGCGGCTGATCATGCAGTACGCCTCCGAGAACCTCCGGCCGGTGACCCTGGAACTCGGCGGCAAGTCGCCCAACATCTTCTTCGACGACGTGTGGAACTCGGACGACGACTTCCGCGACAAGGCCCTCGAAGGCTTCACCATGTTCGCTCTCAACCAGGGCGAGGTCTGCACCTGTCCGTCGCGAGCCCTCATCCAGCGCGGGGTGTACGGCGAATTCCTGGAAGCGGGCATCGCCCGCACCGAACGGATCGTGCCCGGGCACCCGCTGGACACGGACACGATGATCGGCGCACAGGCCTCCGACGAGCAGATGAAGAAGATCCTCTCGTATCTGGACATCGGCCGGCAGGAGGGCGCGAAGGTCCTCACGGGCGGTGAGCGGATCGAATACGACGGGGAGCTCGCGGGCGGCTTCTACATCCAGCCCACCATCTTCGAGGGCGACAACCGGATGCGGGTCTTCCAGGAGGAGATCTTCGGCCCGGTCGTGGCGGTCACGTCCTTCTCCGACTTCGACGACGCGATCGGGACCGCGAACGACACGCTGTACGGCCTCGGGGCCGGTGTATGGACTCGCGACATGAACACCGCGTACCGGGCGGGCCGCGCCATCCAGGCCGGCCGGGTCTGGACGAACTGCTACCACGCCTACCCGGCACACGCGGCCTTCGGTGGCTACAAGCAGTCCGGGATCGGCCGCGAGAACCACAAGATGATGCTGGAGCACTATCAGCAGACGAAGAACATTCTTTGTTCATACAGCCCGAAGAAGCTTGGATTCTTCTAGAGGGTTAACTCGGTTGCCTGGAGGCTCCGTTGCCCTCCAGGCAACCCTGCACATGAGTCGCCCTGCGCACCGGAAGCGTGCCGCGAATCACCGTCCGCCGACGCCCTGGTCGAGCCCGGCGGCGACTGCCACGCAGTCCGGTACGAGCAGCGTGGCCTCCTGTTCGCGGGACGGCCCGACAGAGACCGCCCCACCCCCGCTCCAGCCCACTGCATTCTCCACACCCAAGTCGTTGACCAGCGCAAGTGAGCAAGTCCGACTGAAGTGCCAGGTGCAGGAGGGCAGGACGTTGGTGACCTGCTCCTGAGTCGCGACGCCGGCGGTAGACCGACAGCTCCGCTGTGGTGGCCGGTGGGAAGGGGCGCGTCAACCTCGATGTCAGTACGGGACAAGCCTCAGGCGGTCTCATCCGCCCAGGCATGGGCCCATGCCTGGAGTTCCGGATCGGCCAGAGTGCGCAGCCACAGGTCGGCCTGGTCAGCCCCCTCTTCGGCCGGTCGAGGTCCCACGCCGAGCACGCGCATGCCTGCTCTCCGAGCCGACTCGACGCCGGTGATCGAGTCTTCCACAGCCATCGCGTCCTCCGGCCGCACGCTGCACAGGCGGACCGCGGTGGCGTAGACGTCCGGATGAGGTTTCGGCAGCAGTCCATCACCCGCGACGACGACATGGGCGAAGTGGCCGAGGAGGCCGACTCGGGCGAGGGTGGACTCGACCACGTCCAAAGGGCAGTTGCTGGCGACCGCGAGCGGGATGTGGCGGGAGGCGAGGCGGACCAGTGCCGCCGCACCGGGCATGGTCACGGGGTCTTCGGCAACGAGCGCCGTGAAGTGTCTCAGAAGCGCATGCGTCATGTCGTCGGCGAGTTGCGGCTTCCCGGCCTCTCTGGCCATGAGGCTGCCGCACTCGGTGTAGTGCACGCCCTTGGCCCGCTCGGCGAAGCCGGGGCGGGGCTTCAGCCCGAACTCTCCGAAGACCCGGCTACGCGCGTCCTGCCAGTGCCGTTCGGTATCCACGAGGGTTCCGTCACAGTCGAAGACGATGGCGGCCGGGGACCAAGTGAAGATGTGACGAGGTGTCATTTGCCTGCCGTTCTCGAAGAGCGCGCCGCCCCGCCGCGTCGGTGCTCGCAGTTGCAAGCAGGGGGCTGCGGAGAGGCCCGCTCGGCCGCAGAAGGTGCGCTGTCGAACGAGTCCTGCTCGACCACGCGTGAAGGCTGATGCTTCGCTTCCGGGCCCTCCGGAGGCGGACATCGTCCGATCTTCTCCGGAAGAACCCAGAAACATCGTGATGACTACGTTATTTTCCCGAACGAGAGGGCGCAATCATCATTTCGAGTGTTTGACGGAACGCTCACCACCGAGTATTCGCGAAGCGCGCGCGACATCCGGCAACGGCGAACGAAGCCTCTCGTCCGCCAACTTCGTTGAAATCAAGGGCATTTGACCGAAGCTGCCGAACCCCACAGACCGGCGACCGCGCTCGGCTGCACCGACGAAGCGCGAATTTCCGCCATTGACCGTACCCATTTACGACCCGAGGACAATAATAATCTCCACGCATTAATGGCATGAAGCGCCGTCAGTGCGCCACGGCGCACTACATTCCCGGATCAAAAAAATGGGCACAGACGATCGAAGGCAGAACACGCATGCAAGACAGGGCGCGCGCGACCCGAAAGTCTCTGCTGGAAGCCGCAGCACACCTTTTCGTTGAACAAGGGTACGTGCGGACAAGCATCAATGAGATCAGCGAACTTTCGGGACGCACCAGCGGAGCCGTCTACTTCCACTACTCCAGCAAGGAGAGACTCGCCCTGGCGGTCGTGCGCGAACAGTTCGCATCCTGGCCGTTGCTGGCCGGCCGCTATGCCGCCCCCGGGGTACCGCCGCTGGAGAAGCTGGTCGCCCTCAGCTTCGATATCGCCAAGGCACTGCGGGACGACGTCATGACCCGGGCCGGCGCGCGTCTGTGGGCTGAGCGCCGCACCATCGACGTCGCCATACCCACTCCCTTCGCCGTCTGGACGGCTGCCGTCACGCGCCTTCTGGCCGAGGCACGCGACGAGGGCGAACTCGCTGACGACGTCGAGCCGTCGAGCACCGCCACGACCTTGGTGTGCACGTTCTTCGGGCTGTACGACCTCACCGAGGAGATGGCGGAGCACGAGGACCTCTCCGACCGCCTGCACCGGTGGTGGCTGCTGGTCCTGAAGGCGTTGCAGGCACGCCCCGAGCCCGACGCCCTGGTGGCGCGGGCCCTGGCGCACCACCGGCCGGCGCCCACCGGATGACCTCCCGGCCGAACCGTCGGTCCCGGTCCCGGTCCCCGAACCTGGTCGCCGGCCGCGCCTCTGAGGACTCGGCCATCCGGGCAATGCCGAACCGGTTGATGTGCTCGCGCAGCATGTTGACGAGCAATGCTGGTACAGGCACGGGAGGTGTGGCTGCAGCGGTGGCCCGCCGACTGCGGTCCGGGCTGGTAGCAGGCCGTACAGCGGGGCCTTCGCCCACTGTCCGCAGGCCGCGATGACCAGGTGTTTGCCGGGTCCGCCCGCTCCGGGGCCGCGGAGCACGTCACCGGCGTGTGCGGCGTGTACCGAGTCCGCCCTGCACGATCGCTTCGTAATGCGTCAGCCGCACTATGACACCAGTGGGTGAAGGGTCTCGGAGCATGACCCCGATCACTCCGGCGGGGGCGGGCGTTTCTCGCTGATGGAGTGACATCAGACGGTTGCGGCCTGTGCGCCACGCGCGACCGCCTGCCGTGATAGGGGCGCCCAGCCGGCTGCGGGGTTCGGGCCCGCAATCGCGACCGTGTCCCGCTACACACAGCTACGCATCACTCGCGTGCAGTACGTCGAATCGCAGGCGCAGATCACCGCCGTCCCGCCGGGCAGGATCACGGACGAGGAGTGAACCGGGACAGCTACTGCCGCACCAGGGCGACCGAGTTCGAGTGGCAGCCCGACGGTGGACGGCTAAGACTGAGGCAGCGGTTTGGGATATGGACAACAGATCCCGATCTCGTGGCTTCCGGACCACTCGCTCCGGCCATCGAAACCGCGAGTACAGGGCGCCGGCCGTAATGACGACGGCGCTCGAAAGTTCCTCAAGGAGCTCGCATGGAGGATCAACCCCTCGACGTCTTGACTCCCGGGCCGGATGAATCCGCAATCGGTACACGCCGGTACACCGGCCCGGAGACCGGCATCGAGAAGAACCTCGCCGAAGTGCTGGCTGACGTCATGTGCGTCGAATGGGTGTCGGTGGACAGCCATTTCTTCGATGACCTCGGCGCCAACTCATTGGTGATGGCTCATTTCTGTGCACGAGTCAGGAAGCATGCAGACCTTCCCTCGGCGTCGATGAAGGACATCTACCGGTACCCGACGATCCGCACCCTGGCGACGGGGCTCGCGAATGCTGCGCCCGTCGAGCCGTCGGTCCCGGTGCCGACCGGGATGGTGGCGCCGGCCCGCACGGCGGGATATGCCCTCTGCGGAATCCTGCAGTTCCTGCTCTTCCTGGGGTACTCCTTCCTCGCCGGACTTGTCGCCGACCGGGGCTATGCATGGGTCTCCGCCGGATCGGGTGTCATCGATATCTATCTGCGGTCGTTCATCTTCGGAGGCATCGGCTTCGTCGCTCTGTGCACCTTCCCGGTCGCGGCCAAATGGCTCCTCATCGGCAGGTGCAAACCAAGCGAGTTCCCGGTCTGGGGGCTGACCTATCTGCGCTTCTGGACCGTCAAGGTGCTGATCCACGCCAACCCGATGATCTTCTTCGTCGGCAATCCCTTGTACGTGCTGTACCTGCGAGCGCTGGGCGCACGGATCGGCAGAGGCGTCACGATCCTCTCCCGCAACGTTCCCGTCTGTCCCGACCTGCTCACCGTCGGCGCCGGCACGGTGATCCGCAAGGACTCGTTCTTCCTCTGCTACCGGGCGCACGCAGGCCGTATCCAGACCGGCCGGGTCACCCTGGGCCGGGACGTGTTCATCGGTGAGAAGACCGTGCTCGACATCGACGTTTCGATGGGCGACGGGGCTCAACTCGGCCACACCTCCACGCTGTACAGCGGCCAGGCGGTCCCGGGCGGTCAGCGCTGGCACGGGTCCCCGGCACAGCCCACACAGCACGACTATCTGAGGATCGAGCCGGCCAAATGCGGCACGCTGCGCCGGGTCGGCTTCGGTCTCATCACCGTGCTTCAGTTGCTCTTCCTCTACGTGCCACTGGCCGTCGGGGGCGCGTACATGCTGGCAACCCTGGTTCCGGCGCTGCACGACCGGCTGGGGCCGGGCACGGAAGGGCTCACGTCGCCGGATCTCTACGTCGACGCACTGGTCCTTTCCCTGCTGCTGTTCTTCGGCTTCGTCGTCGTGGGCCTGGCAGTGATGTTCACCGTTCCGCGCCTGCTGAACCTGGTCGTCAAGCCGGACAAGGTCTATCCGCTGTACGGGCTTCATTACTCGGCGCACCGGGCGATCGGGCGCATGACCAACATCAAGTTCTTCACATGGCTGTTCGGTGACAGCTCCTACATCGTCCACTACTTGCGCGGCATCGGATACGACTTGTCCCAGGTCGAGCAGACCGGGTCGAACTTCGGCACGGAAGTGCAGCACGAGACCCCGTTTCTGTGCTCGGTCGGGAGCGGGACGATGGTCGCCGACGGGCTCTCCGTCATCAACGCCGACTATTCGAGCACGTCCTTCCGGGTGTCCCGGGCCTCGATCGGGTCATACAACTTCCTCGGGAACAACATCGCCTATCCCTCGGGGGCCAGAACAGGCGAGAACTGTCTCCTCGCGACGAAGGTGATGGTTCCGCTCGAAGGCGAGGTGCGCGAAGGGGTGGGACTGCTCGGCTCGCCGTGCTTCGAGATTCCCCGGTCGGTCGAGCGCGATTCCCGGTTCGACCATCTGCGCACCGGCGACGAGTTGCGCCGCAGCCTCGCTGCGAAGAACCGCTACAACATCCGCTCGATGATCTTCTTCCTCCTCGTGCGGTGGCTGCACTTCTTCGTGCTCACGATCTTCGGCCTGGCGAACGCCGAACTGTACGACTCCTACGGGCATGTGATGATCGCCGCGTTCCTGGTGTTCAGTCTCGGATTCACCGCTGTCTACTTCGTACTGGTGGAGCGCGGCATCGCGGCATTCCGTAGGCTGCAGCCGCAGGTGTGCTCCATCTACGAGCCCTACTTCTGGTGGCACGAACGCCTCTGGAAGGTGCCCGACACCTACCTCAACATCTTCAACGGAACGCCTTTCAAAAACGTGATCTGGCGAATGCTGGGGGTTCGGATCGGCAGCAGGGTCTTCGACGACGGCTGCTATATGACGGAGCGGACGCTCACCACCGTCGGAGACGACTGCACGCTCAATGCGGGAAGCAAGATCCAGTGCCACTCGCAGGAGGACGGCACCTTCAAGTCCGATCGCAGCACCCTCGATGCCGGCTGCACCGTCGGTGTGGGAGCCCACGTTCATTACGGCGTGACGATGGGCGCCGGCGCGGTGCTCGCACCGGACTCCTTCCTGATGAAGGGCGAAGAGGTCCCCCCGCACGCACGCTGGGGAGGAAACCCCGCCGCGGAGATGCGAGACGCCCCTCATCAGCCCGAGGCGCTGACACGGAAGGGGTAGCAGCCCGGCCCTTGTCGGTGCGGCAAAGCACGGTAGCTGAGGCGATTGGAGAGAGACGGCCAGATGGGAACGCAAGTGAAGGCCGACCGGGAATTCTGGCGCGATGTACTCGTCGCCGGTGGACTCACCGAAATCCCGCGGTGGACGCTCGATCCGGTGAAGGGCGTCGGCGAACACGACGCGCCGATCTGCGACGACGTCGTGGCGGCGCTGGGCCGGCTGGCCGAGGACCTGGCGGTGCCGCTCGACTCGGTGCTGCTGGCAGCGCACGCCAAGGTGCTCGCCGCGCTCTCCGGCGAGCACGAGGTCGCGACCGGATATGTCGGGGCGGAGGGCGGCCGACCGCTGCTCTGCCGGCTGTCGACGGAGCCCGACTCGTGGCGGACTCTGCTGCTGGAAGCGCATCGGGTCGCGTCGGAGCTGCTGTCGCACCAGGATTTCCCGGTCGATGAGCTCAGGTACGAACTGGGCCTGGCCGAGCCGTCGATCGAGGTCGTGTTCGATCCGCACGGCATGGGCGGCGAAGTCACCGATGACACCTTGCTGTGGGTGGGGTTCTCACAACGCGGCGGCCACCTTGCGCTGCGGCTGCGGTATCGGACCGAAGCACTCGACGAGGACTGCGCCGCCAGGATCGCCGGTTACCACCTCACCGCACTCGCACTGATCGCCGCCGATCCGGACGCCGGGCACGATCGGCAGAGCCTGCTCTCCGCCGAGGAGCTCCGCTTCCAGCTCGAAGAACTCGCCGGTCCGCACCGGGAGCTGCCGGACCACCGGTTCCACGAACTGTTCGAGCAGCGGGTGGCGTCACACCCGGACGCCGTCGCCGCAGTGCACGGGGATCTGCAACTGACGTACCGGGAACTCAACGCGCGCGCCAACCGGGTGGGACGAGCCCTGCTGGGGCGGGGGCTGCGCCCTGAAGATGTCGTCGCGGTGGTGACCGAACGCAACCTGGACTGGATGGTCGCCGTCCTCGCGGTCTTCAAGGCCGGTGGCGTGTACCTGCCCATCGAGCCGCATTTCCCGGCCGAGCGGCTCGCGGCCATGCTCTCCCGTGCCGCATGCGAGTTCGTGCTGACCGAACCCGGCAGCACCGCCACGCTCGACCAGGCCCTCGGCCCACTGCCCGGGGTCCAGAAGCTCTTCGTCGGCGCAGCCTACGAGGAAGACCACGCCGACGATGACCTGGCCGCCCACGTCGCATCCGACCAGCTCGCCTACATCTACTTCACTTCCGGCTCCACAGGTGAGCCCAAGGGCGCGATGTGCGAGCACGCGGGCATGCTGAACCACCTCTACGCCAAGATCGACGACCTGGAGATCGGCGAGGGACAGGTGGTCGCCCAGACCGCACCCCAATGCTTCGACATCTCGCTCTGGCAGCTGATGTCCGCGCTCCTGGTCGGGGGACGGACCCTGCTGGTGGAGCAGGAGGTGATCCTGGACGTCCAGCGGTTCGTCGACAAGATCATCGACGGCCGGGTCGCAGTCCTCCAGCTCGTGCCCTCCTACCTGGACGTGGTGGTGTCCTGGCTGAATCAGCACCCTCGCGAGCTGCCGGAGCTGCGGTGCGTGTCGGTCACGGGCGAGGCACTGAAGAAGGAGCTCGTGCAGCGCTGGTTCGCCGCCCAGCCCGGGATCAGGCTGGTCAACGCCTACGGGCTGACCGAGACCTCGGACGACACCAACCACGAGGTCATGGACCGCGCGCCCGACGGAGACCGGGTCCTGCTGGGTCCCGCAGTCAACAACGTGCACGTCTACGTCGTCGACGAGCACCTGAGCCCGGTGCCGCTCGGAGCCCCCGGACTGATCGTCTTCTCCGGCGTCTGCGTCGGCCGCGGATACGTCAACGACCCCGAGCTGACCCGGCAGGCCTACCTGACCGATCCGCACCGTGAGGGCGCCCGGCTCTACCGGGGCGGCGACTACGGCCGCTGGACTCCCGGGGGAAAGCTGGAGTTCCTCGGCCGCCGCGACACCCAGGTGAAGATCCGTGGCTTCCGGATCGAGATCGGCGAGATCGAGAACGCCTTGTTGCAGGTTCCCGGTGTTCGCGACGGTGCGGTCGTGGTCGCCGAGCGGGCCGACCAGAGCAAGCACCTGGTGGCGTTCTACTCCGGTCTGCGGCCGCTCGAGGCGGACGTGGTGCTGGACCGGCTCGGTGGGTCGCTGCCCGCGTACATGGTCCCGTCGGCCTTTCACTGGCGGGAGACCCTGCCGCTGACGGCCAACAGCAAGATCGACAGAAGGACTCTGCAGACACTCGCCGGAGAGCTCGATGTCATCCGGGACGACTTCCGCGCGCCGCAAACGCCGGCCGAAAAGCAGCTGGCAGCCGCATGGGCGAAGGTGCTCGGCATCCCGCAGGACCAGATCGGCCGGCGGGACCACTTCTTCGACCGAGGCGGTACGTCGCTGTCGGCAGTGAAGCTGGCCATCGTCCTGGACCGCGCGGTGTCCCTCAAGGATGTCACCCGTCACCCGATCCTCGCCGATCTGGCCGGGCTGGTCGACGGCAGGTCCGGGCGGCGTGCCGGGCTGCTTCAGCCGCTGTCGGAATCGGACGGTGCGCAGAACTCTGCCCTGGTGTGCTTCCCCTACGCCGGCGGTAACGCGGTGAACTTCCAGCCGATGGCCAGGGCACTGCCGGACGGTGGACCGGCGGTCTACGCCGTCGAGCTGCCCGGTCACGACGTGGCCGCCGAGAGCGAGCCGCTCGCGCCGATGGCGCAGGTGGTCGAGCAGGTCGTCGACGAGATCACCGGGCGTGGTCTGACCAGGGTCCTGCTGTGGGGCCACTCTTCGGGCGCCGCGTGGGCCGTGGAGACTGCCAGAAGGCTGCGGGAGCGCGGGGTGGACGTCCAACGGGTGTTCCTCGGCGCGCAACTGCTCGGTGACGCCGACGACCGGCACGCCGCCATCGCCGAGCTGACAGGGCGGAGCGACGCCGAGATCGCCACGGACCTGAGCACGGACGGCGGCTGCAGCGCACTCGGTGAGCTGGGTGCGCAGCACGCCGAGCACGTCGGCGCCGCGTACCGGCACGACTGCGTGTCCGCTCACCGCTACTTCACCGATGCCCTGGAGAGCCCGCCCGCGCAGAAGCTGTCCGTGCCGGTCACCGTGGTCGTTGCCTCGGACGACCCGAGCACGGCGGAGTACCCGCGCCGGTACCTCGACTGGCAGCTTCTGGCCGAGCAGGTCGACCTGCACGAGCTCGCCGACGGCGGCCACTACTTCCTGCGTACCCGTCCGGCCGAGACAGCCAAGGCGGTTCTGCAGGCCACCGAGTTGTTCGCTTCTTTTTGAGTATCAGTCGAAAGGAGATCGAGATGTCGTCCACATCCACGGCGTCGCTGGTCGACGTGGAACTGGAATCCGGCAAACCCCCGCGCCTGAGCGCCGAGGTCACCTCAGACGCGCCGGCCTGGGCGGCCGAGCACCGGGAGACGCTGCGCGCAGTCGTCGCCGAACACGGTTCGGTCCTGGTCCGTGGCCTCGGGCTGCGTGACGCGGCCGAGACCGCAGCCGTCTTCTCGAACCTGGCCACCGGTCTGATGTCCGAACAGGAGGCATTCGCACCCCGGCAGACCTACTCCGACGGGGTGTACTCCTCATCGAAGTGGCCGCCGAACCAGCCGATGTGCATGCATCACGAACTGAGCTACACGCTCGAGTTCCCCGGCCTGATGATGTTCGCCTGTCTCAGCGCGCCCACCGACGGCGGGGCGACTGCGGTGGCCGACTCACCGACCGTGCTCGAGGCGCTGCCCACCGAGTTGACCGAGCGGTTCGAGCGCGAGGGCTGGCTGCTCACCCGCAACTACAACGACGAGATCGGTGCTTCCGTCGCCGAGGCCTTCGGCACCGAGGACCGGGGCGCCGTCGAGCGCTACTGCCGCGCCAACGCGATCATGTTCGAGTGGCAGCCCGATGGTGGACTGCGTACCAGACAGCACCGCAGCGCCGTGGTGCGCCACCCGGTCACCGGCCGACGCTGCTGGTTCAACCAGATCGCGTTCCTCAACGAGTGGACGATGGCCCCCGAGGTGCACGAGTACCTGGTGGACGTCTACGGCGCCGACGGGCTGCCGTTCAACACCCGCTTCGGCAACGGCGACCCGATCGGCGAGGAGGTCGTACAGCTCCTCAACGGCGTCTACGAGGCGAACACCGCACGCGAACCATGGCAGGCCGGCGACCTGATGGTCGTCGACAACGTCCGCACCGCGCACAGCCGGGAGCCCTTCGAGGGACCGCGTGAGGTGCTCGTCGCCATGGCCGATCCGGTGCGTCTGGACGACTGCTCGCCGACCGTGAAGGTGACCACGCGATGACCACCGTCGATTCCACCCCGGGAGAGCCCGCAACGGTCGCACCGATCACCGTTCCACCGTTCGCGGTGATCTCAGGTGCCCAGGTTCAGCGCACGCTGCACAGATGCGAGAAGCGGATCACGGAACTGGTCGAGGCCACCTACCGGGCGCACGGCGCCGGTGATTCGGTGAACCCGCCGTCGTACTTCCTGCGCTTCCCCGACCGCCCGTCCTCCCGGATCATCGCGCTGCCCGCCTCGATCGGCGGGAAGGCACGGGTGGACGGCCTGAAGTGGATCTCCAGCTTCCCGGACAACGTGACGGCAGGCGTCCCAAGGGCATCGGCGGTGCTGATCCTCAACGACCCTGACACCGGCTACCCGTTCGCCTGTCTGGAGAGTTCGATCATCAGCGCCACCCGGACGGCCGCGTCGGCGGCGTCGGCGGCCGACTGGCTCAGCCGCGACCGGCCGCGACCGACGCGTGTCGGGTTCTTCGGGGTGGGCTTGATCGCCCGCTACATCCACACCTTCCTGGCCGGCACCGGCTGGTCGTTCGACGAGATCGGCGTACACGACCTGTCCGCCGAGAGCGCTGCAGGCTTCCGGTGCTACCTGGAGCAGTCGGACACCGCCGGCCGGATCACCGTGCACGACAGTGCCGAGCAGTTGATCCGGAACAGCGACCTGGTCGTCTTCGCCACGGTCGCCGGTCAACCGCACGTCAGCGACCTGTCATGGTTCGCACACAATCCGCTGGTGCTGCACGTGTCGCTGCGCGACCTCGCGCCGGAGATCCTGCTCGCCTCGACCAACATCGTCGATGACGTCGAGCACTGCCTCAAGGCCGACACGTCCCCGCATCTGGCCGAGCAGCTCACGGGCAACCGGGACTTCCTGCACGGCACGTTGTACGACGTGATGGCCGGACGGGTAAAGGTGCCGGCGGACCGGCCGGTGGTGTTCTCGCCCTTCGGTCTCGGGGTGCTCGACCTCGCGGTGGGCAAGTACGTGTACACCGAAGTGGCCCGCTCCGGAGAGCTGCACGTCGTCGACGACTTCTTCCACGAAATGAGCCGGTACGGATGAGCCGGCCGAGAGTGCAGGCGGCTCCTTCGAGGATGAGCCCAAAAGCGCACACCCGTCACGTCGCTGCAGGTCCTGACGCACGGGACAGCGGCCGCTGACCCGGGGCCCTGTCCCGCCGGTCGGAGACAGGGTCTCGCCCGCACAGGCGAAGAGGCCGCCCCCTGCCGGATGACTCCGAAAGTGCTCTGTTCCAGACAGAGGAGACCATGGTGCCCGTCATTTCCACTCCCTACGGCTTCAACGAAGAGAATCTCTATGTCGACCTCCGGTCGATCTTCGGGCATTCACTCTTTCTGAAGTGTGAGGGCTTCAACTTCGCCGGCTCGATCAAGCTGAAGGCCGCAACCGCGATGGTGGAAGCTGCTGAGCGGGACGGAATCCTGACACCGGAATCGATCCTGGTCGAGTCCTCGTCCGGAAACCTCGGCGTGGCTCTGAGCGTGATTGCGGCGAGCAAGGGCTACCAGTTCCTGTGTGTGACGGACTCCCGCGGCAATCTGTCGAACAGAATGATGATGGAGGCGTTGGGCAGCAAGGTTCATGTGCTCGCCGAACCGCGAGCGGACTCCGGCTTTCTCGGCGCTCGGCTCGACTACCTCCGCGAGCTGTGCGCCTCCGACGACCGATACGTGTGGCTCAGCCAATACACCAATCCGAGCAACTGGAAGGCGCACTACCGTACGACCGCGCCGGAGGTCGCCCGGCAGTTCCCGCGGCTGGACGTGCTGTTCGTCGGAGCCGGCACCACCGGGACCCTGATGGGCTGTGCGCGTTTCTTCCGGGGTTGGCACCGGCCGGTACGGATCATCGCGGTGGACAGTGTCGGCTCGGTGTCCTTCGGCGGTTCGCCGGGCCCTCGGATGATTCCCGGCCTGGGCATGAGCATGCGCCCGCCGCTGCTCGACGAGTCCTATGTCGACGAGGTGATCCTTGTCGAGGAGGCGGACACCATACGTGCCTGCCATCGTCTGGCCAGGCGCGGATTCCTGTTCGGCGGCTCCACCGGCACGGTAATCAGTGGCGCAACGGACTGGCTGGCCCGGCACGACGCGAGCGAACTCACCGCAGTGGCCGTCGCCCCGGACCTCGGCGAGCGCTACCTCGACACCATCTACCAGACCAATTGGCTGCAGGATCTCTACGGTGAGGATGTGCTCGACTCCGACAAGGAGGCAGCCCATTCCTGGGCAACCGCCACTCCACCGACAACACGGTAGGGCCGTCGGCCGGGCGCGACGCTCGGGATCCCTGTATCGCCGACGCGTTTGAGGAGCAGTGTTGGGCCATTCGTGTTGTGATCGATGAGGGAGGAGGCAACACAGTCGGAACGGGAGGAAGTCATGGGTACGAAACTGCGAGCGCGAGACATCATGTCCGGCGGCGTGCAGTGCGTCGGCGCGCACCAGTCACTGTTCGACGCGGCGAAGATGATGCGCGATCTGAATGTCGGTTGCCTACCCATCTGCGGCGACAACAACAGGCTCACAGGCTTGATCACCGACCGTGACATCGTCGTCAAGTGCTGCGCCGAGGGTGTCGACCCGGCGACCGTGCAGGCCGGATCACTCATGGCCAAGGTGCACTGGATCGATGCCGAAGCGGACGCGGGCGATGTCCTGACAACCATGGAGGAACACCAGATCAAGCGGTTGCCGGTGATCGACGTCCAGGGCGGCCACCGCCTGATCGGCATGATCACGGAGGCAAATCTCGCGAAGAATCTCAGCGACGAACAGATCGCCGAGTTCGCGAGCCGCGTGTACACGAGCGCCGGGACATCCGGCCGAGCCGGGGCCTGAGGTCTCGCCGGACCCCACAGGCCCCGGCCCGGGGTGTGATCTGTGCTGTCCGACGGGGACAATGACGATTTCCGCGAGTTCGGCCTTGGTTGCCACGCCCGTGCGCGTCCCAACCCCGGTCGGGCGCGGCACACCTGGGATGCCATGACGGGCGACTTCGGCGCGGGACCGTTCAGCCGTCGGCCCTCATGGCCTGGAGCAGCATCGGTAGCGAGGAGTGCAACTCACGCTGCCAGTACGGCCAGCCGTGGGTCCCCGGTCCGTAGAAGTCGGTAGTCACCTGCTTCGCGCCCTTGCGTTCGAGTTCACCGGCGAGAGCTTGATTCTGCCTGTTGAAGTCCGCCTCGAGCGCGCTCGTGCTGCCCGGCGGGTCCAGGGGGCCGGTGGTGCCGTCACCGCACGACAGGTAGACGGGGATCCGGGTGAGGCGCTTGGCCAGGTGGAACGGATCGTGGGCCGTCCAGACGTCACGTTGCGCGACCGGGTCGCCCCAGACCCTCAGCGGGTCATTGCCCTGACCGGCGAAGAACCCCATGATGCGGTTGGTCGACTCGTCGCTGAGCAGCGGGTGCACGGAACCGGAGTACGCCGCGACCGCCTTGAACATCCCGGGGTGGCGGGCGGCATACAGCAGAGCGCCCTGGCCACCCATCGAAAGTCCTGCCACGACGCGGTTCCTGCCGGCCCCCCAGCCGTGCTCGAGGAGCAGGCGAAGTTCCTTGGTGTGGAAGGTCTCCCACGCCGGGTCACCACCCCGGCCGTAGTTCCACCAGTCGCTGTACCAGCCGTTCCAGCCGGCCTCCGGCATGACCACGAGGACGTCGCGCAGGCTGTCGGTCCGCGCGATGTCGGTCCGAGCGGTCCACGACGTGTAGTCCCCGCAGCAGCCGTGCAGCAGCCAGAGCGTCGGCCAGCGCCGGCTCCGGTCGCCCGGGTCCCAGCCATCGGGCGTGAGCAGACGTACGTTCACCGTCCGGCCTCCGAGGGCCGGTGAACGCACCGACAGGTCGACCTGCCGGTCGGCGACCTGGGTGACCGCGACGACCTCTGCACCCCGGGCCGGGACACCCGACCCGCCCACCTGCCAGGCAGATGACACCGTCGACGCGCTGGCGTGCGCAGGCGGAGTCGACGCGAGGGCCGGCACCAGCGCGAGAAGGACGAGCAGGAGGCGGGCTCGGTGGATGGGGATGGTGGTCACGTCGGCTCCCGTCGGTCGGTGGTAACTGGCTCCGGGGTTCTCGGATCGGGCCGGGTCAGCCCCGGTCCGGCAGGATGGGCAGTGCGTCCGCGAAACCGTCCTCCTGCAGATCGGCAGCCAGCTCGTCGGCGCTCGCCCGGTCCTTCAGCGCCGTCGGCGGCGCGTCGGAGTCCGGCGAGGTGACACCGCCGGGTATCGAGACCTCGACCGTCCACGCGAGTGCCGGGGCGTCGGCACCGCGCACAATCCGCGTGAGAGTGACACCAGGCTGCAACGTCCGCGTGCTACGGGCTCAAGCCGGCGGCGCCCAGCGGCAGGGCATGCGCCGGCCCCGGCCGCGGCTCGGAGGAAGCGGGTGCCGGCAGAGCGCCCACCACGGCGAAGAGGGCCAGCCCCGTACGCGCACCGAGCCACTTGCTGTTCACGTACCCCCCTTGGAAAGAACTGCCCCGCAACGGTGCGTGCGGCAGCGGCCACCAGTCAAGACTTGTGCACGTCCATCTCCTCGTCGGCCCTGGACAGTTCAACCATGTCAGCAGGCCGTGACAGGCCCGAACGGGTCAGGCCGGAGATCAGCAGACAAGAACCTGCTCGTCCCGTACGCGCCGAAGAGGCTGGGCTTCTTCCAGCCGCACGACGAAGGCGCCTGCCCCCGGGGCTTCACCCGTCAGGCGCCCTGATCGTCGGGCATGGAGGTCCCCGCGCGAAGTTCCTGACATGCCATTGGCTGGAGCAATGGCCGACCTGGAGCGTTGCGGGGCAGCAGGATGGACGTCTTGCCCACATCAGGTACCAGGAGTCCCGCGTGTACAGGCTGTGTGAGTGGAGCCGCCAGGAGCACCGTCCGTATGCGGGCCCATACGGCGGCCTCGTCCTCCGGCCGGGCAGCCTCCGTGCCTGCGCCGCTCGCTCTGCGACGGAGTGAGCAATGAGGTGGCCGGGACGCCGTGGGGCGGCGAGTGGCTGGGCGCCGCCTGACGGTGGGGGCCCTCAGGTGCCGCCCGCGCCCGCGTGGATGCGGTGGCTGCCCGCCTTCTATGTCGCGGGGATCCTGGTGCTCGAACCCCTCACACCGGTGCAGTGGCCGGTGAGCTTCCTGCTCATCGCCCTCCCCGTGATCGCAGCCTTCGCCCACGGCCCCGCCGCCGTCGTCGGCGTCACCGTGTTCGCGATCGCCTTCGAAGCAGTCCTGGCCGGCACGCCTTGCTGCGCGGGCCGCCCGGTGAGCTACGTGTGGGAGCGCCACTACGTGGCCGCCTACCTGAGCACCGCTGTGGTCGGCGTACTCGGAACGTTCCTGGCCGGCCACCGCGTGCGCCGGGAACGCACCCTCGCCAACGTGCGCTTCGTGGCCGAGATCGCGCAGCATGTCCTGCTGAGCCCGGTCCCACACCGCATCGGCCCGCTTCTGGTCGAAGCCCTCTACCTGTCCGCCGCCGCGGAAGCACGCATCGGCGGTGACCTGTACGAGGCCGTCCCCACCACGTACGGAGTCCGCATTGTCATCGGCGATGTCCGCGGCAAGGGACTCCCCGCCGTCGAGACGGCCGCCACCCTCCTCGGCGCCTTCCGCGAGGCCGCCCATGACGAACCCGACCTAGCCGCCGTTGCTCGCCGCGCGGAAACGAGCATGAATCGCAGAGCCGACAACCTGGCCGGAAGCGACGTGGGCGAGCGCTTCGTCACCGCTGTCTTCGCGGAGATCCCCCGACGTCACGTGGTCCGCATCGTCAATTGCGGCCACCCCCCACCCCTCCTCATCCGCTCCGACGCGGTCACCGAACTGGAGACGGCCGACCCCGCACCGCCCCTCAACCTGGGCATGCACCTCACAGAGGCCTACCGGGTCGATGAGTACCCCTTCGGTCCCGGTGACCAGTTGCTGCTCTACACCGACGGCGTCACCGAAGCACGCGACCGCAGCGGGGCCTTCTACCCCCTCCGCCGGCGTGTCCTCTCCTGGGGCCCTCTTCAGCCCAGGGAACTCCTCGACCGCCTCCACCACGATCTCCTCCTCTACAGCGGCGACCACCTCCACGACGACACCGCGGCCCTCGCCATCTACCACCTGCCCGAATAGTGATGCGCACGGGAGGGGAGGCGGTCGGTCCGGTGGTCACCGGGTCCGTGGAATACGGGCCCATGACGAGCGGCACTCCGATCGTCATGGTCCTCGGGCATCAGCGCTGCGGCGCCGTCGAGGCAGCCTACAAGTCCATCCGTGACGGCAATCCACTCCCCGGCAACCTGGAGGCGATCGCCAGGGCACTGCGGCCGGCCTATGAGCACGCAGTCCGGCAGGGCGGCTCCGATCCGGTCGAGACCATGGCCCGCGCGCAGGTCGAGTTGACCGCGGCCGACCTGCGCTCCAACCGGGACCTGGCCCCGCTCGTGGCGAAGGGCGCCCTTGCCGTGGCAGGCGCCTACTACTCGCTCGACACAGGCAAGGTGGAAGTCCTGGCCGGTGCGCCTTCCGGGTCGTAGAACCCGCGACCGGACCGGATCGATGTGCTGGAGCTGATGGACAAGGAGGGCAGCAGGCGCAGGGCGAGGGCGAGGCCGTGAACGGCCTGCTGGTGCAGGACACCCGGCGGTGGCGTACTGGGTGCGCCAGGTCCGGTAGTGGGCGCGGTCCGGGCGAGCGCGCCGGCGTCGCTCGGCCTGGCGTACCGCCGGCGCCTGGTCGGGACGACACCCTGCCCCGCCCGTCAGTCGCGCCGGGCCACGATCCGGTACGCGTTCGACACCCGCAGCCGGTACGACAGCGGCCGTACCGCGAACCGGTCGAGCAGGGTGCCCACCACCAGCGCCGGAATGCCGGCGACCAGCAGCACCCCGCGCAGCGTGCGGCGCAGTCGGCTCGGCGGCTCGGGCAGCCACGGCGCATCGTCGCGCGGTGCCGCGTGGTTCAGCGCGAGCCATACGGCGGCCAGCAGGTCGACCGGGTCGTGCGGCTCGGCGTGCTGCTCGGCGACCACGGTGAAGCCCATTTCCGTGAGCCGCGCCCGCAGATTGGCCACCGGGACGAAGTGCAGGTGCTGCGGCTGGAGCCAGGGCAGCCACCACCGGCCCAGCAACCTCGCACAGCGGCTCTCGGGGTCCGGCACCTCGATGAGGAGATGCCCGCCGGGCCGTACCGTCTCCCATGCGGCGCGCAGTTCACGATCGGGCTCGGTGCTGTGCTCCAGGTAGTGGAACATGCTCACCACGTCGTAGTGGCTGCCCAGTTCGGGTGCGAGGTCGGGGAAACTGCCTCGGTGGCCACGGTCCACCCGGCCCTCGCGCTCGGCCAGTTCGACGCCGTCGGTGAAATCGAGTCCGTCGAACACGGTGTGGGGCAGCACCGCCCGCGCAGCCGCGCAGAAGTGGCCGTGCCCGGTCCCGACGTCCAGCCATCTCTTCGGCGCGGAGTCGTACGGCAGCATCGACTCCGCCCGTCCCCGGTACATCTTGGTACGGCCCCCGAAGGTGTCACCGAGTTGTTTCTCGCCGAGCCCGTCGTAGAAGTCGCGGTAGTAGAAATCCAGCCCCTGTGCGTTGAGCCGAGGGTTCTGGAAGGTGTGCCCGCAGCCCTCGCAGCGGTCGAGAACGAAGCGGCCCGGCTTGTGCTGGAGCAGGTCGGTGGTGCGCAGCCGGGTGGTCAGCTCCTGCGAACCGCACCATGGGCAGTCGGTGCGGCGCGGCTCGAAGAAGCGCTCCCAGCCGGCGGCGATGTCCGCCTGATAGGCGGGCCGCAGCCGGGCGATCCGGTCAGTGGACTCGGTGTCTTCGCTCATCTGAACTCCCTGGCTGTTCCCGTACGTCGTGGGGTCGCATCGGCTGATTCGCGGCGCGCGAGTGTGTCTGTCGAAGTCGGGTCCGCCCGGGTGGACATGGTGGAGCTTTCCCGGGCGGCGGCACCGCCCACCTGACGCACAGCGAGATCACCGAGGTGGCGCGCGGCTGCACGGGCCCCACCCGCGGAACGGAACGCCGTACGGATCCGGTGGGCCCCGTCGCGGTATCCGGGGTCGCCCAGGACGGAGTCGACCGCCGAGGCCAGCTTCTGGACGGTGACCCGCCCGAACCGCACCCGCACCCCCGCCCCGGCGTCCACGACCTGTCCGGCCACCACCGGCTGGTCATCGCGGATGGGAGCGACCACGAGTGGTACGCCGTGCCACAGGGCCTCGCACACGCTGTTGTGGCCGGCATGGCAGACGACTGCGCCAACGCCCCTTTCCAGGAGGGAGAGTTGCGGCACGGACGGCGTGATCAGCACATCCTTCTCGCCGTCCCGCGCCGAGAGCACGCCACCAGGGTCGGCGATGACCGCCTGCACCCGGTCGGCCCGCTCCCGCAGCGCGCTCCGGCACACGTCGAGGAAGCGGCCGCCGACATCGGCGTTCGCCGTGCCCAAGGTGACCAGGACGGTGGTGCGGCCGGCGTCGAGCCATTCCCACGGGAAGCCGGCGGCGGACGGACGCGCCGTGATCGACGGACCGACCCAGCGCACTCCGTCGTGCGCGGAACCCGCCAACTCCGGTGTGCTGAAAGCGAGTACGAGATGCGGTGAGAAGCGGGGGTCGGCCGTGCCCGCGGGGTCCCCGACGGCCTCCCTGAGCGCGCCCAGCCGCTGCTGCAGCCACTGGCCGACCTTGGGAAGCCCGGCGAGGGGGTCGGTGAACTCGGCCGAGGTGGTCGCCGAGGTCGCCCACGGCAGGCCCAGCCGCTCCGCGATCAGCGCACCCGCGAAGGCCTGCTGGTCGGCGACGACGACATCCGGCCGGAACGCCCCGACGGCGGCCCGGACCCCCGGGGCCATCGACTCGGCCAGCGGCAGCAGATACCGCTCCCACAGGAACTTCAGCGCCTCCGGGCCGCGCAGCTCGGTCGGCCGCTCGCCCCGGGGCGCCCCGGCGCACGCCATGACGGGCCCGGCCCCGGGGCCCGCGAGTCGGCCGACCATCGCCGGATCGGGGCACACCCATGCCACCGCATGTCCTGACGCGACGAGTTCGGCGGCGACACCGACGGTCGGGTTGATGTGCCCGACCAGGGGCGGGACGACGAAGAGGAAGCGGCTCACCCGGCCACCTCCGCCGCCACCCGCCCGGTGGCGCGGCCGGCCTCCTCGACGAGTGCCAGGATGTGCCGGCCGACTGTCCCCGATGCCTCCACCAGGACCGAGTGCTCGTGCCCCGGAATCACCACGGTCCGGCAGTCCGGAAGCGTCGACGCCAGCCAGGGCGCGAGTTCGGCGAGATCGGAGTCGCCGCCGTACAGGCCGAGCACCGGGCAGCGCACCGCCGCGATCCGGCCGACCGTCAGGACGCTGCTGGCCGGTATGTCCCGGCCGAGGGTGGTGTCACGGGCCAGTCTGGCCGCGCCCTTGGCCAGGCGCGCGGTGTTGTGCCCGCGGTGGGTGCTGATCCAGGCGATCGCGTCGGGCTCGTTGTGGGCGAGCTGGGTCACGACGCGGTCCAGGATGCCCCCCAGCTTCTCTGCCCAGGCCGCGGTGGCCGGTTCGGACTCGATGAGACTGACGCTCGCCGCCCGCTCGGGGCGCCGGGCCGCGAAGCCGAACGCGATCGTGCCACCGAAGGAGTTGCCGACCAGATGCACCGGCCCGGTCACCGCCAGCCGGTCGAGCAGCGCCTCCAGGTCGTCGATGTTGTGCTCGACCGTGTAGCCCTCGGCAGGGCGCTCACTGCGCCCGTGGCCGCGCAGGTCGTACATGACGACGTCGAGACCGGCGGCCGCGAACGCGGGTGCGACGGTGAAGTAGTAGCTGGCCAGGCTGTCCGTGAGCAGACCGTGCACCAGTACTACGGTGGCGGTGGCAGGCCGGCCCTCGCGAGGACCGATCCGCTGTACGTGCAACCGGACGGAGCCGGTGTCGACCATTGCCATGGCTCAGCTCGCCTCCCCGGCCTTGAGACTGGTCACGACATACTCGACCAGCCGTCCGACGGTCAGTTCGATGATCTCGTCGAACTCCATACCGGCCAGGAACTCCGCGAAGTTGACCCGGTCTCCGTACCGTTCCTGGAGCAGCCCCGCCAGGGTGACAAGGTCGATGCTCTCCAGCTCCAGGTCGCGGTTGAAGGTGGTCCTCATGCCGATCTCGACGTCGTCGAGGCCGTACTCGTCCTCCAGGAGCCGCGCCAGCATGCCGGTGAGGTCGGCGAGTACCGACTCCTCGTCGGCGGTGACGGGGGTGTGGGGGGTGGGGGCATTCATCGGGCGTCGTACTCCTTAGCGGTCGGGTTTCCCGTCGTCCATGCGACTGCGTACGCGCGCTCCGGCAGTCGGGGCGGGTTGGTGGCCGGTACGCAGTGCACGGTGTAGGCGCGTTGCAGGCGGCCCGAGACGGCCAGCCGGTCGCCCGCCGGGGCCGCGTCGAGCACGGTGAAGTCCCGCGGCCGGCCGCCGAATCCGGTGCCCTCCGCCTTGGCGACGGACTCCTTGGCCGCCCAGAAACGGGTGAACCACACGGCCTCGCTCTCGCCGGTGTCGGCCGACAGGCGGTGCAGCAGCCGCAGCTCGTCCCTGCCGAGGGCGGCGGCGAGGGCCTGCGGGGTGCGGTGGGTGACCTCCTCGATGTCGATGCCGGGGCCGGGGCCGGTCCGGTGCGGTCGGACGATCGCGACAGCTGCCTCCGCGCAGTGGGCCAGCGAGACGTCCAGCGGGGGCAGGGCCCGTCCGTGCACGCCGGTGACGTACGGACGGCCCGTCTCGTCGTTGTGCACCCTCAGTTCCGCCGGGAAGACGGGGCCCTCGCCGTGGTCCCACAACCACTGCCGCACCGCGTCCTTGACCGCGATGCGCCCCAGCAGCCACTGCCGGCGCCCGCGTGGCGCGTGGCGGGCGTACTCCGCGCGCTCCGCACCGCCCAGGGAGTTGCGCATGATCAGCTCCCGGGACGCCAGGTCCGGCCACCTCTCGTGCAGCAGCCGCCAGCCGCCGGGGCGCGGCTCGGACAGGGTGTTGCGATCCGGGAAGCGCTCGACGGGCCGGGTCTGCGGGTCGTTGTCGAAGCGGCGGTCCTGCCAGCCGTACAGCTCCGCCCACACGGTGCCCCCGGTCCTCAGCTGTACGTCGGCCTCCAGAAGGGCGTCGGTGAGCGAGGTGACGCGCACCAGGCATTCCACCTCTGCGCCCGGCGCCGGATGCGGCCCGTAGAACCGCATCTCCCGCATCCCGACCGGGAACACTACGGTGCGCTCGGAACGGGTCGCCATGATCCAGTAGCCGAGTAGCTGACCGACGTTGTCCAGCAGTGCGCCGGGCGCGGAAGGGGTGGTGAGACATCCACGCACATGGCGCTCGCCGATCGCGGTGAGTTCGCTGACGCCCTGGAACGCCGGGCCGTGGAACATCCAGCGCTCGGCGTAGAGCTGGGCAGCCGTGTGGTCGGGGGCGTGCTCGGCTCCGGGATCGGTGACCCATGGGGCGGGGGGCGCAGTGGGGTACGCGGTGGCGAGCTCCACGGTGGCGCGGGCCCGCGGGCCGAAGGAGACCGCGAGAAGCCCCGGGCCCTTCGGCGTCACGGTCACGGGCACGTCGACGGCCGGGGTGGCGGTGAGCCACTCGTCGAACCGCGCGCCGTGCACGGCGACCGGCAGCCCGCCGGGGAACGTCTCCTGCGCGGCGTCCACGATGTGCTGCACGATCGTCGTGGCCGGGACGACCGGCCACCGGTCGGCGACTTCGGGCCAGCCGGGCCGCTGGGGGAAGAAGCAGTGGTCCAGAAGGTAGGGCATGGTGTCGGGCGAGACGTGGACGGTGCTGTACCGAGGCCCGGCGGACGGAGCCGGCGCAGGCGTCCTGGTCCTCGCGGACATGAGGGCGGCGGCCGTGTCCGCGGTCTCGCTCAGCAGGGCACTCAGTTCGGCGGCCACCGGGAAGCTCTCGGCGAGGGATTCCAGCGACGACGGGCCGGCCGGGACCGGCGCCCGCGCGGGCGCCCGCAGCCCGGCCCGCAGCCCGGGGAGCCCCTGGGGCGAGAGGGACACCAGAGCCCCGTTCAAGTCCAGTCGCACCGGCTGCCGTTGAGGTGTGGTCGTCGTCTCGGCGGGTTGCAGGGAGGGCGCCACCGGCGAACCCGCCGTCCACAGCGCGGTGGCCACCCGGCGTAACTGGGCAAGGCCGGTGCGGTGGGGCGAGTTGGCGGCGACCACCAGGTGGTCGCGACCGCCCAGGGTGTCGCTCACCAGGGAGCCGAGCTGACCGGGGCCGACCTGGACGAACACCCGGTGGCCGGCCGCGTTCAGGGCCTCGGTCAGCTGGCGGAACCGTACGGGTTCCAGCAGATGCCGGACGAAGAGAGCCCGGATCGCCGTCTCGTCCTCGGGGAACGGTGCGGCGGTCGTACCCGACCAGAGCGGGGTGTGCGGCGGATGCAGCCGGAAGCGGCGGGCGGCCTCCTCCATCGGTCCGACATGGGGGCGCAGCATCGGCGTGTGGAAACCCGAGTGGAACGGCAGGACCTGGCTGAGGACGCCCTGGGCGCGACGCGACCGTACGAAGTCCTCCACCGCCGCCTGCGGACCGCACACCATCGACTGACCGGGTGCGTTGTCGTGGGAGAGGACCAGGCCCGCCCGGCTCCCGCCCTCGTCGCGCAGGGCGGCCAGGACGTGCTCGGCACTGGTACCGATCGCGCCGAAGGCGAGACCGGGGACAGTCACCGAGTCGGGGTCGAAGGCGGCCATGAACGCGTCGACCTCGTCCCCGGAATACAGCCCGGCCGCGGCCATGGCCGTCCACTCGCCGACGCTGTGTCCGGCGACCGCGTCCGGCACGATCCCGCTACGGCGCAGCGCCGCGTCGAGGAGGCGGCCGACGGCGACCACGCCGAACCCGTGCCTGCCCACGTCGTCGGTCCGGTCTGCGCCGACTGCGGGGGCACGCAGACCGAAATGGGCGGCCACGTCGTCGACCTGCGGGGTGAACTCGCCCTCCAGGCCCGGGAACAGGAATGCCAGTCGGCCGTGGCCGGCACCCAGGAGGGGGCCCGGCCGGAACCAGACGTCACCGCGTCCGTGCCAGCCCCGCTGCCGGGCGACCGCGCGGCGTGCCAGGGCGAGCCGTTTGGCGGTCGGTCCGACGATGCCGAGGCGGGCGGGGCCCGCCTCGGGATGCGGGTGGCCGGGGGCGAGACCCGCCGCCCGTACGCTGTCGTCGTCGGCGTCCAGCAGGGCGGCAAGGTGCGCCGGGGATTCGGCGGCGAGCAGCAGGACATGCTCGGGCTCGTCGACCTCGACGACCGGCCGGGCCGGTGCGCTCGCGCGGGAACCGTGATCGCCCGGGGCCTCCTCCAGCACCACGTGCGCGTTGATCCCGCCGAAGCCGAACGCGTTGACGGCGGCCCGGCGCACGGGGCTGCGCTCGCTGGTCTCCCAGTCGGCGGCCTTCTCCAGGGTGCGGAACCGGGTGCGGGCCAGGGCGGGGTGCGGGTCGTCGCAATGGAGTGTCGGAAGGAGTGTGCGGTGGTGGACGGCGAGTGCGGCCTTGACCAGACCGGCGACCCCGGCGGCCGGCATGGCATGCCCGATCATCGACTTGACCGACCCCAGCACCGCGTCACCGTCTCCAGGTCCGAACACCTCGGCGAGCGTGGCGAGTTCGGCGCTGTCGCCTGCCGGTGTCGCGGTGCCGTGCGCCTCCAGCAGGCCGACCGAGCCCGGCTCGGCGGGGTCGAGTCCGGCCGCCCGCCACGCCTGCCGTACCGCGTGCGCCTGGCCACCGGGCTCGGGGTTCATGAGTCCGGCCGCCCGTCCGTCGCTGGCCACTCCGGTGCCCCGGACCACCGCGTAGATCCGGTCCCCGGCGCGCTCGGCGTCGGCCAGCCGCTTGAGGACGACAACTCCCGTCCCCTCACCGATCAGGATGCCGTCGGCGTCCCGGTGGAAGGGTCGGATGCGCTGGCTGGGAGAGAGTGCGCGCAGCTGGGAGAAGACGCTCCACAGCGTGATGTCGTGGCAGTGGTGGACGCCGCCGGCGAGCATCACGTCGCACCGCCCGGAGGCGAGTTCGCCCACGGCCTGGTCCACTGCGACCAGTGAGGAGGCGCAGGCGGCGTCCACCGTGTAAGCGGGCCCGCGCAGATCGAGCCGGTTGGCGACCCGGGAGGCGGCGAGGTTGGGCACCAGGCCGATCGCGGACTCGGGGTTGTCCGGACCGAGACGCTCGGTGAATGCCTGGCGTACTCCCGCGAGTTGGTCTCCCGTCAGGTCCGGGAGCAGCTCCGCCAGTGTGCGGACCAGTTGGCCGGCCGTACGGACCCGCTGGTCGAGCCGGACCAGACCTGGCGTGAGATAGCCGCCCCTGCCCAGGACGACACCGACCCGCGCCCGGTCGGGGAGGCGGTCCGTGCCGCCCGCGTCGTCGAGGGCGGCCGAAGCCACGTGCAGGGCGATGAGCTGGTCGGGCTCGGTACCGGCCACCGAGTTCGGCATGATCCCGAACCGGGTGACCTCCACCTGCGCGAGTCCGTCCACGAACCCGCCGCGGCGGGCGTAGACCCGGTTCGCGACGGCCGGGTCGGAGGCGGTGCCCGGGTGGTAGTACTCGGCGTCCCAACGCCCTTCCGGTACCGCGCCGATCGCGTCCACGCCGTCGCGCAGGTTGCGCCAGTAGGCGTCCAGGTCCGCGGCGCCCGGCAGCAGCACCGCCATCCCGACGATGGCCACCGGCACCTGTCGTGCGGCCATGGCCTGCGTGCCCGGACCGTGCCGGGGCGGCGCCACCACGACCGTCACCAGCCCGAGGCGGTGTAGACGACGGCGGTGGCGGACTCCTCGCCCCAGGCGAGCTCCCGCAGCAGTGCCGCGGTCCCCTCCTCCGGGTCGATCAGCCGGATGCCGCGCCGGGCGTACTCCCGGGCCAGCTCGGCCCCGATCATGCCGCTGTGACCGGCCGAGGGTGCCCAGGGGCCCCAGTGCACGGTCACCGCCCGCCGGCCGGTGCGGGCGGCGAACGCCGCGCCGAGGGTCTCCAGCGCGTCGTTGGCGGCCGCGTAGTCCACCTGGCCGCGATTGCCCAGGACAGCCGATATCGAGCCGAACAGCACGGTGAACGCGGGCGGTGCGGGCAGTTCCTCCAATGCGGTGAGCAGGGCGTCGGCGCCCGTCGCCTTGGTGGCGTAGACACGCCGGAAGGACTCCGTGCTCTTCTCTGCGATGAGCCGGTCCTCGATCACACCGGCCGCGTGCACCACGCCGTCGAGCCGGCCGTGCTCGGCATGGATCTCCTTCACCGCCTGCCGTACCGCGTCCGGCTCACGGAAGTCGACCGACCGGTAGCGGGCCCGGCCGCCCGAGGCGGTGATCTCGGTCAGCGTGGCTGTGATCTCCCGCTGGGCGAGCAGCAGCTCGGCGGCGCGATTGATCTCGGCCGGCTTCAGTCCGCCGCGGGCCGCGAGCGCGGCGCGCAGCTCGGCCGGGGTACGCGCGGACGCGGTGTCCGCGGCCTCCGGACCGTCCGGGGCGGGGGTGCGGCCGAGGAGTTCCAGACGGCAGCGTGCGGCGCCGGCGAGCACGGCGGCGAACTGTGCGGTGATGCCTCGTGCCCCTCCTGCCAGCAGCACCACGGAGTCCTGGTCCAGGCCGAGCGCGGTGGCTTCCGGGGTGCCCGCCCGGGCCGGTCCGGCGCCCGTGCTGCCGAGCACGCCGAGCGGCGCCGCCACCAGTTCGAACCCGTGCCGGCCTGCCGCCGTCCGCAGCACGACCGGTGTCCGGTCCGACGCGACGGCCTCGGCGACCACGGCGTCCGCGAGCGCGGACGGCGAGGAATCGGAAATCTCGATGATCCTTGCCGCCATCTGCGGATACTCGCGCGCCACGGTCCGGAACAGACCTCGCAGCCCCGCGGTCCGGGGGTCGGGCACCTCACCGCCGGCGGGCCGGACGGCCAGCAGCCATCGCGGGGCGCGTGCCAGGGCGGCCTTCAGCACGGGGAACGAGGCGGGCAGCAAGGGCATTTCATCGGTGCGCGCGAGGGCCCCTGACCACAGCACGCCGTCCACCGGTCCGTCGGTCTCCGACAGGAGGTGGTCCCTGGCCCGTGCGGAGACCTCGGCGCCGTGGGACGCCAGGCGGGCGGCGACCTCGGGGGCTTCGCCGAGCAGGATCCAGCGGGTGCCCGTGAGAAGGGACGACGGGTCGGTGCCGGCGTCGGCCCGCTCGTCGAGGAGGACCGGGCGCAGGAGGTGCCGTCCGGGGGGTTCGGCGGTGACGGCGTCCGGTCCGGGCTCCACCACCGCCGGAGCGGGCTCCACCACCGCCGGAGCGGGCTCCGCCTCCGCCGGAGCGGCGGGCCGCTCGGCCGGTCCGCCCATCCGCGCGGTCAGCCAGTCGGTCACCGCGGCGGCCGTCCGCGCCTTCGCCAGCTCCTCCAGCGCGTCGTCGTCCAGCGCGGCGAGGTCGGTGGCGGCCCCGGCACCAAGGCGCCGGGCCAGTTCGCCCGCGATCTCCGCCCGCTTGATGGAGTCGATGCTGAGGTCCGCCTCCAGGTCGAGGCCGGGCTCGATCATGTCGACGGGGTAGCCGGTGCGCTCGCTGATGATTTCCAGAACGACCCGCTGGACATCGGTCGGACCGGCGGGCTGCGCGGCTGCCGGCTCCACGGCGGTGGCCGGCGTGCCCGCTCCCGGGTCCTTCATCGACGGCTGCGCCGGGGGAAGCTGCGGCACGGCCTGGATCGCCTGCGGGGCCGCCGGGGAGGGGACGGGCCGCGCGCCCGGGGCGGATCCGAGGTAGGTGAGCAGAACGTCCCGTTGGGCGGCGATCATCTCGCGGCTGGTGCGCAGGAATTCGGAGATGAGCGTGTCCTGGTCGGACGGTGCGCTGTGCGGGGAATTCGTCGTCACAGTCGTCTCCAGGGTCTCCGTGACTCGTCGGGCCGGTGCGAGCGCACCGGTGAGGAGGGCTCCGTCGGCGGTGCGGACCAGTTGTCCGTCGACCGTCCATCCGGGGAGCTTCGGCGCCGGGGTACGTGCCGCGTCCACCGCGTTCCGGCCCCGCAGCAGCCACCCGGCGCGCACCGGCAGCCCCGCGACGGCGAGCTCGGCCAGGGCGTCGAGCCAGCCGCGCAGGCCGCTGCCCGGCCGGGGTTCGCAGGCCACCGTGCGGTGCGGGCGGTCGCCGAGGATCTGCCCGACCAGCCGGGTCAGGACCGAGCCGGGGCCGGCTTCGACGAAGATGCGGGCTCCGGCCTCGTACATCGCCTCGATCTGCTCGACGAAGGCGACCGGGGCACCGATCTGGGCGGCGAGTTCGGCCCGGACCGCGTCACCGTCGGCGGCGTACGGGGTGGCCGTGCGATTGGACCACACAGGGAATTCGGGCGGGTGCACCGGCCGGGCCGCGAGCGCCTCGGCGAACCGGTCGGTGGCGGCGGCGACCAGCGGGCTGTGGAACGCGCAGGCGACGGGGATGCGCTTGGCGCCGTGGCCGGCCTCGCGCAGCAGCCGGACGGCCTCGTCGACGGCGTCCGTCGGTCCCGAGATCACCGTCTGGCCGGGCGAGTTGCGGTTGGCGACGACCACACTGTCCGGCACGGACGCCGCCTTGAGTGCCTGCGCCACGTCCTCGGCGCCGGCCGAGACCGCGGCCATGGTCCCGGGGTCGCCCGCCGCGTCGCCCTGGGCGGACTGGGCGGACTGCGCGGCCCGGAGGATCGCCGCCGCTCGCTCCGCGCTCAGTTCCAGCAGCGTCTCGGGGGTCAATGCGCCGGCCGCGCACAGTGCCACCAGCTCGCCGTAGCTGTGCCCGGCGGCCATGTCCGGCTGCACGCCGGCCGCGGTGAGCACGGCGTGCGCGGCGAGTCCCGTGACGCCGAGGGCGGGCTGTGCCACCCGGGTGTCGGTGAGCGCGGCCCGCTGCCTCTCGCGTTCGGTGTCGTCGAAGGCGGTGGGCGGATACAGGGTGTCGGCATGGGCGCGGGCGAGTTCCAGATAGGGGCGCAGCTCCGGGAAGGCGATGAACAGGTCGGCGAGCATGCCGGTGCGCTGGCTGCCCTGGCCGGGGAAGAGAAATGCCACCTTGGCACCGTCCGATTCGCCGGCACCGGCGGTCCGGTGGATGCCGCGTGCCGGAGCGTGCGCGGTGGGGTCGACGGGGTCGGCCAGGGCCCGCCGCACCTTCTCGACCAGGTCGTCCACGTCTGTCGCCACGATGGCGACCCGGGCCGGACCCCCGCTCGCGTCCGACCGCCGGGCCGCGCTCAGCGCGAGGTCCTGCAGCCGCCATGACCGGCCCCCGGACTGAGCGGCTGCGAGGAGTTCCTCCATCGCCCGGCGGGCCGCGGCCTCGTCCCGGCCGCGGAACACGAACAGTTCGGCCGGCCAGGCGTCCAGTCCCCGCACGGGCGGTACGCCACCGGCGTGGGCGGCCAGCACCACGTGGAAGTTGGTCCCGCCGAAGCCGAACGCGCTCACTCCGGCGATCCGTTCCTCTGCGGGCGCCGCCCATGGCCGGGCCTCTGCGTGGAAGGCGAAGGGGCTGTTGTCCGCCTCCCACGCCGGGTTGGGATTCTCGACGTGCAAGGTGGGCGGCCGGACTCCGGTGTACAGCGCCAGCAGCGTTTTGATCATTCCGGCGAGACCGGCGGCGCACTTGGTGTGGCCGATCTGCGACTTCACCGAACCGAGGGCGCAGCCGCCCGGTTCCGCCCCGGCCTCGGTGAACACCTCGCTGAGAATGCGCAGTTCGGTGCGGTCGCCGACGACCGTCCCGGTGCCGTGCGCCTCGACGAGACCGACGTTTGCCGGTGAGACGCCGGCATTGCGATAGGCACGCTCCAGAGCCGAGCGCTGGCCCTCGGGCCTGGGCGCGGTCAGACCGAGTGAGCGGCCGTCGCTGGAGGAGCCCAGGCCCTTGATGACGCCGTAGATCCGGTCGCCGTCCCGCTCGGCGTCCGCGAGCCGCTTGAGGACGACGCAGGCGATGCCCTCGCCGAGCGCGATGCCGTCCGCCGAGCCGTCGAAGGCGCGTGAGCGGCCGGTGGGAGACAGGGCGTGCACGGAGGAGAACAGGACATAGTCGTTGATTCCGTTGTGCAGGTCGGCGCCGCCGCACAACACCACGTCGGAGGTGCCGCCGGCCAGTTCCTTGCAGGCGACGTCCACCGCGGCCAGCGACGAGGCGCAGGCGGCGTCGACGGTGTAGTTGGCGCCGCCGAGATCGAGCCGGTTGGCGATCCTGCCCGAGATGACGTTGGCGAGCATGCCGGGGAAGGAGTCCTCGGTGAGTCCCGGGAGCTGGTCGTCCAGACCCGCGGGGATGTGGCCGTAGTACGAGGGCAGCACCGCCCGGAGCGTGGCCGCGTTCGACAGGTCGCTGCCCGCCTCGGCGCCGAACACCACGGAAGTTCGTGAGCGGTCGAACTCCCGCCCCCCGTCGCCGTATCCGGCGTCGTCCAGAGCGCGCCGGGCAGCCTCCAGGGACAGCAGCTGCACCGGTTCCGTGCTGCCGAGAGACGTCGGCGGTATGCCGTAGCGCAGCGGGTCGAAGGGGATGCGGGGCAGGAAGCCGCCCCACTTGGAGGGGGTCGACTCGCCATGATGGACGGCCGGGTCCCATCGCTCGGCCGGGACCTCGCTCACCGCGTCCACTCCGGCGACCACATTCGCCCAGAAGGAGGGCAGGTCGGGCGCCTGCGGGAACATGCACGCCATGCCGACCACGGCGACGTCGAGCGGAGCGGGCGCGACCGGCTCCCGCACCTCGTTCGCCGGGGCCGACTGCGCCGTCCGCAGGGCGAGATGCTCGGCGGCGCCCGTGGTCACCGACTCGTGCAGTGCCGCGACGGTCGTGGTCGCCGAGCGCAACACGGCCACCTCGCCGGCCATGAACATTCCCTCGGCGAGCTGGCGCCGCTCGTCGACCGGAGAGAGGCGGCCGTCGGCGGATCGGTCGACGCCCTTGCTGGCGATGCGCAGCCGGCCGACGTTCAGCCTCTCCAACTGCTCCCAGATCCGCCGGTCCGCCACGCCCTCGGCGCGCAGCCGAGCCTCCTGGTCGCGGTAGCCGGCGGTGAACGGGCTCGGTACGCACCGCGTCGCGTGGCCCGGCGCCGACTCCAGCAGCGTGGTGCGCTCGGCCTCCAGAACCTGCTGCTGGAAGAGCGGCCGGACCGCCCCGCGGGAAACAGCCTCCTCGGTGAACAGATACGCGGTACCCATCAGCACACCGACGGCCGCGCCGCGCGCGGTCAGCGGCGCGGCCAGAGCGGCGACCATCGCCGCCGACCGCTCGTCGTGCACGCCGCCCGCGAAGAAGACCTCGAGGTCCGCGGCCTCGTGAGTCTCCAGGAAATCCTCCAGGACGGCCAGTTGGGCCTCCCAGAGCGCGAAACTGCCGCGCGGCCCCACATGCCCGCCGCACTCCGAGCCCTCGAACACGAACCGGCGCGCCCCGGCCTGGAGGAACTGCCGCAACAACCCCGGTGAGGGCACGTGCAGGAACGTCCGGATGCCGTCCTGCTCCAGGGCCTGCGCCTGGGACGGCCGCCCACCGGCGATGATCGCGTGGGTCGGCCGCATCTCCCGTACGGCCTCCAGCTGGACCGTACGCACGTCCTCCGGCGCGAAGCCGAGGACTCCGACGCCCCAGGGCCGGCCGGCCACCGCGTCCCGGGTCTCGGCCAGCATCGTCCGCGTCCGCGTGCCGTCCGCCAGTGCCAGGGCGAGGAAGGGCAGTGCCCCGTCGGCTGCCACCGCCGCAGCGAAAGCGGGTCCGTCGCTCACCCTTGTCATCGGCCCCTGCGCGACGGGAAGCCGGGTGCCGAGCGCCAGGCTCATCGGCGATCCGGGCCGCAGCGCCCGTGCTGCCGTGTCGTCCCGGACGGCACCGAGCACCGCTTCCCGCAGCGCGCGCACCGTTCGACGCACATCGCCCCACCGCTCCGCGAACAGGGTGGCGAGGAAGCAGTCCTGGCCCACCGGGAGCAGTTGGGTACGCGGGTCCCGCCCGCCCAGAAGCGCCGCCGCCTCCTGCGGTCCGGCGCCCTCCGCGAGGCGCGGGACGTCCGGGCCTCGCCGCAGCAGGAAACGGTGACCGGCTTGGACGACGGTTTCCGAGCCGTCGCTGGTGCGCAGCGCCGCGGCGACCGGTTCGGGCAGCGCCGACTCCGCGAGCAGCGCGAGTTGGCCGTCGAGGACGACGCCGGCCGCTCCGCCGGCCACCGCGGCGGCGGCCGTTCGAGGGCCGATGCCGCCGCTCGCCCACACGGGCCGGGTCACCTCGGGCGCGGCGAGCAGTCGCTGGAGCAGGACGAAGGTGCTCAACTCGCCGATCCGGCCGCCGCACTCGGTGCCGCGAGCGATCAGGCCGTGCGCCCCGGCGCGTAACGCATCCCGTGCGCCCTCCAGGTCGGTGACCTCGACGAGGACGCGGAAGCGCGCCGCGAGCGCGGCGATCGTCCAGGCCGCGCCCGCTTCCCCGGCCGCCGCTGCGACCGCGAGAACCACGGTGTGCGGACCGTCCGGAGCCAGGTCGGCCGGGGTGAGCCGGCAGTGCGCGTCGACCCGGACGCCGAACCTGCCCGAAGCCGTGCGCCGCAGTTGAGCGAGGGCCTCGCGGGATCTCCGGTCACCGGCCCCGAGGTCGAGCACACCGAGACCGCCGGCCCGGCCGACCGCCACGGTGAGCCCGGCATCGGGCTCACCGTACGGAGTAATACCGATGATCATTTCTTCGGAACGCACAGCGGAGTTCATCGTTCTCCGAATCAAGGGTGAGACTGCACGGTGGGGGGTTCTGTACAGAAACAGACACGGCGGCTCACCGGCTTCCTGCGGGGAAAAGCCCACCGCGGAACGCCGATATGAAGCGTGTGTTCGAAGCGGATTGAAAGGTAGTGGCGCGGTTACTCACCGGTCAAGGTGCGAGTGAGTGATCGGCAACCGTCTTTTTCGACCCCGTCGGTCGCGAGTGGAAGGCATGGCCGGAGGGAAACGGCTGAATTCTTTTCCGCTGAGGCATGGCTCACCTGGACTGTTGCAACTTCCTTTACCCTACGGTCAGTTGGGGATTGGCCGATTGGGGTGCACAACAGATCGGGACCGAGCCTGGAGGTTGTTCTGAGGGCTGCCGATGAGGCGCCTCGGACAGGCGATGGGTGCCCCACCGACGGGTCTTCAGTCAAAATGGCGGACTCGCGCGGATATGCCTGCAGAAATCGTCTGCCCGGGACGAAGAACCCCCTGGTGTCGCGCTCGGCCCGGAAGCCCGCGCTCTTCCAGGAGTACGGAAAGAGGCGCCTGACCTGGCACAGGGGCAGCCTCCATTCCTCACCCGCGCTTGTTGAGGATGTCGTTGATCCGTGCCCCCTCGTCGGGGGTGATCCGTCCGTGCGGCAGTTCGATGCCGAGGGTCTCCGCCAGTGGCCGCTGATGGATGTCCACCGCCGCCTCCACGAGGTCGGCGAGCACGGCCCCCGACGAGCGGCCCCGCACCTGCCCGATGGCCACCGCGACCAGGCCGACTGGCACGGACGGCCACCAGAAGGCACCCAGCAGCAGGTAGAGCATCCCCCACGCGGTGACTTCCGTGGCCGCCCGGTAGCGGGTGGTGGCGTCACGGATCGCGGCGGTCGCGGTGTCGGGGAGCAGCAGCCACAGCCGTGGCCAGGCGAGGGCCACGGCCAGGCCGTATTGCGCGTCGACGCGCTGGTCGACGAGGCGGAAGCGGTCGCCGATGGCAGTGGCACGCGCGGGCAGGTATCGCGCCGGCAGGGTGTGCCCGCGTCGGGCCTGCGCGCCCTGGGCCCTGCGCCGCCGCCGGGCCACCCACCGGGCGGGACGGCGGGAGACCCACGCCCGTCGTACCCCCGCGGCAGCCCCCTGTACGGCCAGTCCGGCACCCGTCGCACCGAGCAGCGCCCCCGCCACCGCAAGCAGCACAGCCGCAGGCCGAGCCGCCAGCTGCTGCCCGAGCCTGCGTACCGCGTCCTCCAGGCGCCCAGTGTCCAGCGCGTGCGGATGGCCGAGCCACCAGCCGCACATCGCGGCGGCCACGAACAACGCGCCGGGCAGCACCAGCGCGCTGAGCCAGCGGTCGGCGAGCTTGCGGCCGACCTCCGTGAGCAGGCTGTTCACAGCGACCTGAAGACCATTGGTGCTTCGTCGATGACGCAGCGCGGCTCGCGGCCGTCCTCGCCCGCGCCGGCGCGGCGCCCGCACCGGCCGCCCGGACAGCGGTAGGTGCCGCGCACGGTGACGGCGTCGAGCCCGAAGACGTCCAGGCTTTCGGGGTGGCCGTCCGCCGGGCGCCCGACCGACTTGTCGGGGTCCGGTGCCGGCTCGTATCCCAGGAGCCGGCTCACTTCCGCCGCCGGGCGGCCGTTCCTGACGGCGGCGACGGCACGGTCGAGCCGGTCGAGCGCGTGGTCGTCGTCGGCCGCCGCGTCCTGGAGCTCCGGCAGGGCGGCGCACAGCCAGGCGGCTGCGGCCCGGTCGTCCGGGGTCGGCGTCAACACGCACCTCCTGGGTCGGTTTCGTCGGCATGCGACTTCTCGGCTCGATTACCGTATCGGTCAACGGGTAAGCGGCAACCGCGGGTTGGGGGTGATGCCGTGCCGGATCAGGAACTTGCCGCAGCCGTGCGAGCCGTGACCGCGCTGGCCGAGCGATTCGAGCGGCACCAGGACGGTGACGCGGTGCTGGGCCTCGGCGTGCTGCCGGCGGCCGCGCCCCTGTGGCGCGCGGCGATGTCACCGCAAGGCACGTCCTTCGAGGCAATGCACGCACTGGCGCGCCTGCACTGGGCACGGTGCCTGGCTCAGAGCCCGTCCGACGGGCCTGACGAGTTGTACGCGTCGCTGCTCCTCTACTCCCGGATCGGCAACGTGGACCATGGAGTGGTGCCTGACGAGGTGATGCGCCTGCTCTCCGGCGGTCCGACCGTCAACCACCAGTTCCTCGGGCCCGAGCAATGGGGCCGGCGCGCCATCAGGCTGCTCACCCGGCTGCGGATCATCGACGACCCGGCCGAACTCGACCGGGTCGTGGACCTGTTCACCGCGACCACCACGGCGTACCCGCCCGAGCACCGCTTCTGGCCCGGGGACATGGGCAATCTCTCGCTGGCACTGCGGATGCTGTTCGAGCGTCGCCGCGACGGCGCCGACCTGGAGCGGGCGGTGACGACGGCCCGCGCCGCCCTGCGCGCGGCCCCGCCCGGCGACACACTCGCCAACCTGCTCAACAACCTGAGCGGAGCGCTGGCGGTCCGTGCCGAGGAGGCGGGAGACCCGGTGGACGTGACGGAGGCGGTCCAGCTGAGCACCCAGGCGCTGCGCGGCGCCTCGTCGTCCGAGCTGCGGCTCGCCTGCGAGTGCGGCCTGGTCGCCGCGCTCATGACGCGCTTCGCCCTCACGGGTGACGTGGGCGATGTGAATGATGCGGTGGCGCATGCTCGGGCTGTCGTGGCGGCGGCGCCCGACACGGACCCGGCTACCACGACGTACCGGTCGAATCTCGGCAACGCTCTGCTCGCGCAGTTCGAAGCCACGCGACGACCCGAGCTCCTGCGCGAGGCCGTCGCATCGATGACCGGTGCCGTGAAGACGGCCGGGCCCAGACACGTCAACAGGCCGGTGGCGCTGGCGGGACTGAGCAGAGTGCTGCACGCCCGCTACCGGCTCAGTGGCGACGTCCAGGACCTCGACGACGCGGTGGCCGTGATCGAGAGCGCGATGCGGGTGGAGCGTGAGCGGGGCCGAACCCGTCCGGAGAGCTTCAACCTCCACGGAATCACGCTCCGCGCTCTCGCGGACGCGACCGGGCGACGTCTCCATCTCGACGCGGCCGTGGACGCGCACCGCGAGGCGTTGCGCCTGACGGCGCCGGAGCATCGGATGCGGGCGACGTACGCGACCAACCTGGGGAACGTCCTCCTGTACCGGCACGAAGGCGGCCCCGATCCCATTCCGGTCAGCTTCGGCACCGTCCCCGTGGACTCCGAGCGCAGGCCCCGGCTGCCACGGGAGATCCAGGAGGAGCTGAGCGCGCTGGTTCGCGAGTCCGGTGGCGACGAATCGGCGGACCTGGCGGAGGCGGCGGATGCGCACCGGCTGGCCGTGGAGAGCACCGGGCGGCACCAGCCGCAGCGGGCCGGCCATCTCAACAACTGGGGCAACAGCGCCCATGCCCGCTTCCGGGCCACTCGGCAACGCGCGGACGGCGAGCAGGCTGTCGCCCTGTTCCGGCAAGCGCGCGAGGCCACAGCTCCGTACGACCCCGTGCACACGCACGCCACCCACAACCTCGCCGCCACCCTGCTCGACCTCGGCGACGAGCACACAAAGGAGGCGCTGGCGCTGTTGCGGGAGGTGGCCGGTGAGCGGTCCGCGCCGCAGTCGTCCCGGATCGAGGCGGCCGCGTCCTGGGGCAGGGTCGCGGCCGGGCGCGGGCAGTGGCGAACCGCGCTCGACGGCTACGCGGCGGCGATCGAGCTGCTGCCGTCGCTCGCCTCACCCGGGGTGGACCGCGAGGTGCGTGAGCAGCGGCTGGCGCGGTGGAGCGGTCTGGCCGCCGAGGCCGCGAGCTGCGCCATCGCCGCCGGCGATGCGACACGCGCCCTTGAGCTGCTGGAGCAGGGCCGGGGCGTGCTGTGGTCCCAACTCCTCGACACCCGGGGGGACATGGACCTGTTGCGGGCCGCCGTCCCGGACATCGCGGACCGGCTCGCCGAGGTCGAGGCCTCGCTCGACGCCTCGCGCGGTCCGCAGGACGTCCACGAACCCGCGGCCGACGGTGAGGCGCGCTGGTGGGCGCGGGCGGCCAACGAGCGGCTGGTGTGGGCCGCCGAGCAGGAAGAACTACTCTCTCGAGCAAGGGAGTTGTCGGGCCTCGCGGACTTCCGCCGGCCTGCGCCGGCGGCGCTGCTGCGGCAGGCCGCCGCCGACGGGCCGGTCGTCCTGGTAGTCGTCAGCCGTTGGCGTGCCGACGCACTGGTGGTTACAGGGGCGGCCACCACGGTCGTCCGGCTGCCGGACCTCGACCTCGTCGGCACGGTGGAGCGGGTCGTGCGCTACGTGACCACGCTGGAGCGGTACGAAAGAGAGCGGGCGAGCGCCACCGCACGGGTCTCGCTGAACCTCATGGTGACCAGCACTCTCGACTGGCTGTGGCGTGCCGTCGCCGAGCCCGTGCTGACAGCGCTCGGCCACACCGCTCCGCCTGCCCCCGGCAAGGCGTGGCCCCGGCTGTGGTGGTGCCCGACCGGGCCGCTGGCCCTGCTGCCGCTGCACGCCGCAGCCCGTGCGGCAGACGTGTTCGGACCGGAGCCGCAAACGACGGGTGACGCCGTGATCGACCGGGTGGTGTCGTCGTACACCCCGACGCTGCGCGCGCTGATCGAGAGCCGGGCCGCCCCCTCCCCCGCCGACCTGCCGGCCCGGCTGCTCGCCGTCGGCATGCCGGACACCGCGGGCCTGGAACTCCTGCCCCAGGTGGACGGCGAACTGGCGGCGCTGCGGCGGCTGTTCCCCGCCGTGACGGAGCTGCGCGGCACGGCGGCGACCCGGCAAGCCGTGCGCGAGGCGCTGCGCGGCCACCCCTGGACACACCTGAGCTGCCACGGCGGCCAGGATCTGGCTCACCCCTCGCGCGGCGGGATCATGCTGTCCGACGGGCTCCTGAGCATCGCCGATCTGCACGCCGACCGTTTCGGGCAGGGCGAGTTCGCGTTCCTCTCGGCCTGTCGTACGGCCATGGGCGGCGTCACGGTTCCCGACGAGGCGATCACCATGGCGAGCGCCCTGCAGTACGCGGGCTGGCGGCACGTCATCGGCACGTTGTGGCCGGTCGGCGCAGACACGGCGGCCCGCCTGTGCACCCGGCTGTACGGAGATCTCACGGGCGGAGGCAGCTTCGACCCCGGGTCGACGGCGTACGCCCTGCACGACGCCGTACGTGAGTTGCGGGCCGAGGACACCCAACAACCGGTGCGATGGGCGGCGTTCACACACTTCGGTGCGTGAGAGTGCGGTGCGAAGCAGTGGATTGCAATACGTTGCTGTACACACCCATTGAGGAGGCGCCGCGCACATGGACGTGTCGGAGTCGACGCCGGAGCTGCCCCCGGACGTCATGCGTCGCGTGGAACGCGCCATCGAGCTGAGCGACCGGGGCCTGCACGAGCTCGTGGAATCCGAACTGCGGACGCTCCTGGCCGACTTCGAACGTCTGCTGGGACCGGCGCACGACGAGACCATCGACCTCTACGACGCCCTCGGCCACACGCTCTACCAGTTGGAACGCCTCCCCGAGTCCGAGGCCATGCACCGCGAGGCACTGTCCCGCAGTCGCCGCGCGCACGGCCCCGACCACCCCGCCACGCTTGCGTACGCCCACAACCTCGGCGCCGCGTTGGGGGTGGCCGGCCACACCGAGGAGAGCATCGAGCTGCTCACCGACACCACCGAGCGCCGCGACCGGCTGCTCGGACCCGACCACCCGGACACGCTCGACACGGCCTCCACGCTCGGTTCGATACTGTACGCGGCCGGTCGGCGTGACGAAGGACTGACCGTCCTGGAGAGCGCCCATGTCAGGTGTCGGGCCGTCCTCGGTGACGACGACGATCTGACCATGTCGGTCCGCAGTGACCTGGTCGCCGCCCTCCACACCTCCGGCCGCCGGCAAGAGGCCGCGATGATGCTGGTCGGCCTCCTCAGAACCTACGAGCGGGTGCTCGGTCCGGACGACGTCACGACCCTGCGGACGCGGCAGCGGCTGGCGGCGATGGGCTGGACGATCTGAACGGAACCGACATCACGGTGACCGTGACGACGCCAGGACGCCGACAGGGAAACGCCCTTGCCGGGGTCCTGAGGTGAATTAGCGGTTCGCTCGCGTACGCGTCCAGCTCCGCCAGGAAGCGGTCGCGGATCGCCGGGGCGGCCCAGGAGATGTCGATCGCGGCGGCGAGCGGGAGCCGAGCGCTCATGGCCTCGGCGCTGAGGGTTCGCGGGCCTTCGCGGGATGCGTGGCGCGCGGCCGGGCAGGTCGCGGTGATCTGCCCGTTGGGGCACGGGCGACACCGGGCCAGGAGCTGCCCGCGTGGCGCGGGCCGTACGGCCGCTGTGCCGGTTCGAGGGCGGAATCGGCCGGAGTCGGCACCACCTCATGCGCTCGACGCCACGTTGCACCGAGCACCGAGGCGAGGCCTCCTCCCGGATGCGCACCGAGCGGGCGTCCTCGCTCCGGAGTCCGCCCGCGGGTGCCGTTCGCAACAGGTCAGCCGGAGATCCCGGCCGGCTTCTCTGCCTCCGCGGTCATGGCCGCGGGGGTGTCGGCCGGGGCGGCACGGACCGCGAGCCCGTGCCGCCCGCGGCGGACCGCGAGGAGGTAGACCACCGTGAGGAGGGCCAGCCAGACCAGGCCGACGACGAGCGCCACCCGCGTGCTCTCGTGGATGCCGAGCAGGACCATCACCGCGGCCATGAACAGGAGGGTGATGATCTGGCCGTAGGGCCAGAACGGGGCCGGGAACTTCAGGGACGCGCGTTCCTCGGCGGACATCGAGCGGCGGGCCTTCAGCTGGGTGAGCAGGATCATCATCCAGACCCAGACCGTGGCGAACGTGGCGATGGAGGAGATGATCAGGAAGATCTTGCCCGGGATGAGGGCATTCATCAGGACGGCGGCGAGCAGGGCGCCGATCATGACGAGGGTGGTCACCCAGGGCACGCCGTTGCGGGTCACGCGGCGCATGGCGGCGGGGCCGTGCCCGCGCTCGGCGAGGCCGTACATCGTGCGGCCCGCGGCGAAGATGTCGCTGTTGATGGCGGACAGGGCGGCGGTGAGGACCACGACGTTGAGGACGGCGGCCGCGGACTTGAGGCCCACTCCGGCGAAGATCTGCACGAAGGGGCTGCCCGAGTCGCTGATCTGCTGCCACGGGGTGATCGACATGATCACGGCGAGGGTCAGGACGTAGAAGAGGATGATGCGCAGCGGGATGGAGTTCACCGCGCCCGGAATGGTCTTCTCCGGGGACTGCGCCTCGCCGGCCGTGACACCGATGATCTCGGTGCCGCCGAAGGCGAACATGACGATGGCGAAGGAGATGACGAAGCCGTCGATGCCGCCCGCGAAGAAGCCGCCGTTGCTCCACAGGTTGGACAGGCCGACGTGGGCGTGGCCGCTGCCGATGCCGAAGGCGATCACCACGATGCCGACGACGATCATCGCGACGATGGCGACGATCTTCACGAGGGACAGCCAGAACTCCAGCTCACCGAAGACCTTGACGCTGACGAGGTTGAGCGCGCCCACGATGAGGACGGCGGCCAGGACCCAGATCCAGCGCGGGACTTCGGGGAACCAGAAGCCCATGTAGACGCCGATGGCCGTGACGTCGGCGACGGCCACGATGACCATCTCGAAGGCGTACGTCCAGCCGGTGAGGAAGCCGGCCAGCGGCCCGAGGTGGCGGTTCGCGTACTCGCCGAAGGAGCCGGCGCAGGGGGACGCCACGGCCATCTCGCCGAGGGACCTCAGGACGAGGAAGACGGCGGCGCCGCCGATCAGGTAGGCGAGCAGGACCGCGGGGCCGCCCGCCTGGATGGACGCGGAGGAGCCGTAGAAGAGCCCGGTGCCGATCGCGGAGCCGAGTGCGATGAAGCGGATGTGCCGTGAGTTGAGCCCACGGCTCAGGCCGGCGTTTTCGGTGCGCAAACGAGTGTCTCCCTCTTGGGGGGGCGGGTACCGCAGGAAGTGCCTGAGGACCTGGCGGAGCGATGTGCGTCGCGGCACCGGCCTGTCGTCCGGGCTCCCGACAATGAATGACAGCCTGTATATTCCTGTCTATACAGGTGCGTCAAGAGGTGATCCGATGAGTGAACACAAGCCGACGCCCGGTCCGGCGTCCAGCGCGTCCCCGGCGGTCGCGCGAGCCCTGGACATGCTCATGTACCTCGCCGGCCGGCCCGGCCTCGTACAGGCCGCAACACTCGCCCGTGACCTGGGCATTCCGCGCTCTTCCGCGTACCACATCCTCACCGTGCTGACCGACCGCGGCTTCGTCACGTACGTCCCGTCGGAACAGGCGTACGGGCTCGGTGTTTCCTCCTTCGAGGTGGGCTCGGCCTATCTGCGCCACGAGCCGCTGGAGCGCCTCGCCCGGCCGATCCTGCGCACGGTCGCGAGCCGCCTGGGCCAGACCGTGCACCTGGGGATCCTGCAGGGCGCGGAGACGGTCTACCTGCTCAAGGAGCGCCCCCCGGCCCGGGCCGGGGACGTCGACATCGCACTCGTGACGGATGTCGGCGTGCGCCTGCCGGCCCATCTGACGGCCAACGGACGCGCCATCCTCGCCCACACCTCGACGGCGCAGCTGCGGGCGCTGTTCTCGCGGCCCGGCGATCTGACCACCCGCACCGGCCGGGGGCCGCGCTCCCTGCCGGAACTGGCCGGCGAGCTGGCCCGGGAACGGGAGCGCGGCTGGTCGCAGGAGGTGGAGCTGGTGTCGCAGGGGTTCTGCTCGATGGGGGTGGCAGCGTTCGACCACAACGAGCGGCCCGTCGCCGCGATCAGCACCACCTGGCGCCGCCACCACGGCCGGCATGACACCGAGGAGGTGCGCCGGGCCCTGGCGCAGGGTGCGGCGCGGCTGACCGCGGCGGTCTCGGGACACACACCTCCGGCCGCGGGGGCGCAGACAGTCGTCTGAAGCCCGTCCAGGGGATCCGGGCCGTCTCAGTGCATGGCGAACGCGCCCTCGAGGCGGTAGCGGGAACCCGGGTGGAGCAGGCGCGCGAGGCTCACGAGCGCGTCCCTCGACCATGTGCGGCGCAAGATCAGCAGGCACGGCTCGGACGGCCCGATGTCGAGGATCGCGCACTCCTCGGGCGAGGCCAGGACCGCCTCCACGATGTGCTCGCCCCGGCCGAGCGGCGCGACCTTCGACAGGAACGTGTACGGCGTCTGCAGCGTGAAGTCCTGGTCCAGATAACCGGGGGCGAAGGCCGGGTTGACGTAGCGGTCCTCCAGCTGGAGCGGCACCCCGTCCTCGTAGTGCACCACCCTCGAGCGGAAGACCGGCTGCCCGGTGCCGAGACCGAGGTGCGCGCCGGTCCTGTCGTCGGCCTTCTCCTCGCCCAGCGAGAGCACACGGGCGGCGTAGCGGTGGCCGCGGTGCTGCACCTCGTCGGCGATGTTGTGGACCTCGAGGAGCGCGGAGCTGGCCTTGCGCTGGGCGACGAAGCTGCCGACGCCCATGACGCGCCGGATGACACCCTCGGTGGCGAGTTCGCGCAGGGCACGGTTGACGGTCATGCGGGACAGGCCGAGGGCGTCGACGAACTGGCTCTCCGAGGGCAGGGCGTCGTCCTCCCGCCAGTGGCCGTTCCTGATCTGCCGCTCGACGAGCTCCTTGACGCGCTGGTACGCGGGGACGGAACCGCCCGCGCCCTGCTCGTACCACCGGGCCAGCTCCGCCGGGTCCACGACCACGCCGCCCACCGTCCTCGCCATCCGCTCCCCCTGCCTACTGCCTACTGCCTACTGCCTGTGACGATCCTATGGGAGCGGTGCCATCGGCGAACGGGCCGGTGGTCCCCTTCCGGGTAGCCGTCTCGGATCCGAGAAATGCCGGCGGCGCCACTGGTCCCGGCTCCGCCCGTCGCGTGTCATGACGGTGCACAACGGCTCGATCCCCAAGAGGAGCACACATGACCAGCCCTTCCCACGAAGCGCCGGGCGTCGTCCGGGCCCCGCGCGGCACCGAACTGAACTGCCTCGGATGGCAGCAGGAGGGCGCCCTGCGGATGCTCATGAACAACCTCGACCCCGAGGTCGCCGAGCACCCCGAGGACCTCGTCGTCTACGGCGGTACCGGGAAGGCCGCCCGCAACCACGAGGCGTACGACGCGATCGTCCGCACTCTCAAGACCCTCAAGGACGACGAGACCCTCCTCGTGCAGTCCGGCAAGCCGGTCGGTGTGATGCGCACCAACGAGTGGGCGCCGCGCGTGCTCCTCGCCAACTCCAACCTGGTGGGCGACTGGGCCAACTGGGAGGAGTTCCGCAAGCTGGAGGCCGAGGGACTGACGATGTACGGCCAGATGACGGCCGGTTCGTGGATCTACATCGGCAGCCAGGGCATCCTGCAGGGCACGTACGAGACCTTCGGTGCCGTCGCCCGCAAGAAGTTCGACGGCACCCTGGCCGGCACGATCACCCTGACCGCCGGCATGGGCGGCATGGGCGGCGCCCAGCCGCTGGCCGTGACGATGAACGACGGTGTCGCGATCTGCGTCGACGTCGACGAGACGCGCATCGACCGCCGCATCGGTACCCGCTACCTCGACGTCAAGGCCGACAACCTCGACCATGCCCTCGAACTGGCCGTCCAGGCCCGCGACGAGCGCCGCGGCCTGTCCATCGGTGTCGTCGGCAACGCCGCCGAGATCTTCCCCGAGCTCCTCGAGCGGGACGCCCCGATCGACATCGTCACCGACCAGACCTCCGCCCACGACCCGCTGGCCTACCTGCCCGTCGGCATCTCGGTCGAGGACTGGCACAAGGAGCGCGAGGCCGACCCGGCCGGCTTCACCGAGCGCGCCCGCAAGTCGATGGCCCTGCACGTCGAGGCCATGGTCGGCTTCCTCGACAAGGGCGCCGAGGTCTTCGACTACGGCAACTCGATCCGCGACGAGGCGCGCAAGGCCGGCTACGACCGGGCCTTCGACTTCCCCGGCTTCGTGCCGGCGCACATCCGGCCGCTGTTCGAGGAGGGTCTCGGCCCCTTCCGCTGGGCCGCACTCTCCGGCGACCCGAAGGACATCGCGGCCACCGACAAGGCGATCAAGGAGCTGTTCCCGGAGAACAAGCACCTGCACCGCTGGCTCGACATGGCCGGCGAGCGGGTCTCGTTCGAGGGCCTGCCGGCCCGCATCTGCTGGCTCGGCTACGGCGAACGCCACCGTGCGGGCCTGAAGTTCAACGAGATGGTCGCCAGCGGCGAGCTGTCCGCGCCGGTCGCGATCGGCCGTGACCACCTGGACTCCGGTTCGGTGGCCTCCCCGTACCGCGAGACCGAGTCGATGCTCGACGGCTCCGACGCCATCGCCGACTGGCCCCTGCTCAACGCCCTGGTGAACACCTCCTCGGGTGCCTCCTGGGTGTCGATCCACCACGGCGGCGGCGTCGGCATGGGCCGCTCCATCCACGCCGGCCAGGTCTGCATCGCCGACGGGACCGAGCTGGCGGCCCGCAAGCTCGAGCGTGTTCTGACGAACGACCCGGGCATGGGTGTCATCCGGCACGTCGACGCCGGTTACGAGTACGCCACTTCGGTCGCCAAGGAGCGCGGCGTGCGCATCCCGATGACGGAGGCCGGGGGCGGCGCGGCGTGAGCACGTTCCAGGAGGCCGCTCCCCCGGCCGCGGACGTCCCGGCCCGCCCCTGGTCGGGCCGGGACGACGGGCCCGGCGCGGAGCACCTGCGGTGGCACAAGGCCGTCGAGTTCGATCCGGAGCTGACGGAGCCGGGTGACATCGCGTTCGTCGGGTTCCGCAGCGACGAGGGCGTGCGCCGCAACAAGGGGCGGCAGGGTGCCGCGCAGGGTCCTGACGCCCTGCGGCGGGCCCTCGCCTCGATGGCCCTGCCGAGGCTGCTGCGGGCGCTCGACGTCGGTGACGTGGCGGTCACCGGAGACGCGGACGACGCTCTGGAGGCCGGTCAGCAGCGGCTGGGCCGCGCGGTCGCGCACCTCGTCGACGCGGGCCACCCGGTGGTGGTCCTCGGCGGCGGCCACGAGGTCGCGTTCGGCACGTACAGCGGTCTGGAGCAGACGCGGGCGCTGAAGGCCGGCGGGCGGCTCGGCGTGCTGAACCTCGACGCGCACTTCGATCTGCGCGATGACGTGCGGCCCAGCTCGGGCACGCCGTTCCTGCAGATGGCGCAGAGCGAGCGGCTCCACGGCCGTGACCTCAACTACTGGGTGCTGGGCATCAGCCAGGCCGCCAACACCGAGACGCTGTTCCGCACCGCCGAGTCGCTCGGGGTGCGGTACCTGCCGGACACCGAGTGCGGGCTGCTCGACATGGCGCGGGTGGAGTCGTTCGTCGACGAGTTCCTCGCGAGCTGCGACCTCGTGCACCTGACGATCGACCTGGACGTGCTGCCGGCGGCCGTCGCTCCCGGGGTCAGCGCGCCCGCCGCGTACGGCGTGCCCATGGAGGTCGTCGAGCGGGTCTGCACAAGGGTCGCGGGCAGCGGCAAGCTCGTGGTCGTCGACGTCGCCGAGCTCAATCCGGAGTTCGACGTCGACCAGCGCACGGCAAGGGCCGGCGCCCGTCTGGTGCACCGGACGGCCACCACCTGGGCGTGACGCCCTTCCCCTGAACAGGCCGCCCGGCATACATCAGCCGCGGCTGATGTATGCCGGGCGGCCTGCCCCGGTCCGCTCAGCGGACGTCCGTGAGGGAGACGACCGCGAGGACCCCGTCGACAGCGATGTCGGCGGGGTCCTCGTCGTCGTGGAACAGGACCGCGTCGAGACGGCCGAGGCGGACGGACTCCCGGCGCAGGACCGCGGTGCCGTCGAGGACGAGCGCCAGGACGCGGGTCCCGGGGGCGGGGCGCAGCACCGTGGAGCGGCGCTCGACGGACACGTCGGCCTTCGCCTCGGTGCGCCGCACCATGACGTTGAAGTCGACGACGGGGCCGTCGAGCAGCCTGCAGTCGGTGGTGGAGTCGCCGGAGAAGGCGAGGGGAGCGCAGCGGGTGTCCACGACGTGCTCCGTGCCGTCGACGGTGAGGGCCATGCCCGGCCCCTCGACGACGGTGATGATCCGGTCGACGCCCTCGAACGTGGAGAATGGGCCGCTGCTCGCGACGTCGGCGACGCTGATCCGCCACGCGAAGTCGTCGGTGCCGGCGCCCTGGGGGTGGGCCATGACCTCGGTGGTGATGCCACCGCCGTTCTTCCACGGTGCGGGGGTCCGGTCGTGTGCGCGCAGGATCTGAGGTGCCATGAGCGGGTGTTGTTCCTTCGGGATCCGGTCGGTCGGTCAGTGGGTCGGGAAAACGCGACCTCCTCCCCCGTTGCCGGGGGCTGCGGGGGAGGAGGTGCGTGGGTCGGGGGTAGTCAGCGCTCGGCGGTGTGGCGTGCTTCGAGGGCGTCCTCGGTGAAGACCCGGTATCCGGCAGCCGGGTCGTATCCGTGGATCTCGCGGGTGTCGAGAGCGGCCATGTAGGTCATGACGTCCTTGCTGACGACCTGTCCGGGGACGAGCACAGGGAAGCCGGGCGGGTACGGGGTGACGAACGTGGCCGAGACGACCGTGCGGCCCCGCGCCATGGCGTCGGTGATGGCGTCCGTCGAGAGGTACTCGCACTCGGTGTCGTCGTAGGCGAGGAAGAACGCGGCACGCATGTCGCCCTCGGGGGTGCGCGGGCTCGGCCGGAAGGCCGGGTGGAACGCGCTGAAGTCGGGCAGGGCCGCGGAGCCCGCGTCGAGTGCGGTGACGGCGCCGCGGTGCGCGGCGCGGTCGTGCGGGCCCATCTCGCCGATGCGTTCCTCCAGGTCCTCGGCGATGCGGACGAGCACCTCGATGAGGTAGGCGACGGAGCTGCGGGTGGTGCCGATGTTCGTCATGAACAGCAGCGTGTTGCGGGTCGTCTTGTTGACCTGGACGCCGTACCGGTCCATCAGGAGGTCGTGCTTGAAGGTGTCTCCGTCGATGCCGGTGAGCCCGATGTGCAGGGTGGCGCGGGTCGGGTCGAGGACGAACTCCTCCTCCGCCCAGGCCCGTTCCATCCGGGCGAGGCCGGTGCGCAAGGGCTGTTCGACGCCGGAGGAGCGGAAGCGGTGCGGGATGAGTTCCGGCGTGGTGAGGATGCGCAGGTAGCGGCTGAGCAGCGGGTGCTGGGCGACCGCGTCGCGGAGCACGCCGGCCTGTTCGAGCTGCTTCTGCACGAGGGCGAAGCCTTCGAGGACGGCCTGCCGGCGGCCGAGGTCCATCGAGGCGAGGATCTGGTAGTTGGGCGACGTCGAGGTGTGCGTCATGTACGCCTCGTGGAAAGTCTCCGCGACCTTGTGGCGGAAGTCCTGGTCGAAGACGTGGACCATGGAGCCCTGGCGCATCGAGGTGAGCGTCTTGTGCGTGGACTGCGTGGCGTAGACGCGGACACGGACCTTTTCCGGGTCGGGCATCAGCCGGCCGGTGACGAGGGCCTCGTCGTCCGGGTCGTCGCCGAGGCTCGCGCGGTGGGCCGCGTAGGTGTCGGCGTACCCGGGGTCGCGGTAGCGGTCGGTGAGGGTGCGGGCCGCGGCCATGGCGGTGCGCTGGCGGTAGACGGGGTGGAAGCGGGCGAAGGCGAACCATGCCTCGTCCCACAGGAATGCCAGGTCCGGTTTGAGGGCCAGGCACTCCTCCATCACGCGCGACGGGTTGTAGACGATCCCGTCGAAGGTGCAGTTGGTGAGCATGAGGAGCTTGACGCGGTGCAGGACGCCCTCGTGCTTGAGCATCAGCAGCTTCCGCTTGATCTCCTCCACCGGCACGGCCCCGTACATGCCGTACTCGTCGAGGGGATAGGCGTCGAGGTAGACGACGTGGGCGCCGGCGAGGACGAGTCCGTAGTGGTGGGACTTGTGGCAGTTGCGGTCCACGAGCACGATGTCGCCGGGGCGTACGAGCGCCTGCACGACGATCTTGTTGGCGGTGGAGGTGCCGTTGGTGACGAAGTAGGTCTGGCGGGCGCCGAAGGCCTCGGCGGCCAGGTCCTGGGCTTCGCGCAGCGGGCCGGTGGGGGCGAGCAGGGAGTCCAGGCCGCCGGAGGTGGCGGAGGTCTCGGCAAGGAAGATGTTCAGGCCGTAGAAGTCGGCGATCTCCGGGATCCAGGGCGAGTTGAGCACCGAGGCGCCGCGGGAGACGGGCAGGGCGTGGAAGACGCCGGTGGGCTTGCGGCTGTGGGCGCGCAGGGCGGTGAAGAACGGGGCGCGGTGGCGTTCGGTGATGCCGTACAGGATCGACAGATGCAGTTCGAGTAGGCCTTCGCGGGCGTGGAAGACTCGCCGGAAGCGGCGGCTGAGGCGGCCCGCGGTGGACTCGACGGCCCGTTCGGACACGAGGTAGAGGTCGAGTTCGGGGCGCAGGGCGAGGAGTCGGTCGCCCAGGGCGCGGATCTGCTCGCCGCTGTCCCCCGGCGTGGCGGCGTGGGCGTCGGCGGCCTCGTCGAAGAACCGGCGGACGACGCTGAGGTCGTGGCGGGAGCGGTCGGCGAACCGGTCGCGGATGACGACGGCCTGGAGGCTGGAGTTGACGAGGGACGTGATGACCGCGTCCTCGAAGCTCGGGGCGACGACGATCTCGTAGGCGAACTCGTCGTCGGGGCGGCGCAGTCGGCGCAGTTCGGCGCGCAGCGCCTGTTCCTCGGCGGCGTCCAGGTCTCCGACGACGAGGACCTCGAAGTAGGGGGTGGAGGGCGCGGGCAGGGTGTGCGCGGTGTCCGTCGTCTCGTCGGGCGCGGCGCTCGGCGTGGCGGCGGTGTGCGGGGCGGTGCCGCGGTGCCGGTGTCCGGCGAGGGCTCGGTCCAGCTCGTCGGTACGCTGGGCGAGTTGCCGGTACTCCCCCTGGTCGTACAGCCTGCGGAGCTCCTTCAGGGCGGCTGTGCCGGGGAAGGCCCAGCAGTGCTCGATGGGCGTCAGGAGGCGGATGAGTTCCTGGATGCGCGCGGTGGTGTCCGGGCGGCCGTCCCCGCCCTGTGCGGCGAGGCGGTGGGTGAGGTCCGTCAGTGAACTCCAGGCATCGGCGCGCAGTTGCCCGACGCTGTTGTGCACCGTGGCGGTCGGCAGGTCATTCACCGGGAAACGGCTCCTTCTGAGGACTGCCCGGCCGCCGCGGACGGGGAGGGCGGGGGTGGCCAGTGGGTGTCCGCCTGATCGGCAAGACACCCCCTGGGCGTGCGCGGCAGCGGCCTGCCGCACCTTCCGGGTCCCGCGGGACCCGGAAGGTGTGAGGGGCTGCGTCCCGGTCAGACCAGGGCGCCGGTCACGGACTCGGCGGCGGCCAGAGCGCGGCCGGAGGCCACGTACTGGACGGCCTCCTCGATCTCGGGGGCGAGCCAGCGGTCGGTGCCGGGGCCCTCGACGGTCTCGCGCAGGCCGTCGCGCACCGCGGCCGTGGCCGGGGCGGGCGTCAGCGGGGCGCGCAGGTCGAGGGCGCGGGCGGCTGTGTAGAGCTCGACGGCCAGGACGCGGCCGAGGCCGTCGATGGCGCGGCGCAGCTTGCGGGCGGCCGACCAGCCCATGGACACGTGGTCCTCCTGCATGGCGCTGGAGGGAATCGAGTCGACGGAGGCCGGGGTGGCGAGCCGCTTGAGCTCGGAGACGATCGCGGCCTGCGTGTACTGGGCGATCATGTGGCCGGAGTCGACGCCCGGGTCGTCGGCGAGGAAGGCGTTCAGACCGCGGTTGCGGGCCGGGTCGAGGAACCGGTCGGTGCGGCGCTCCGAGATCGAGGCGACGTCGGCGACGGTGATGGCGAGGAAGTCGAGCACGGCGGCGACGGGGGCGCCGTGGAAGTTGCCGTTGCTCTCGACGCGGCCGTCGAGGGTGACGACCGGGTTGTCGACGGCGCTGGCGAGCTCGCGGGAGGCGACGAGCTCGGCGTGAGCGAGGGTGTCGCGGGCGGTGCCGTGGACCTGTGGGGTGCAGCGCAGCGAGTAGGCGTCCTGGACGTAGGTGCAGTCCGGGCCCGCGTGGCTGGCGATGATCGCCGAGTCCGCGAGCAGAGAGCGCAGGTTGCCCGCGCTGTCGCCCTGGCCGGGGTGCGGGCGCATGGCCTGCAGGTCGGCGGCGAACACGGCGTCGGTGCCGAGCTGGCCCTCGACGCTCATGGCGGCGGCGATATCGGCGGTGCGCAGCAGGCGGCGCAGGTCGTGGGCGGCGAGGACGAGCATGCCGAGCATGCCGTCGGTGCCGTTGATGAGGGCGAGGCCTTCCTTCTCCTCCAGGACGACCGGGGTGATGCCGACATCGGCGAGGGCCTCGGCGGCGGGCTTGCGCTCGCCGTCGGCGGTGCGGACTACGCCCTCGCCCATGACGGCGAGTGCGCAGTGCGCGAGGGGGGCCAGGTCGCCGGAGCAGCCGAGCGAGCCGTACTCGTGGACGACCGGGGTGATGCCCGCGTTCAGGAGCGCGGCGTACGCCTCGGCGGTCTCGGTGCGGACGCCGGTGCGCCCGGTCGCGAGGGTGGACAGGCGCAGCAGCATCAGGGCCCGTACGACCTCGCGCTCGACCTCGGGGCCGGAGCCCGCTGCGTGCGAGCGCACGAGGCTGCGCTGGAGCTGGGCGCGCAGCTCGGTGGGGATGTGGCGGGTGGCCAGGGCACCGAAGCCGGTGGAGACGCCGTAGTGGGGCTTGACGTCGTCGGCGAGGGCCTTGATGACCTCGCGACTGCGGGCGATCTCCTGGAGCGCCTCAGGGGCGAGGGCCACCTGGGCACCGTGACGGGCAACGGACACAACTTCGTCGGCGGAAAGGGCACCGACACCAACAACAACGGTCATGTCCCTATGAAGCCGCAGGTGGGAAGGGGCCCGCGAGTCCTGCAGCACGGCTTGTGTCTGGAATCCAAGACATTGCGTCTGGGATACCAGACAGAAAGTTTGCGCCGTATCTGGTCTACTCTCGCCGCATGAGCATCGTCCCTGCCGCCGCGCAGGCGCTGGCCGTCCTGCGCTATCTGGCCCGCCAGGCCGCGCCCGTCCCCGCGGCCGCCATCAGCCGTGACGTGGGGCTTGCGCGCTCGACGACCTACCACCTGCTCGACACCCTCGCGGCGGACGGCTTCGTGGTCCATCTGCCGGAGGAGCGGCGCTACGGGCTCGGGGTCAGCGCCTTCGAGCTGGCCTCCGGGTACGAGCGCCAGGCGCCGTTCCAGCGGCTCGCGCGGGCACCGCTCGCCTCGCTGGTGGACCGCACCGGACACAACGCGAACCTCGCCGTCCTGCACGGCCGTGAGGTCATCTACGTCATCGAGGAGCGCTCCCCGGGCCGCCCGCCCCTGGTCAGCGAGGTCGGCGTCCGGCTGCCGGCCCATCTGACGGCGAGCGGCCGGGCCGTGCTCGCGCTGCTGCCGCCCGCGCAGGTGCGGGCGATCTTCCCCGACCGGTCGGCTTTCGTGCAGCGGCACGGCGCCGGTCCCGCGACGCTGACGGCACTGCGTGCCCTGCTGGCCCAGGCGCGGCACCTCGGGTACGCCACGGAGGAGGGCGAGGTGACACCGGGCCTCTCCTCGGTCGCCGCGCCCGTCCTGGACCATCACGCGCGTCCGATCGCCGGGGTGGCGGTCACCTACCCCGACGAGGCCGTCGACAAGGCGGAGCGGCAGCGGATCGCGGGGCACGTGACGCAGACGGCGCGGGAACTGACCCGCCGGGTGGGTGGCGCGGCGCCCGCGCCGGGCACCCCGCCCGCGTAGGAGACCGGTCGCTCCGCCCCGTACCCTCGGGTCGGCAGGAAATGAGTTTGCGGTGTCGGACGGCGTGTCATCGGGTGGCGTACGCGGGACCGGCCGCACCCCGAGCAGGAAAGCGACGATGACCGATCCGTCCGAGCAGGCGATGGAATCCGGAGCGGCCGAACAGCTCCCGGCGGCGACGATACGCGTGTTCATCGCACTCGCCCCGCCCGACGAGGCGAAGGACGAGCTGGCGCGGGCGCTTGGCCCCACGTACGAGGCGTATCCGCGCATGCGGTGGAACCGCATCGAGGACTGGCACATCACGCTGGCGTTCCTCGGGGAGCTGCCCGTCACGGCGGTGCCCCTGCTGGTGCCGCCCCTCGCGCACCTGGCCGCGACGCGCCCTCCGCTGGAACTGGCAATGCGCGGCAGCGGGCACTTCGACGAGCGGGTGCTGTGGAGCGGGATCGACGGAGACCTGGAAGGGCTGCGCCTGCTCGCCACCGCGGTGCGCGCCGCGGTCGAGGAGTGCGGCGTCCCCTTCGCGGGCCGGCCCCTGCGACCCCATCTCACCCTGGCCCGCGCCCGCCGCGACGGCATGTCGTGCGCGGTGGCGGCTGCCGGTCTGTCCGGGTTCACCGGCCGTCCGTGGCGGGCGGCGCGCCTGCATCTGGTGGGCAGCAACATCGGCCGCGGTCCGGGACCGATCCACTACCGCGACATCACCTCATGGAATTTCGACGGGGCCTGAGGGCGGCGAGCGGTCGTGTGAACCGCGGGAGCCCGGGGTGCCATTGCGATGTCACAGGCCCTGGATGCGCCGGAAGGGCTGCTCCGCCTCCAGTGCGAACGCGGCCTCCAGCAGGGTCCGTTCGCTGCCGGGGCGGCCGGAGAGCATGACGCCGACGGGCAGTCCGTCCTCGGTCGCGCTCGGGGTGGGCACCGAGATCGACGGTGTGCCGACCACGTTGTCGATGGGCGTGAACGCGACGTACGCGAGGATCCGTTCGATCAGCGCCGGGTAGGGAACGGCGGGACTGAGGTGGCCGATCGGGGGCGCGGTGTGGGCCAGTACGGGGGAAAGGATGAGGTCGCGCCCGCGGAACGCCGCCGCATACGCCTCCTTCGTACGCCTGAGCCTGCGCAGCACGCCCGGAGTGCGCCGCCAGTTCTCGAGGTACGTCTCCCGCAGCCCCCGGCTGAGGCCGTCCATGCGGTGGCGGTCGAAGTCGGCGCCGAAGGTCCGGCCCGTGGAACCGATGAGGAACGACAGCAGGCCCCAGTAGGTCAGGAAGTCGTCGGTGAAGCGGGCGTCGAGGTCCAACTCCACCGGTTCCACGGTGTGGCCGAGCCGTTCGAGCGTGGCCACGGTCGCTGTGACGGCCGCCCGGGTGGCGGCGTCGGCGTGGACACCGTTCGGCGAGTCCAGCAGGAACCCGATGCGCAGCCGCCGCTCGGAAGGACCTTCGACCAGGCCCAGGGGCGGCAGCTTCGGGTTGCGCCAGTAGCTCTCGGCGGCGGCGAGGAACGCGGCGGTGTCCCGGACGGAACGGCTCACGACGCCGTCGGCGACGATGTCGAGCGGCAGCCGGCGGCTCTCGGCATTCGCCACGACCCGCCCGCGGGTCGGCTTGAGGCCGACGAGACCGCAGCAGGCGGCGGGGATACGGATCGAGCCGCCGCCGTCGTTGGCATGCGCGATCGGCACCGCCCCGGCGGCGACGAGCGCCGCGCTGCCGCCGGACGAACCACCTGTCGAGTACTCCGTGTTCCACGGGTTGCGAACGGGCTCGGCGTCCTCGAATTCCGTGGTCGGGCTGAACCCGAACTCGGGCAGCCGGGTCTTGCCCAGCACCGTGACGCCGCTGCTCAGGAACTGCCGGACGATCGGCGCGTGCCTTCGCGCGGGCCTCGGGGTGAAGGCCGCGCTGCCGTGGCCGGTGGGGAGCCCCAGATAGTCGGTGTTGTCCTTGACGAAGGTCGGTACTCCGGCGAAGGCGCCGCCCCCGCGGATGGCGGCCGCCGGGACGTCGACGGGCGTCCGGACCGCGTTGAGCCGTGCTTCGACCGCCCGTACCCGTTCCACCGCGTCCCTGGCGACCTCGGCGGCGCCGACCTCACCCCGCCGGATCGCCGCGGACAGGCCGACGGCGTCGTGCTCTCCCAGGGCGTCGTCCCGGAAGGCGTGCACCCTGGTCCGTTCCCCGAAAGTGGTCATCGCTGCCTCAGCCCCCGCCGTGTGGATGGTTTCCCCATCATTCCTTACCTTTGAGTAACACGCGAGGCCGCATCACGGGCCGGTCAGCGGGGCACGTTCCGCTGTGGCCCCTCTCCCCCGCCGGTGCGCAGTTCGGCGGCGAATTCCGCGAACCAGGCCAGCATGTCGGGCCGGGTCACGGCGCCTTCCGCGCTGACGTCTGTGACGCGTGCGCCTTGGAGAATGTGTTTGACCGGGACCTCCAGCTTCTTTCCCGTGAGCGTGCGGGGCACGGCCTCGACGGGGACGATGATGTCCGGCACATGGCGGGGCGACAGACTCTGCCGGATCGCGCCGACGATCTCGTCGCGCAGGCCGTCGTCGAATCGCTCCCCTTCCGCGGGCACGACGAACAGGGGCATGCAGTAGCGTCCGTCCGGCAGTTCGGCGCCGACGACGAGGCTGTCCGCGATCCGCGGGTGCTGTTCGACGACGGCGTAGAGATCGGCCGAGCCCATCCGTACCCCCATCCGGTTGAGCGTGGCGTCGGAGCGTCCGGCCACCACGACGGAGAGGTCGGTGTCGACGGTGACCCGGTCGCCGTGCCGCCACACGCCCGGATAGACGTCGAAGTAGCTGCTCCTGTAACGCTCGTCGCCGGGGTCGTCGACGAAGAACAGCGGCATCGACGGCATCGGCGCCGTCACCACCAGTTCGCCCTCCTGCCCGGTACGCGGCTGCCCGTCGGCGTCCCAGGACGCGAGGGCCACGCCCAGGGCGGGCCCGGAGATCCGGCCCGTGCGCACCGGCAGCAGTGGGGAGCCGCCGGCGAGGACCGAGCAGATGTCGGTGCCGCCGCAGATCGACTGGAGGCGGGCGTGCGGGGCGAGCCGGTCGTGGACCCAGTGCCAGGTGCTGTCGGGCATCGCCGAACCGGTCTGCTGGATGGACCGCACCGCGCGCAGGTCCGTATCGGCCGCCGGGTGGGCGCCCGCCTTCTCCCCTGCGATCAGGTAGGCGGCGCCGACGCCGACGACCGTCGCGCCGGTACGTTCGGCGATCCGCCAGACCCCGTTGACGTCGGGATGGGTGGGGCTGCCGTCGTACAGGACGAGCGTGGCCCCGTGCAGCAGGCCCGCGACCATGAAGTTCCACACCATCCAGCTGGTGGAGGTGTGGAAGAGATAGCGGTCCCGCGCCCGCAGGTCCGCACCGAGCCCGAGGGCCTTGAGCAGTTCCACGACGATGCCGCCGTGGCCGTGCACAATGCCCTTCGGTACGCCGGTGGTGCCCGAGGACCACAGGATCCACAGCGGGTGATCGAACGGGACGTCGGCGTAGGCCGGTCGGGCCCGCCGGCCGGCCAGTTCGGTCCACCTGTGCTGTGTCACGTCCGGCCGCCGGGACCATGCCGGACCGCCCTCGCAGCTGTGGAGACGGTCGACGGCGACGAGGTGGCGCACCGTGGGCAAGCCGTCCAGGAGCTCGGCGGTGTGCGGGCGCCGGTCGTGGTCCCGGCCCGCGTAGCGGTAGCCGTCCGCGGCCACCAGAACCGTCGGCCGCGCCTGGCGCAGCCGGGCGAGCACGCTCGGCGTTCCGAAGTCCGGCGAGCACACCGTCCAGGTCGCGCCGACGGCGGCGGTGGCCAGGAGGGCCACCACGGCCTGCGGGATGTTCGGCAGGTACCCGGCGACGCAGTCGCCGGGGCCCACGCCCATCTCGCGGAGGGTCGCGGCCAGGCCGGCCACTTCGCCGGTGAGCCGGTCCCACGAGATCTCCGCCGGGTCGCCCGTCTCGGAGACGGCGATGAGTGCGGGGCGTTCGTCGGTGGCGCGGGCGAGGCACTGCCGGGCGAAGTTGAGGCGTGCTCCGGTGAACCAGGTCGCACCGGGCATGGTCGCGTCGGCGAGCGCCTCGTCGTAGTCGCTGACGGCGTCCAGCCCGTAGTACTCCCACACCGCCGACCAGAAGCAGGGCAGGTCCTCGGTGCTCCACCGCCACAGCTCGGCGTAGTCGATGAACGAAAGGCCGCGCTCCTCGGCCAGCCATCGCAGGAAGCCGGCTAGGTCGGATTCGTGCGCGCTCATGCGGGCACCTCGGTGTCCGGCCTCGTGCCGAAGCCGAAGGTGCGGAGCAGCTCCAGCGCCTGCGGCCATTGTCCGTAGCCCGATGCGGGGTTGAGATGTCCGACCGGGCCGATGTCCACCAGGCGGCTGCCCCAGGCGCGGGCCAGTTCGGCGACCCGGTCGAAGCGGGCCAGGGGGTCGTTCGTGCTCGCCGCGACGATGCCCGGGAACGGCAGGGGCGTACGGGGGACCGGTAGCCAGCCGTTCTCCCGCAGGGTCCCCGGGCCGGGGTGGCCGTCGGGCAGCGGGGTGTCGAAGTCCGGCGGGGTCGCGAGCAGCGCGCCGCGCACCGGGTGGCGGTGCCGCGCTGCCCAGTGCACCGTGGTGAGCACTCCGGCGCTGTGCGCGACGAGCACCACCGGCCCTTCGATCCGGGACAGTGTGTCGTTCAGGGCCGCCACCCGGGCGTCGCGAGCGAGTCCGGCGTCCGTCGGAGGCGGGACGGTCACGGCGCCGGGGATCCGGTCGGCGAGCAGCGTCTGCCAGTGGTCGGGGACGTGGTCGCGCAGTCCGGGCACCAGCACGACCGTGGGGTCGGGAGTGGGGTTCATGTCGGGAGTTCCGATCTTCTGAGGGTCCAGGCCGATAGCGAGACGAGACCCTTGTCGTAATGGCGTCTGCCGAGGGCGAAGGCCAGGCCCGCCACCAGCGAGACGAGCGGGATCACCTGGAGTGCGGCGTGCAGGCCCATGCGGTCGGCGAGCATGCCGGTCACCGCGGGGCCCGGTGCCAGGCCCAGCAGACTGTTGGCGAGGGTGAGCGTGGCCATGGCCGTCGCCGCGACGGCGGTCGGGGTCAGGCTCACCACCATGGAGGCGGCGGGTCCCGCGGTGGCGTTGGACAGCAGTGTGCCGATGCCGACGAGAACGAGTTGCGGTGCGCCGGGAGGGAGCTGGAAGCCTGCCGTGAGCAGAGTCAGCGAGCCGAGACTGCAGACGATGGCGACGGTCCACTTGAGCCGGGGGCTCCCGCGTCCGAGCCGGTCGCAGACCATTCCGCCGCCGACCATGCCGATGCCGGTGATCAGCGCGAAGACGCCGGCGGCGAGCCCGGCCCTGCCCGGCGCCAGGCCGTAGGAGCGATCGAGGAAGCTGGGCATCCAGGCCAGCAGCGCCATCGCGATGAACATCTGCAGTCCGCTGCCGACATAGGCGCACAGCACGGAGACGGAGGAGAACAGCCTCGGCAGGAGCGTCCGCACCGGCCCCCCGGTGTCCGGCGCTCCGCCGGGTCCGACGGCTGCCGCCGCCAGTTTGCGCTCCGTCACGACGACGCCGTAGACGGCCGCCAGGACCAGTCCGAACAGGCCCATGACGGCGAACGTCCAGCGCCAGCCCAGGTATTGGGCCACAACTCCGCCGATCGACACTCCGAGTACCGATCCGAAGGCGCCGCCCGCGATGAACGCGCCGGAGAGAGTGGCCCGCAGGGCCGCCGGGAACACGCTCAGCACCACCGCGATGCCGACGCTCCCGTACGCCGCCTCGCCCACGCCGACCATGAAGCGGCCCAGGAACATCTGTCCGTAGCTCGCGGAGACGGCGCAGCCCAGGGTCGCCAGGCTCCACACCACCGCGGCCAGGACCAGGCTCCTGACCCGGCCCCATCGGTCGGCGAGCAGCGACAGCGGGAAGGTCAGCAGTCCGACCATCAGCGCTACGATTCCGCTCAGGGAGCCCAACTGGGCGTCGGAGAGCAACCATTCGGCCTTCAGCAGCGGGAACACCGCGTTCAGGACCTGCCGCGACATGTAGTCGGAGAGCAGCAGTCCGAAGCTGAGGGCGAACACCGTCCACGCGTAGCGGCGGGTCATCGGCTCAGCAGGGCCGGTCACCGGAGATCCCGGCGCGCTCCATCTTGCGGACGGCCGGCCAGTAGTCCTGGACGGCGTAGTGCTGGGTGGAGCGGTTGTCCCAGATGGCCACGCTGTTCGTGGTCCAGCGCCAGCGGACCTGGTACTCGGGGATCGCCGCCTGGCTGATCAGGTAGTTCAGCAGCAGGTTGGCGCCGGGGGCGTGGTCCTGGCCGAACCGTACGTTCTCGGGGGTGTGGTGGTTGACGAAATGGGTGGTGAACGCGTTGACGAAGAGGATCTTCTCCCCGGTCTCCGGGTGGGTGCGGACCACCGGGTGCTCCGGGTCCGGGTAGCGGGCCTTGAGCCGGTGGCGCTGTTCCATCGGCAGGACCGCGCCGAAGCTCGCTTCGATGCTGTGCCGGGCGCGCAGGCCCGCGATCTGTGCGCGGATGTGTTCGGGGAGCCTGCGGTACGCCTCGGCCATGTTGACCCAGATCGTGTCGCCGCCCACCTCGGGGGTCTCGACGCAGCGCAGCACGGCCCCCATGGGCGGCCGGTCGCGCCAGGTCGCGTCGCAGTGCAGGGCGTTCTCGTAGTGCTCGGGCTTGCTGTCCAGGTCCTTGTAGATGCGGACGAGGCCCGGGTGGTCCGGGTCGCTGCCGAGGACCGGGTGGTCCTCCAGCGGGCCGAGGCGGGAGGCGAAGGCGACGTGCTCGGCGCGGGTCATGTCCTGGTCGCGCAGGAACAACACCTTGTGCCGGAGCAGGAGTTGTTTGATCTCGGAGTGGAGGCCGGCGTCATGGGCGGCTTCGCTGAGCTGGACGCCATGCAGTTCGGCGCCGATGGTGCAGGTCAGCGGTTCGACCTGGATCCGCGTGCGGGTGGAGCTCTGCGTCATTGCACTCTCCTGGGGCGGTCGGGAGGAACGAGGGGTTCAGGGAACGAGGACGGACGAACCCGTGGTGCGGCCCGCTTCCAGGGCCCGGTGCGCCGCCACCGCGTCGTCGAGGGCGTAGCGCTGGTTGACCCGGATCGCGATCCGGCCGGCGGCGACGTGGCCGAAGAGCTCGTCGGCCAGGGCGTCGCGTTCGGCCGGCTCGGCGATGTAGTCGGCCAGGGCGGGGCGGGTCACGAACAGCGAGCCGTGGACGGCGAGTTGCATCGCGTCGAGCGGCGGCACGCCGGACGCCGTACCGAAGCAGACCAGCAGGCCGCGGCGGCTGAGCGAGGCCATGGACCCGGCGACGGTGTCCTTGCCGATGCTGTCGAGGACGAGGGGCACGCCTGCCCCGCCGGTCAGTTCCCGCACTCGCTCGGCGACGTCCTCCCGGCGGTACAGGATGGTGTGGTCGCAACCATGGGCACGGGCGAGTTCGGCCTTCGCCTCCGTGGAGACCGTGCCGATCACGGTGAGGCCGAGCAGCTTCGCCCACTGGCAGATGATCAGGCCGACCCCGCCCGCGGCGGCGTGCAGCAGGATCGTGTCGCCGGGCTTCAGCGGATGGATCCGGCGCAGCAGGTAGGCGGCGGTGAGGCCGCGCATGGTCATCGCGGCGGCGCTCTCGCACCCGATGGAGTCGGGCAGCCGGATCAGTGGGTCGGCGGGCATGACCCGCTCGGTGCTGTAGGCGCCTAGCGGGCTGCCGGTGTACGTGACGCGGTCGCCCTCGGCGACGTGGGTGACGCCCGCGCCGACGGCCTCGACGATGCCGGCACCCTCGACACCGAGACCGGCGGGCAGCGGGGCCGGGTAGAGACCGGTGCGGAAGTAGGTGTCGGCGAAGTTGAGGCCGATGGCCTCGTGCCGGAGGCGGACCTGTCCGGGGCCCGGGTCGCCGACGGTGACCTGTTCCAGCCGCAGGACGTCGGGGCCGCCGGTCTCGTGGAAGCGGATGGCGTGTGCCATGGGTTGCTCTCTTCGTTCGGCGGTGGTCAGCGGGTCGTCTCGCGGAGCATGAACCCGCGCTGTCCGGGGCGCCGGTTGGGCACCATGCCGAGCCGTGCCAGGGTCTGGTCGGTGTCGGCGTAGTACTCGCCGATGCGGTAGATCTCCTTGGCCTCCGCGCCGCTCGCGATGTCGCGACCGAGTGCCTCGGAGATCCGCACCATCTGCTCGACCTGTCGGACGGAGCTCATCCGCTCGCCCTTGCGCGCCCACAGGTTGTCCTCGTTGCCCACGCGGACGTGCACGCCGAGGGCGATGGCGATGGCGTTCATGGGGGCGACGGCGCGCATCGAGGACTCGATGGTGAGGACGGCGCCGTCGGGGACACGGCGGACGAACTCGATCAGGTCGGCGGGGTGGCGTCCGGCGAACCCGCCGCCGATGGCGACGTAGTTGAGAACCAGCGGGCCTGTGTACACGCCACTGCGGATGAGGCGCTCGACGGTCTCCAGCTGTGCCATGGTGGCGAGTTGGAAGTGCGGCTGGATTTCGTTGGCGTGCAGGCGCTCGAGGTGTTCGAGGTAGAAGTCGGGACCGGCCTCGACGACCATGTCGCGGTAGGCCTTGTAGTAGTCGGGCTTGGCGATGGACGTACCGGCCAGGTCGTCGTCCGTCATGATCTCGACGATGTTCATCTGGCTGGTGTTGATGGCGATCGTCACCTGGTCGGGGCGCGGGGTGAGCTCGGCCAGCAGGTGGCGGGTGTCGTAGCTCAGCCACTTCGCATCGGCGCCCTCGCCCTCGGGGGCGAACGAGATGGATCCGCCGATCTGCAGGACCATGTCCGGAACGGCCTCGCGCAGCCGGCCGAGCAGTTCGTTGAACATGGACATGCGCTTGGAGCCGTGGCCGTCCAGTTCGCGTACGTGGATGTGGAGCACGGTGGCGCCCGCGTTGTAGCAATCGACGGCTGCCTGCACGTGTTCGTCCATGGTCAGGGGGAGGTCGTCGGCGTCGCCGGGGAGCCACTCCGGGCCGTAGGGAGCGGCCTGAATGACCAGCTTCTCCTGGTTCTCGGGCAGCAGGGAGTCATCGAGGAAGTGCATGGGTCATCTCCTGTTACGCGGACGCGGCGGGCGGATGGCAGTCAAACGCAATCCGCACCAACTTGGGCTGTTCTCAAGGGAGTTGCTCGAAGGAGCTGCGGTGTCCCTTGCGGTACGGCCACGTTAAGAGCGGGTTACGCGCCGCGCTTCACCCGAGGTGACAGGAGACTTGTCACTTGGGGACAGGGCCTGTGTCCGCCCGGCGGGTGCGCCACTCGCGGGCGCTGGTGCCGAACTGGTCGCGGAACCAGCGGGAGAAGGCGCTGGGGGCGGAGAAACCGAGCAGGCCGGAGATCTCCGTCAGGGAGCGGCGCGGGTTCGCCACCAATTGCTCGGCCAACTGTGTGCGGGTGGCGTTGACGAGCGAGGAGAACGTCTCGCCGGACGCCGCCAGATGCCGGTGGACGGTCCTGCGGTCGACGCCGAGGCTGCCGGCGACCTGTTCGATCGAGCAGCGTCCGGTCGGCAGCAGGACCTCGATCAGCTCGCGCACCCGGTCCAGTTCCGTGGTTTCCGAGACCACCGCGATGGACTCGAAATACTGGCGGGCATAGCCACGCAGGAGGGGATCCGACATCGAATTCGGGGTGTCGAGATCGGAGGCGTAGAGAACGAGGCCGTTGAATTCCTGGTCGAATTCCACCACCGGTCCGAAGTGGCGACGGTGCGCCGCGATGTCACGAGGGGGTCCATGGGTGAAACACACGGACACCGGCCGCCAGCGGGCACCGAGGAAGACCCGCAGGAATCCATGGAAGGCACCCACGGCCAGTTCGACGGCCTGCCGTGCCCGGCGCGCCTCGCCGAGCTCCAGACTCACCTTGACGGTGGCGAGCCCGTTCGCCTCGGTGAGCCGGCTGCGCAGCATCTCGTTGTACATGCGTTCGTGGCGGACCAGGAGCCGGATGATGCTGCGGACGTCGGGTTCCTCGCGCAGGACGAGGCTGATGGGCCCGAGGTTCGAGAAGCGGCGGCGCTCGGCGAGAAGCAGCCCGAACTCGTCGCGGCCGGCGGCCGCGGCGGAGAGTTCGAGGAGCTCGGTGACGGCGAGGCCGGAGATCCACCGGTCCTGGACGGCGAGCCCGACCGGATCGAGACCCACGCGCTTCATCAGGGTGCGCGGATCGATGCCGAGGGACTGGCTGAGCTCTATGTAGTTGCTCAGTGCTGCGTTGCGGACCAGTGGCTTCATCAGGGCACTCCAAGGCTCTGTTCCGGTCGGGGCACTCCAGGGCTCTGTCCCAAACTGATAAGCGATCTGTCCCGTCAGGTCAAGCGACGTGTCGGGCCCTGACCTAGCGTGGCACTACCGCGGGACCCTCAAAGAATTCCGGCACAAAAACCTTGGCAAATTCTCGGCCCGCCGAAAAGGTTCGGCTCTCGGCTCGAATTCGCGAACGAAATCAGGATTCCACCCTTGGTGCAAATTAATGCACCGGCGAAGAGAGGAGAAGAATCGTGGTGGGTGGACCGACAGCAGAGATCCCCCATAGCCCCTGCACCGGTTCCGCCGTGTGGCGGGGTCCGGAGCTGGCACACTCCCATGTCTGGGAGTGGCATCTCGCCCCGGCTCAGCTCGACGAGCTCGACACCGCGCTGCATGCGGTACGGGTACGGGGAACCCCGCTGCTGAGGATAACCGCAGACCGCTTCCCACTCCCGGCACTGGCGTCACAACTGGCTGGATTGGCAGACGAGTTGGAGAACGGGCGGGGCTTCGTCCTGATACGCCGCGTCCCGGTCGGGCGATTCGGCCCCGCGACGGCCGCCGTCCTGCTCTGGGGCCTGGGGCGGCACCTCGGCATCCCGGTGTCGCAGAACGCGACGGGACACATGCTCGGCCACATCGCGGACCCGCACGAGGTCCGGGCCGCACGGCCGTTCCACACCGACGAGGCCGACACGCTCGCCCTGCTGTGCCTGCGCAACGACAGCGGCGCGGGGCATGCGGCGCTGGCCAGTTCGGCGGCGGTCCACAACACCGTGCTGGCGCGTCGGCCCGACCTCGTCGACGGTCTCTATCGCACGCATTTCCTCGACCGCCTCGGCGAGCAGGCCCCCGGGCAGCACCCCTGCCACGCGGTGCCCCTCGCCCACCGCGACCAGGAGCGGTTCAGCCTGCGCTACGACCGTCACCGGGTGGAGTCGGCACAGCGCTTTCCCGGCGTGCCGCGCCTGACCCCCGACGACCTGGAACTGTTCGACCACATCGACGAATCGGCGGCCGACCCGGAGCTCCGCCTCGATCTCCCTCTCGCCCCCGGAGACCTGCTGCTGGTGAACAACCACGCGGTCCTGCACTCCCTCACGGCACCGGCGGACACCACCGGGCGCGGACCGCGGTTTCACGCACTGCGGTTGTGGCTCACCCCGCATCGCCCCCGTGAGCTGCCGCCGGATTTCTGGGGCGACGCGCACTTTCTCGACGGTGGCCGCGGCGGAGTCGCGCCACGCGATGTGATCACCCCGCAATCCCCGACGACAAGGAAGTCGCATGACCGACCTGTTCGCACTCCTGGCCCGATCCGTCCGGTCCCACGCTGACCGGACGGCCGTGCGGCAGGGCGGGGCCCTGCTCACGTACGCGCAGCTCGACGACATGACAGCCGGGTTCGCCGCGCTCCTGCACGCCGAAGGGCTTCGGGCCGGCGACCGCGTGGCGGTCGCCCTGCCCAACGTCATCCACTTTCCCGTCGTGTACTACGGCATCCTGCGCGCCGGTGGCGTGGTGGTACCGATGAATCCGCTGCTGAAGTCCGGCGAGATGGCTTTCGTGCTCCGTGACTGCGGTGCCCGTCTGGTGGTGGCCGCTCCTGCCTGCGCGGACGAGGCCGCACCGGCGGCGGCGCAGGCCGGTGCAAAGTGCCTGGTCGCGGAACCAGCGGTGTTCGAAGCGCTGCTGCGTTCGGTCCCGCCGATGACCGGGGCGGCCCGCTGTGCCGACGACGACACCGCGGTGATTCTGTACACCTCCGGCACCACGGGGACCCCCAAGGGTGCGGAGCTGACGCACCGCAACCTCGTGAGCAACGCGCTGACGACGGCGCGGACACTGCTGCGCGTGGGCCCGGACGATGTCCTGTTCGGAGGCCTTCCGCTGTTCCACGCGTTCGGGCAGACCTGCGCTCTCAACACGGCGGTCGCGGCGGGCTGTTGCCTGACCCTGCTGCCGCGCTTCGACGCGGGGGGAGCCCTGGAGACGATGCGCCGGGACGAGGTGACCGTCTTCCTGGGGGTGCCCACGATGTACAACGCGCTCCTCCAGAACGGCATCGGGCAGCCCCTGCCGCGGCTGCGCCTGGCGGTCTCGGGCGGCGCCTCGCTGCCCGTCGAGCTGTTGCACGCCACCGAACGGGAGCTGGGCGTCACCGTGCTGGAGGGCTACGGCCTCTCGGAGACGTCCCCGGTGGCCTGCTTCAACCCGCCGGACAGACCCCGCAAGCCCGGCTCCATCGGGGTTCCCGTGCACGGGGTCGAGCTGCGGCTCGTCGCGGACGACGGTTCCCCGGCCGGCCCCGGCGAGGTCGGCGAACTGGTGATCCGGGGCGCGAACGTAATGAAGGGGTACTGGAACCGGCCCGACGCCACCGCGCGCGCCTTCCGCGAGGGGTGGTTCCACAGCGGCGATCTCGCCCGTGTCGACGAGGACGGCTACTACTTCGTCGTCGACCGCAAGAAGGACCTGGTCATCCGCGGCGGCTACAACGTGTACCCGCGGGAGATCGAGGAGGTTCTGTACGGGCATCCGGACGTCCTGGAGGCCGCGGTGGTCGGTGTTCCCGACCCCGCGCACGGTGAGGAGATCGCCGCCGTGGTGGTTCTTCGGCCCGGCGCCCGCACGAGGCCGGACGAACTGCGCGACTACGTCAGACAGCGGGTGGCGGCCTACAAGTACCCGCGGATCGTGCGGTTCGCCGACGCGCTGCCCAAGGGGGCGACCGGCAAGATCCTCAAGCGGGACATCGTGGTCGCTCCGCCGGAGCCCCTGGACGCCTGACCGTCACGGCCGGTGGGCCGGGACGACCACGAAACCTGTTTGGCGCGGGCGGTCCGGCCGCCCGCGCCGCTTCTGTGAGTACTACGGCCTCCGGAGCCCGCCCGGGGGAGCATCGGAGCTCGTCACGGTCCGGGCCCGGCTCCCGCAGGCGGTCGTGGATGTCGAGGAGTCCGTCGTCGCTCAGGTCGCGCGGGGTGGTGGCGGTGGCCGGCAGGTCGGTACGGGAGGTGAAGAGCGCGGACACGGTCTCGGCCAGGTCCCTGCCCTGCGGCAACATGGGGGAGGGCAGGACGGTTGTGCGGGCGGCGGACACTCAGCTGTCGAAGCCGAGTCCGAAGCGGTCCAGAGACCTCAGCCAGAGATTGCGGCGCCCTTCGTCGAGGTCGGCGCGGGCCAGGGACCACTTGGTGAGCCCGATGCCGATCGAGCGGACCGGCTCGGGCGGGAACGGAAGGGGCTTGCGGCGGACGAGGTCGAGCGCCGTGCGCTCGGTGCGCTCACCGGCGAGCAGGTCGAGCATGACCTCCGCGCCGAACCGGGTCGCACCGACGCCGAGGCCGGTGTAGCCGGCCGCATACGCGACCTTCCCGTGGTGACTGGTGTCGAAGAAGACACAGAAACGCGTGCTGGTGTCTATGGCCCCGCCCCAGGCGTGGGTGAAGCGCAACCCGGCCAGCTGCGGGAAGGTCGTGAAGAAGTGCCGCGCCAGGGTGGCGAAGGTCGCGTGCCGCTGGTCGTGCTCGGCGCGGACGCGGCCCCGGTAGCGGTAGACGGCGTCGTAGCCGCCCCACAGGATGCGGTTGTCCGCGGAGAGCCGGACGTAGTGGAACTGGTTGGCGCTGTCCGCGAAGCCCTGACGGCCCCGCCAGCCGACGGAGGCGAGCTGCCGCTCGCTCAGCGGCTCGGTCATCAGCGCGTAGTCGTAGACGGGAACGGTGTACGGGCGGTGGCGGCGGAGCAGGGAGGGGTACGCGTTCGTGGCCAGGGCGACCCGTCGGGCCGTGATCCTGCCGTAGGGGGTGCGGGTGGTCATCACGGCGCCCCGCTCGTCGAGCGAGAGCGCCGGTGTGTGCTCGAAGACGCGGACGCCGAGGGAGAGGCAGGCGCGCTTGAGGCCCCAGGCGAGCCTGGCCGGGTTGACCATGGCGACGTCGTCCTTGTTCCACAGTCCACCGAGGAAGGTCGGGGAGTCGATCTCGGCCCGGACGGCTTCGGTGTCGAGCAGGACGGGCTTGCCGCCGTGGCGGGCGGCGGCCTCGGCCTCGTGCCGGAGGCCGTCGACCTGGTAGGGCTCGGTGGCGACGACGATGGAGCCGGTGCGCTCCCAGGCGCAGTCGATGGCGTGGCGCTCGACGGCGTCCTCGATCGCCTGGAGGTTCTCCCGGCCGAGGCGTTCGAGGACGCCCATCTCGTCGGGCCAGCGGCTGAGGCCGTTGTCCAGGCCGTGGGTGAGGCTGGACTCGCAGAATCCGCCGTTGCGGCCGGAGGCCGCACCACCGGCCTCCTCGGCCTCGATGAGCACCACGTCGAGCGAGGGGTCGCGCTCCTTGGCGACGAGGGCGGTCCAGAGGCCGGTGTACCCTCCGCCGACCACGAGGAGGTCGCAGGTGGTGCCCCCGGTCAGGGCGGAAGCGGCCTGCGGCCGGTCGGGGTCGTCCAGCCAGAACGGGGTCGGTTCGGCGTCCCGGAGCGAGGTGAGATGGTCCATGGGGCGGGCTCCTTAGGATCGCGGAGGTACGTGCCTCCGGAATGCCGTAATGAGACCCGCCCAAACCCGATAAGGTCAATGGCGTTGACATAAGTCCCTTGCGCGCCCATTCTGCAGGTCAGAAGGGTCAGGCGGAACCGACTGGGGCCCAGCGGTCGAGGATCTCCCGCGCGATCCGGCTCGCCCCGGGCTCGAAGCGGTGCGCCAGCTCCCGGAAGAGCTCCTCGGCGCGCGCGGCCGGCCAGTCCTCGGGCAGGTGCTCGGCGGGCAGGTGGGGGTCGCGCCGCACCAGGTCGAGCCAGTCGGTGTGGAGCAGGAGTTGGCGGCCGAGGTCGTCGTCGGCCTCGGGCGGCCCGGAGCTGCCGTCCCAACGGGTCAGGAAGCCGTGGTAGCCCTCGGCGATCGCGTCGATGTCGAAGGCGGTACGGAGCACGGGGCCGACCTCGGTGGGCGCGGCGACCTCGCCCCGGAAGGCCCTGATCCGGTCCCCCAGCCCCAGCTCCGCCGCGAGGGGAGCGACGTCCACCCGGCCGGGGGCGACCCAGAGGCCGTTCTGCAGCGGGCCGAAGCCGGCCCAGAGGAGCCGGGAGCGAAGGTCGTGGCGCTCGCTTCGCCAGGATTCCGGCAGCGAGAATCCGATCAGCGTCCAGGTGCCGTCCCAGGCCCGGTTCACGGCACCGGTGCGCCAGATGCGCTCCTGCCCGTCGGCGAGCACGGCGGCGGCGCGGGGCGTGAGCGAGAAGTACATCCTGCGGCCGCGGCGGTGCCGCTCAAGCAGGCCGCGGCCGACCATGCGCGTGAGGGTTGAGCGGACGGCCTCCTCCCCCACCGCCACACGCGCGAAGGCGTTGATGACGCTCGCCGAGGAGAGCGCGGTGCCGGTACCGAGGACATGGATGCCGAAGAAGCTCAGCATCAGGGACTGGGGGCGGGGCGGGGCTCCGCGTTCGGCGGCAGGTTCCTGCTCGCCCCCCTGGGCGGGGTGGTCGGGATGGGTCACGGGGACAGCGTAGAGGCGCAGGCAGGGCATTGGATCAATATTCGGCAATTCATTGACTGCTGACACAAAGATGCCTAACTTTGGCGTCCATCGGCGCGTTCTCCGGGTCGCTGCTCCGTGCACGCTGCACCGCAGAGGCTCCGTACGCGCTGCACCGGAGCAGCCCCGCAGAAGAACGGCGCCACGCGCCCGTGCCTCCGCGCCGCGCCACTCATCTCCCCCGCCCCACGGGAAAGGACCCCGTTCATGGATCTCTCCGACAAGGTCGCCGTCGTCACGGGCAGCGGCCGTGGCCTCGGGCTCGGCTACGCCCGGTCCCTCGCCGCCGCCGGTGCCGCCGTGGTGATCAACGATGTCGACGCCGAAGCCGCCGACGCGGCCGTCGAGCAGATTTCCGCCGCCGGCGGCCGGGCCGTCGCCGAGGTGGTGCCGGTCGGCACCGCCTCGGCCGCCGAGGCCCTGGTCGCCCGCGCGGTCGACAGCTTCGGCCGCCTCGACGTCATGGTCACCAACGCCGGTGTGCTGCGGGACAAGGTGCTGTGGAAGATGACGGACGAGGACTTCGACACCGTCGTCCAGGTACATCTGCGCGGTACCTTCACCTGCGTCCGGGCCGCCGTGGCCCGGATGCGCGAACAGGGCGAGGGCGGGCGGATCATCGTCGCCGGCTCCCCCGCCGGGCAGCGCGGCAATTTCGGCCAGACCAACTACGCCGCCGCCAAGGCCGGCATCGCCGCCATGGTGCGCACCTGGGCGATGGAACTGGCGCGCGCGGGCATCACCGCGAACGCCGTCATCCCGGTCGCCGCGACCGCCATGACCAAGACCATCCCCGCCTTCGCTCCGCACATCGAGACGCTGGAGCAGGACGGCACGGCCTTCCCCGACAGCCTGCGCAAGGGCGAGGGGTTCGGCACCGTCGAGGACGTCGCGGGTCTGGTGACCTTCCTCGCCTCGGACGCCTCGGCCGAGGTCAACGGCCAGTGCATCGGCATCGGCGGCGACAAGCTGTCCCTCTGGTCGCATCCGCAGGAGATCTCGGTGGCGTACGCCGACGGGGGCTGGAGCGCCGACGCGATCGCAGACGCCTGGCCGGTGACCGTGGGCCGCACCCCGCAGACCTTCGGCATCCCCGCCCCGCGGCTGTGAGGGGCAACGCCATGCTGAACCTCGACGAACTCGTCGCGATCGACGTCCACACCCACGCCGAAGTCTCCGCCAAGGGCGGCACTTCCCTCTCGGCGGAGCTGGACAGCGCCGCCGGCAGCTACTTCAAGGCGGAGCACCGCCACCCTACCCTGCCGGAGATCGCCGCCCACTACCGGGAACGGAAGATGGCCTGCGTGGTCTTCACCGTGGACGCGGAGTCGGCCACCGGCACGCCGCCGGTGCCGAACGAGGAGATCGCCGAGGCGGCCGCGCAGAACCCGGACGTGATCATCCCGTTCGCCGGTGTCGACCCCCACAAGGGCAAGGCAGCGGTCCGTCAGATCCGGCGCATGGTGCAGGAATTCGGGATCAGGGGCTTCAAGTTCCACCCCAGCATCCAGGCCTTCCACCCCAACGACAGGCTGGCGTACCCGCTGTACGAGGCCATCGAGGAGGCCGGCGCGATCGCCGTCTTCCACACCGGTCAGACCGGCATCGGCGCGGGCGCCCCCGGCGGGGGCGGTATCCGGCTGAAGTACTCCAACCCCATGGACGTGGACGATGTCGCCGCCGACTTCCCCGGCATGCGGATCGTCCTCGCCCACCCGTCCTTCCCCTGGCAGGACGAGGCGCTCGCGGTGGCCACGCACAAGCCGCAGGTGTACATCGACCTGTCCGGGTGGTCCCCCAAGTACTTCCCGCCCCAGTTGGTCAAGTACGCCAACAGCCTCCTCCAGGACAAGGTCCTGTTCGGCTCCGACTATCCGCTGCTCTCCCCGGACCGCTGGCTGGCCGACTTCGCCGAGCTCCCGATCAAGGACACGGTGCGTCCGAAGATCCTCAAGGAGAACGCTGCCGCCCTGCTCGGTCTGACCAACCGCTGAGGGGTTCCCATGCGAAACCAGGGCATCGGCTCCTGGACCGTCCGCCGCAACCGCAGGACGCCGCGGCGCACCGCTCTCCTCCACGAGGGCCGCGCCATCGGCTACGCGGAGCTCCACGAGCGCTCCTTGCGGCTCGCGCACGTACTGCGGGGGGCGGGCGTGGGCCGCGGGGACCGGGTGGCCTACCTCGGCCCCAATCACCCCACCCATCTGGAGACGCTCTTCGCCACCGGACTGCTCGGGGCGGTATTCGTGCCGCTCAACACCCGTCTCGCCGTACCGGAGTTGCTGCACCAGCTCGACGACTCGGGCAGCCGGGTGCTGGTGCATGCCAGGCAGCCGGAAGACCGTGTGACGGCGCTGGTCGAGGGGGGCGGGCTCGGCACCGTCCTCGCCGTCGGGGCGGGACCCGGACGCCCGTACGAGGAGCTGCTCGCCGCGGCCGGTACCGAGCCGATCGACGAGGAGGTGAGGCACGAGGACATCTGCCTCATCATGTACACCTCGGGCACCACCGGCCGCTCCAAGGGTGCCGTCCTCACTCACGGCAACATCATCTGGAACAGCCTCAACGTGGTTGTCGACACCGACCTCGCGAGCGACGAGGTGGCTCTTGTCGGGGCGCCTCTGTTCCACACCGCCGCTCTCAACATGAGCTGTCTGCCCACCCTCCTCAAGGGCGGGACGGTTCTTCTGGAAACCTCCTTCGACGCGGCCCGCACCCTGGAGCTGATCGAACGGCACGGCGTCACCTGCATGTTCGGCGTCCCGACCATGTACGACGCGATGGCGGCAGCGTCCGGCTGGGCGAGCGCAGACCTGTCGAGTCTTCGCACACTGCTGTGCGGTGGCGCCCCGGTACCGAGCCGGACCGCTCGTGCCTATCTGGACCGTGGGCTCGCCTTCGTCCAGGGCTACGGCATGACCGAGACCGCCCCGGGGGCACTCGTCCTCGGCCGGGCCGACTCGCTCGCCCACGCCGGCTCGGCGGGGGTGCCGCACTTCTTCACCGACGTGAGCCTGCTGCTGCCCTCGGGCGAGGAGGCTGCGCCGGGCGAGAAGGGCGAGGTGGTCGTCGCGGGCCCGAACGTCACCCCCGGCTACTGGAATCTGCCGGAGGCGACGGCGCTGGCCTTCCTCGACGGGGGCCGCTTCCGCTCCGGCGATGTGGCCACGGTCGACGCCGAGGGCTACGTCACGCTCGTCGACCGCCTCAAGGACATGATCGTGTCGGGCGGGGAGAACATCTACCCGGCCGAGGTCGAGAACGTCCTGCTCGGGCACCCCGCGGTCGCCGAGGCGGCCGTCGTCGGCGTGCCCGACCCCAAGTGGGGCGAGGTGGGCCGCGCCGTCGTCGTCCTGCGCGCGGGCGCCACCGCCACGGCGGAGGAGCTCATTGCCCATCTGGAGGGCCGGCTCGCCCGATACAAGATCCCGCGGGAAGTCGTCCTCGTGCCCGAACTCCCCCGCAACGCCGCGGGAAAACTGCTCAAGGGACCGATCCGGGCGCTCTACGGCTCCGCAGACCGACCCGCCCCCTCCTCCTGATCTCCCCTTCCGCTCCATCCATTGCATCCACTCCTCTTCCGAAACGGAGCACTCCATGCCCCTCACCGTGCACGGCATCGACGAGATCAAGGCGCAGGCCGGAGCCGACCTCGGCCACAGCTCCTGGCTGGAGATCGCCCAGCCGCGGGTCGACACCTTCGCCGACGCCACCGACGACCACCAGTGGATCCACGTGGACGTGGAGCGCGCCGAGAAGGGCCCGTTCGGCGGCACCATCGCCCACGGCTATCTGACGCTCTCCCTCCTGATCCCTCTGTGGAGCGAACTGCTCCAGGTCGAGGGCGTGTCGATGGCGGTCAACTACGGCCTGAACAAGGTGCGTTTCCCCTCCCCCGTGCGGGTCAGCTCGAAGATCCGGGCACATGGCCGGGTCGTGTCCGTCGAGGACGTCAAGAACGGTGTGGAGGTCATCGTGGACCTGACCGTGGAGATCGAGGGCTCGGCCAAGCCGGCCTGCGTCGCCCAGGCGGTGTACCGCTTCTACGCCTGATCACAACAGGAACCCGAAGGGGCGGCCGCTAGGAGCAGCCGCCCCTTCGAGTTTGCCTGAATAGTGGTCAGTTCCTGCTGAATCCAATGTAGTTCTCCGCCGGCGAGGTCGAAGCCGCCTCCGAGCCCGCCAGGGTCGCCCTGCCGGTGCGCGACGCGGCGGGGGCCGTGGTCTGCGCGGTCAGCGTGGGCAGCCACACCAGCCGCCACGACACCGCTTCCCTCCTCGCCCTGGCCCTGCCGTCGCTGCGCACCGCCATGGTCGCGATGGAGCGCGCCCTGTCGGCCCCGGGCCCGCCGCCGGGCGACGTTGCACCCTGCGTCATCCGGGGGGACGCGGGCGTGGGGCGCTCAAGGAGGAGCTGGGGGCGGGTTTCCTGCAGTCGCTGGCGCGCGGTCTCGACGTGCTGTGCGCGTTCGGCGCCGGGCTGCCGGCGTACGCGACGTCGATGGGCCGGATGCTGCTCGCCGCCCTGACGGAGGAGTAACGCGCTCCGCTCCTCGCAGGGGTCACCCCCGAGGCGTTCACGTCCCGCACGGTGGTCGCACCCGAGGCACTCGCCGAAACCGTCGCCGAGACCGCCCGACGCGGTTACGGATGGGTGGAACAGGAGCTGGAGGAGGGGCTGCGCTCGCTCGCGGCACCGGTCACGGACGGGCAGGGCCGGGTGGTCGCCGCCGTGAACGTGGCCCTGCACGCCGGACGTTGCCCGGCGGAGCAGAGCCTGGCCGTACTCCTGCCCCACCCCATGGAGACGGCGGCGCGGATCAGCGCCGACCTCGCGGCAGTGGGCCGCTGGTCACGCGTCCACGTGATCCGAACCGCCCGCCGGCCCGGCGCCCCCGTCCCCCGTCGCCGGCAGCCGGGCCGCCACCGCCTCCAGCATCAGTTCCAGCGCGAAGGGGTACCCGCTGTCGCACATGTCGGCGGCGAGCAGCGGGAACACCGCCGTGATGTTCGGATGGGTGTCGGGCGACAGCTTGCCGTACACCTCGTGCCAGACCTCGTCGTCCGCCTCCTGAGCGTTCGCGGGGCGGGCGAGGACGGCGGCGTCCTGTGCCGCGAAGGCGAGCGCCTGGTCGACGAAGGCGTGGTAGATCCGTACCGCCACGGGGCTCGGAAAACCTGCCCCGCGCAGGATGCCGAGGATCGTCTCGACCGCCCGGGTCTCGTGCGGACGGCCGGTCGTGCGGTGCGCGGCCAACAGCGTGGCCTGCGGGTTGGCGCTGTACGACGCGTGGATCCTGAGCCCCATCGCCCGGAGGTCGGCACGCCATTCACCGGTCGGCTGCCAGCCTTCCTGGGCGCGCCCGATCAGCTCGTCGGCCAAGGCGAGCAGCAGGGCGTCCGTGTTGCGGAAGTAGCGGTAGAGAGCGCTGGGGTCGGCGCCGAGCGCCGCGCCCAGGCGCCGCACGGACAACGCCTCGGCGCCGTGCTGCACCACCAGGCGCAGGGCAGTGTCGACGATGAGGCGGTCGGAGAGGACGGCGCCCTGTTTGGTGGGGCGCCGGCGCTTTCGCTGCCCTTCGGAAACCACGCGATCGGCCATGGCCGGACCTTATGACAACACCATTGACGTGTAAAGGGCGACCGGATTGCATGGCACTCGCCACCACGGCCAACCACCCCCTCACGCACTGGAGCAGCGCATGACCACAGCCGATCTGGTCTTCACCCGCGGCCCCGTCTTCACGGCCGATCCGGCCCGCACCCGGGCCACTTCGCTCGCCGTCGTCGGCGACCGGATCGCCGCCGTCGGCCACGACGAAGTGCTCGAACTCATCGGCCCCGGCACCGAAGTGGTCGACCTGCGCGGCAAACTGCTGCTCCCCGGCTTCCAGGACGCCCACATCCACGCGGTGTCCGGCGGTTCGGAACTGGCCGAGTGCGATCTGAGCGGCACGGTCGGCGTCGGAGACTACCTGGAGCTGATCCGCTCGTACGCGGACGCTCATCCCGACCGCGCCTGGATCACCGGCGGCGGCTGGTCGATGGAGAGCTTCGACGGCGGTCAGCCCACCCGGCAGCTGCTCGACTCCGTCGTACCGGACCGTCCGGTGCTGCTCGCCAACCGCGACCACCACGGTGCTTGGGCCAACACTCTCGCCCTGGAGATGGCCGGTGTGACCGCCGGAACCCCGGAACCGGCCGACGGCCGGATCGAGCGGGAGCCGGACGGCACCCCCAGCGGCATGCTCCAGGAGGGCGCCACGGCCCTGGTCTCCCGGCTGGTACCCGCGAGCACCCCGGCCGACCGCCTGGCGGGCCTGATGCGCGCCCAGGAACTGCTGCACTCGCTCGGCATCACGGGATGGCAGGACGCGCTGCTCGGGGTGTTCAACGGCAAGCCCGACCCGTCTGACGCCTACCTGACCGCCGCGCGGGACGGATCGCTCACGGCCCGGGTCACCGGTGCGCTGTGGTGGGACCGGGGGCGCGGGGCCGAGCAGATCGAGGAACTGATCGCGCTGCGCGAGAAGTTGAACCACGGCCGGTTCCGCGCCGGGTCCGTCAAGATCATGCAGGACGGCATCGCCGAGAACTTCACCGCCGCGATGACCGCCCCCTACCTGGACGGCTGCGGCTGCGCCACCGCCAACAGCGGGCTCAGCTTCGTCGACCCGGAAGCCCTGCGCGAGTACGTCACCCGACTCGATGCGCTCGACTTCCAGGTCCACTTCCACGCGCTCGGCGACCGAGCCGTCCGCGAGGCCCTCGACGCTCTCCAGGCCGCTGTCGACGCCAACGGCCACCGCGGCAACCGCCATCACCTCGCCCACCTCCAGGTCGTCCACCCCGACGACCTCCCCCGCTTCGCCCGGGTCGGGGCCATCGCCAACATCCAGCCTCTCTGGGCCGCCCACGAGCCGCAGATGGACGAGCTGACGATCCCCTTCCTCGGGCCCGAACGGGCCGCCTGGCAGTACCCGTTCGGCGAGCTGGTCCGCGCCGGCGCGACCCTCGCGGCGGGCAGCGACTGGCCGGTGAGCAGCCCCGACCCGATCGAGGGCATCCACGTCGCCGTCAACCGGGTCGCCCCCGAGTCCCCCGGGAACCGCGCCTTCTACCCGGAGCAGCGGATCGACCTGCCGACCGCTCTGGCCGCCTACACCGCGGGCACCGCGCACGTGAACGGCCACGACGACGCCGGGAGCCTGCGCGCCGGAAACCTCGCCGACCTCGTCGTCCTCGACCGCGACATCCTCACCGCACCGCCCGAGGAGATCGCCGGGGCGCGCGTGGAGCGGACCTATGTGGGCGGTACGCTCGTCCACGCGATCTGAGCCACCCGAGTGCGCCGCCCGGTCCGCTCCGGCTCAGCGCCCACTCCCGCTCCCGCTCCCACTCCCACTCCCGCGGAGCGAGGACTCCCGCACGTCGAGCCGCGTCGGCACCAGCACGCCGTCGGGCTCGTCACGGCCCAGTTCCAGGGCGGCGACGAGAAGCTCTATCCCTGCCTCCGCGACCTCCCCTGGCCGCAGGCTGAGCGTCGTCACGGGAGGCTCGGTGTGAGTGGCCGTGACGTCCTCGCTCACACAGACCACGAGCAGGTCGTCGGGCACCCGGTAGCCGTGACGGCGCGCCGCTTCCAGCACCAGGGGCGGGCTCGCCTCGGCGACGACGAGCAGCGCGTCGGGCCGGTCGGGCCCGCCGAGGGCCTCCTCGACGGCCCGGACCACCGGCCCGTTGCCGGCCTCGGTGGCGAGTGCGACGCGCTCCGGCTGGCCGAGCGCGGCGCACCGGTCGCGGTAGGCGGCGAACGCGCCCGTGTGGAACCGGGTCGTGCTCTCGGGCAGGACGAGCGCGGGCCGCCGTGCCCCCTGCCCGGCCAGATGGTCGAGCGTCTTGCGTACGGCCTCCCCCGCGTCGACGTCCACCCATTGGGCACCCGGCCGTCCCTCCACGGAACGGTCGCTGAACACCGGGATCCTGGCGGCGAGGAGGTCGCCCACGATCCGGTCGTCGGCAACCGGATCGGCGACGATCACCGCGTCGAGCGGGAGATCGGCCCACTCGTCCTGGAGGGAGCCCGAGGGAAGCAGCACCAGGGCGTAGCCGTGGCTGAGCGCCGCCCGTGCGGTCGCACTGGTCAGCTGCGCGAAGTACGGCGACTCCAGGAAGGTCCACGGGTCGCCGGCGAACTCTCCGACCACGTATCCGATCAACCTGGCCCGTCCCGCGCGTAGTTGACGTGCGGTTGCGTTGGGCCGGTAGCCCATCCTGCGCGCGGTTTCCCTGGCCCTCTCCCGGACAGCCGGGGAGAGCCGTCCGGTGCCGTTGAGCGCTGCCGAGACGGTGGTCTTCGACAGGCCCGCCTCGCGGGCCACGTCGACGAGACGGACGCGTGGCGGGGTGGGCGGCGAGGCGTGCCCGCGGTGTCGTGAGGCGTTGGTCATGGGCTCATGCTGCCACCCTCACGAGCTCGGAAAAATCGTTCCCGCAAAGCCTTGTGCGGGAACGTTCCCGCACCAATACTCGCTCCATCCCCAGCGCCCGTCACTACACCCGTAAAGGGCTGGTTCTCCTTGCGCATGCCCAGAGCCATCGCGTCGCTCGTCTGTACCGCCGCCCTCGCGGTCACCGCCACCGCCTGTTCCGGCGCCACGAATCCCGGTGCCGCCCAGAACGGCACCGGTCCGGGGTACGAGGTCACTCCGACCTCCGCGCCGGCGAAGGGTTCCCTGCCGTCGGTCACCTGGTCCCTCTACGCCGAGCCGTACACGCTCGACTACGCCCTCGCGTACGACTACCCGCCGAACACCGTGCTCGCCAACGTCTGCGAGCAGCTCTTCCGGGTCACCCCGGACCTGAAGATCGAGCCGGGGCTCGCGACCGGGTACGACCAGCCCGATCCGCGCACCCTCGTCTACACCCTGCGCCCGGACGTGAAGTTCCACGACGGGACGACCATGACCGCGGACGATGTGGTCGCCTCCCTCAAGCGCCACACGGACCCGGCCACCGGCTCCCCGTGGGGTTCCGCGTTCAAGAACGTCGGCTCCATCAAGAAGACCGGTCCGCTGGAGGTGACGATCCGGCTGCGCAAGCCCGATGTCCTGTTCAACGAGCTACTGGCCGCTTCCCCCGGCACCGTCGAGAGCGCCGCCACCCTGGCCGAGAACGGCAAGGACTACGGCACCCCGAAGGGCACCGTGAACTGCACCGGTCCCTTCGCCCTCGAAAAGTGGGCCCAGGGCGACAGCATCACGCTCAAGAAGAACGCCGCCTACTGGGACCGGACGCTGATCCCCAAGACGGACTCCGTGACGTTCACCTTCGTCGAGGACCCCGCGGCCCGCACCAACGCGATGCGCTCCGGCACCGCCGACGGCGGCTACATGGTGCCCTCCACCTCGCTCGCGCAGCTGCGCTCCAGCGGCAAGGGCCAGGTCCTCTTCGGTCCCAACACCGCTGCTGCCGACCTGGCCGTCCTCGACTTCCACGGCCCGCTCGGCGACCTCAGAGTCCGTCAGGCGCTCTCCATGGCGCTCGATCGCAAGGGCATCATCAAGGCGGCGGCCGGCGGCGTCGGCGTCCCCGCCAAGGCGCCTGCGGCTCAGGGCGCCTGGGCCCTCATGCCGGAGAAGACCGCCGGCTACTTCGACGCCCTGCCCGAACCGAAGTACGACGTCGAGGCCGCGAAGAAGCTCATCGCCGAGGCCGGCGCCAAGGGCCGGAAGATCACCATGGTCACCAGCTCGCTCGCGCCCGAGATCAGCGTCGTCGCCAACGCCGTGCAGGCGGCCGGCCGGCAGATCGGACTCGACGTCGAGCTGAAGACGGTCGCCCCGGAGGCGTACAGCTCGATCTTCGTCGACCCCGACGCGCGCACCGGTCTCGACCTGGTGGTCACCAACGGGTACGACAACACGCCCGACCCGCTGGAGTTCTACCAGTACCTGCGCACGGGCGACTTCGGGAACTACGGCAACTGGTCCGACGCCGAGTTCGACGCCGGCTTCGACCGGGCCAATGCCGAGCCCGACCCCGCCAAGCGCGCCGACCTGACCGCGAAGCTCCAGGAGATAGCGGTGCGCGAGCTGCCGGTGATCCCGCTCTACGAGGCGCCGTTCACGGTCTACCTCGGCAAGCGGATCACCGGCGCCCCCACCGGCATCGCCCAGCTGTACTACCCCTGGGCCGCGACGATCGGGGCCGCTCAGCGATGACCCGCTACGTCCTCGGTCGACTGGCCGGCCTGGTGGCCGTACTGTTCGTGACCTCGCTCGTGGTCTTCGGCACGGTCCACCTGGCCCCCGGCGACCCGGTGTCCTTCCTCCTGCACGGCCGCCCGGCGACCCCGGAGACCGTGGCGTCCCTGCGCAGCCAGTACCACCTGGACGACCCGCTGCCGACGCAGTACGCGAAGTGGCTCGGCGGCGTGCTGCACGGAGACTTCGGGCGCTCCGCCCAGTACCACCAGGACGTCGCGAGCCTGATCGGCTCGCGGCTCCCGGGCACGGCCCTGCTGGTCGGTTACGCGGCCCTGCTGGTCGCGGTCCTCGGGGTGAGTGCCGGTGTCCTCGCCGCGCTGCGCCCCGGGATCGCGGACCGGACGGTGCTCCTCGGCACGGGTATGGCCACGGCGACGCCCTCGTTCGTCACCGCCATCGCGCTCATCTCGCTGTTCTCCGTACAACTGGGCTGGTTCCCGGGGCCCGGCGGCACGCCGGAGGGCCTCGGCGAACGGCTGTACCACCTGACCCTGCCCTCCTTCGCACTCGCGCTCACCTTCGCCGGACTGCTGGCCCGGGTCACCCGCTCGGCGATGCTGGACGAGTCGGTCCGGGACCATGTCGAGGTGGCGCGCGCCCGCGGAGTACCGGGGCGGGCCGTGGTCCGCCGGCACGTCCTGCGCAACGCGCTCGGCCCCGTCGTCACCGTCGGCGGCACCATGCTCGCCGGACTGCTCATCAGCACCTCCATCGTCGAGACCGCTTTCGACGTGTCCGGCATCGGTTCGCTGCTCGTGCAGTCGGTGACGGCCAAGGACTTCGCCGTCGTGCAGGCGATCACGCTGCTCAGCGTGACGGCCTTCGTCCTCGTCAACCTCGTCGTGGACCTCCTGGTCCCGCTCATCGACCCTCGTCTGTCCCTCAACGGGGAAGGCACCTCATGACCCTCACATCACCTTCCGCGGCGGACGCGCCCGAAGTCCCCGGCCCGGCGGGCGTGTCCGGCGCCCTGCGCCGCCGCCCCGGCCTGCGCGGTCTCAAGGTCCTCGGCCAGGGACCGATGTTCACGGCAGCCGTGGCCGTTCTGGTACTGCTCGTCCTGGTCGCCGTCCTGGCACCGCTCCTCTCCCCCTACGACCCCGAGGCCGTCGACCTGTCGGCGAGCCTGACGGGAACCTCGGCCGACCACCTCCTCGGCACCGACCAGTCCGGGCGGGACATCCTGTCCCGGCTGCTCCACGGCGCCCGCACCGGCCTGCTCGGCCCGCTGCTCGTCGTCGGCGTCTCCACCCTCCTCGGCACGTTCGTCGGGGTGGTCGCGGCCTGGGGCGGCGGCTGGGCGGACACGCTGCTGTCCCGGTCAATGGACATGGTGTTCGCGATCCCCGGACTGCTGCTCGCGATCCTGCTCGTGTCCGTCGTCGGCTCCGGGATGACCGCCCCGGTCGTCGCGATGGCGGTGGCTTACACCCCGTACGTGGGACGCCTGGTGCGCGGGATCGCACGGCAGGAGAAGGCCCGTCCCTACATCGAGTCGTACCGGGTGCAGGGCTGGTCGGGATGGTCGGTCTGTCTGCGGCACCTGCTGCCCAACATCGCGCCGACCGTCTTCGCCCAGTCCGCGATGAACTTCGGGTACGTGCTGATGGACCTGGCGGCGCTGTCCTTCCTCGGCTTCGGTGTGCAGCCGCCCACCGCCGACTGGGGAGCCATGATCAACGAAGGGCAGGCGGCGATCCAGCAGGGGGCGATGCTGCCCGCGCTCGCGCCGTCCGCGTGCATCGTCCTCGCGGTGGTGGCCTTCGGCATCGTCGGCGAGGGGCTCGCCGACCGCATCGCCCGTCGGGAGGAACGGTGAGCAGCATGACCGAGAACGGCACACCGGGCCCCGACCCGGTCCTGGAGATCGACGGACTCGGCATCCGGCTGCCGGGCGACAGGGCCGCCCGGCCGATCCTGGACGGGGTCGGTCTGCGGGTGCGCCCCGGGGAGACCGTCGGCCTGGTCGGCGAGTCCGGCTCGGGCAAGTCCGTGGCCTGCCGCAGCGTGCTGGGGCTGCTGCCGGCGGGCGCGCGGACCAGCGGTGAGGTACGGGTCGCCGGGCGCGATGTCCTCACGATGAACCGCACCGAACTGGCCGCGCTGCGCGCCCGGCAGGTCGCGATGGTCTTCCAGGACCCGCGTGCCTCCGTCAACCCGCTGCGGCGGGTGGGTGACTTCCTCACCGAGGGGATGCGGGCGGCGGGCACGTCGGCCGGGGCCGCCACCGCTCGGGCCGAGGAACTCCTCGACGCCGTCGGTATCCGCGACCCGCGTGGCGCGCTGCGCCGCTACCCGCACCAGTTCTCCGGCGGCATGCTCCAGCGGGTGGTCATCGCCGCCGCCCTCGCGGGCGAGCCCGCGCTGCTCGTCGCCGACGAGCCCACCACCGCCCTCGATGTCACCACCCAGGCCGAGATCATCGCGATCCTCACCCGTCTGCGGGCCGAGCGCGGCACCGGACTGCTCTTCGTCACCCACGACCTGGAGCTGGCCTCCGCCATCTGCGACCGGGTGTACGTGATGTACGCCGGCCGCATCGTCGAGACCCGGGGCACGGACGAGCTGTTCGACCGGCCGCGCCATCCGTACACGGCGGGGCTGCTCGCCTGCACCCCCCGCATCGAGGCGGACGCGCCGGCTCCACGGGCGATTCCGGGCCGCCCCGTCTCCCTCGCCGAGGCACCGCCCGGCTGCGCCTTCGCCGCGCGCTGCCCCGTTGCGCTGCCCCGCTGCTCCGAGGAAACCCCCGCGCTGGCGCGACACGGCGACGGCCTCGCCGCGTGTCACCGCGCCGACGAAGGGATCACGCTGTGACCGGCACTGCTGGACAGACGGAGGGCCTCGTCGTCGAGGGACTGAGCAAGCGGTACGGGAACCACACGGCGGTCGACGACGTGTCGTTCACGCTGGCCCCCGGGTCGTGTCTGGCCCTGGTCGGCGAGTCCGGGAGCGGCAAGACGACAACGGTCCGGATGCTCGTCGGCCTGGAACGCCCGGACGGCGGCACCGTCCGCCTCGACGGCCGGGACCGCTCGGCGCGCGCCCGCGGCCGGGCCGAACGGCTGGCGCGGGCCCGGGAGATCCAGATGGTCTTCCAGGATCCGTACCTCTCGCTCGATCCACGGGTCACCGTGGCCGACTGCGTCGAGGAGGTGCTGCGTCTGCACGGCTCCCTGGGCGCGGCGGACCGCCGGGCCCGGGTAGCCGAACTCCTGGACCAGGTCGGCCTCGGCGAACGGGAGGCGGCGGCGCTGCCACGGCGCCTCTCGGGCGGCCAGCGCCAGCGCGTGGCCATCGCCCGCGCGCTGGCGGTCGAGCCCCGCGTCCTCGTCCTGGACGAGGCGGTCGCGGCGCTGGACGTGTCGATCCAGGCGCAGATACTCGACCTGCTGGCCACGATCCGGCGCGAGTCGGGGATCGGCTACCTGTTCGTCACCCACGACCTCGCCGTGGTCCGCCACATCGCTGACGAGGTGCTGGTCCTCAAGGCCGGACAGGTCGTGGAATCGGGCCCGGCGGGCCAGGTCCTGGACGCCCCCGAGCACCCGTACACACGTCTGCTGCTCGGCTCCGTGCCCCGGCGCGGCTGGGACCCCGCTGCCGCGGCCCCGCTCCGCCGCGCCCTCGGCTGACGGGCGGCCGCCCGGACGCGTATGCCGTGACGCCCTCACGCGTCACGGCGCAGCGCCTCGCGAGCACCTCCCCCGGCCCCGTCGCCGTCACCTGGGCGTGGCAGTCTGAGGCAGCTGGGAGCAGGGGCGACAAGCGAGCGAGGGGGCGACGGAAGCGGTGCTGGTCGAGGAGGCCGTGTGGAGCTGGGAGCGCGCGCTCCCGCTCAAGTACGTGCTGGTCAGCGAGGAATGGGACGGCGAGCTGATCGTGTGGGCGCGCTGCGCAGACGCGGATGACCTGTTCGTCGAGCCGGCACCGCGCCGGGAGCGGCTGACGCTCGTGGAGTGCGCCCCGACCGGACGGTTGCGCAAGGCGGTCGAGCGCGTCCGCCGGCGGTCGCCCGCACCGGACGGATCCGGCGGGCCCGGCGGCCTCGGACAGCTCGACCTCATGGTGGACCGCCCCGAGCCCGGGACCGATCCCGGGGACGGCCCCTTCTGCTCCCCCGACGCGCACCGCTGGCAGCTGCTCGACCCTGTCCTGCTCGACTGCCGGCCCTCGGCCCGCGACGCGTCGCTGGTCGATGTGACCGTCGAGGCCGAGGTCGACGGACCGGTATGGCATCGCACCGAGCCCGCGGACGCCCGTTGGCGGCTGTTCAACGGCACCGGGGGTGCCGACCTGGGCAACTGCCGCCGGATCGAAGGCCTTTACGCCCACCGCTTGCTCCCCTGCGCACCGCCGCTCCGGCTGATCGGCTGCGAGCCCGGTGAGCGGCTGCTGAACCGGCTGGTGCGCTCGCGCGCCGACGGCGACCGCGTCACACTCCTCGCCCTGGACCGGTCCGGTCGGGTGATGCGCCACCAGGAACACATGCCCCTGGGGGTCGTCGCCTCCCGCCCGTCCGCGCTCGGCGGAGCCCTCGTGGACCTGTGGCTGGGCGAGGGTCCGGACGTGCGGCCCGTGCCGGCGGTAAGTCCGGTGTGGGACGCCTGGTTCGAGGGGCCACCGGCCGAGCGCGGGGCGTGGGCCGCGTTTCCGCCCGAGGGCCGGGCCGAATGGGCCGCGTTCGCCGCCGCACGGCAGGGAGCCGGCGGGCCGCTGCCCGACCCCGTGCGGCACCTCGACGGCCGGCACATCACCGATGTGCCGGCGTTGGTGTGCGCGCTGGGCGAGGCGGTCGCCGGGCCCGGCGGCCACTACCAGCAGTGCTGGGGCGCGCTGCGGGGCTGCGTGTGCGGCGGGGAGCAGCCGCCCGCTCCGTTCACCCTGATCTGGCACGACGCCGAGGTGGCCAGGCGCGCGCTCGCCTCGGTGAGTGTGGACACGGCGGGCGAGACACCGTACGTCGACGACGTGCTCCGGCTGCTCGAAAAGGTCGGCATCACCGTGGAACTGCGCTGATCGTCTCTCAGGACTCAGGCCCCGGGCGCTCGCGCGGGTGGGGCACCGCGACGTGCCGTCCTCGATGCGGATCCGTCAGACGGGACTGTCGCGGACCAGCGGCCCCCGCACCGTCCGCCCGTCATTTCCCTTTGGCCGCGGCACCGCCCTGTGGCAGGGTGCTGCGTCGTGACAGAGAAAGACAACATCCGGATCGTCCCGCTCGCCGAAGACCCTTCGCTGATCTCCCGTGTGTACGAGATCAACGACACCTGGCCCGTCTTCACGCCCCATGACATGGTAGCGAGCGCCTTGTTGAGCCGGGTTCCCGAGGACTTCCCGCAGTACTGCGTGGCGGCGACGGACGGCGGCCGGGTCGTCGCTCGCGGGCTCGCCGTGCCGTTCAACTCCGTGCTCGACGGACGTGAGGAGATGCCCGACCAGGGCTGGGACCGGGTGCTGGCCTGGGCCTTCCGTGACCGCCAGTACGGGAACGCTCCGACGGCGGCCAGTGCGCTGGAGATATCGGTGGACGCCGACTATCTCGGCCGTGGCCTGTCCTACCGCATGCTGTCCGCGCTGCGTCGGGCAGCGGGCCGGCAGGGGCACGAGGCCCTGCTGGCGCCGGTCCGCCCGACGGCCAAGCACCTGGATCCCCGCGTCCCCATGGCCGAATACCTCCGCCGGTGCCGGGACGACGGGCTGCCGGCCGACCCCTGGGTGCGGGTGCACGTCAAGGCCGGGGGCACCATCGAGAAGGTGGCCCCGGCCTCGATGACGGTCAGTGGTTCGCTTGCGCAGTGGCGGCAGTGGACCGGTCTGCCCTTCGACCGGGACGGTCGTGTGGAGATACCCGGCGCCCTGGCGCCCGTGCACTGCGACACCGCACACGATCGCGCCGTCTACGTCGAGCCCAACGTGTGGATACGGCACGGCATGGAGTCGCACACCGCCTGACGGCACACTGCCCGCTACGCCAACGCCCCGGCGACCGCGGAGGCCGCTTCCGCGATGAGCGCGTTGTCGTACTCGGCGTCCTCCTTCCACCGGTTCGACAGGATCGCCACGACGATGGGTTCGGCGTCGGGGCGCCACACAACGGCGATGTCGTTGCGCGTGCCGTAGGTGCCGCCGGATCCGGTCTTGTCGCCGACCACCCAGCCCTTGGGCATCCCGGCCCTGATGAGCTCGGCCCCGGTCGTGTTGGTCCGCAGCCATTTCGCCAACTGCGCGCGTTCGCCCTTGCCGAGCACGTCTCCGAGGACGAACGCGCGCAGATCCTCGGCGAGTGCCCGCGGCGTACTCGTGTCGGACGTGGCGCCCGGGGACCACCGGTTGAGTTCCGGTTCGCTGTGTTCCATGCGGGTGACGTCGTCGCCGAGCCCCGCGAGTACGGCGTCCAGTCCCCTGGGCCCGCCCAGTCGGCCGAGCAGCAGGTTGGCGGCGGTGTTGTCGCTGAAGCGGACCGCCGCGTCGCACAGCGCGCTCAGACTCATCCCGGTCGCGACGTGCTTCTCGCTCACCGGGGAGTCGCTGACCAGGTCGTCCTTCGAGTACTTGATCACCTCGTCCATCCCGTCCAGGGAGTACTTGCGCAGCACGGCACCGGCGGCCAGCGCCTTGAACGTGGAGGCATGGGCGAAGCGCTCGCCGTCGTTGTGGGCGACTTCGCGGCCGGTGCCGGTGTCGATGGCATAGACGCCCAGCCGGGCATCGTACTCGCGCTCCAGTTCCTTGAACTGCCGGGCGAGGTGCTGCCGGTCGAACGGCTTCGCGCTCGCGTTCGCGGCCGGTCCCGTCGCCCCTGCGTGCGGGGAGGACGCCACCGGGGATGCGGAGGACCGGGGACGGGCGTCCTCTGTGCTGCACGCAGCGAGCGGTACGAGAGCGAGAGCGGCCAGCACACCGAGCAGGGAGCGCCGGGCGCTGCTGTGCGTCTTCATGGGGTCCGAGCCTCCAAGGCGCCCCGAGGGCAGGGCGCATAGGGGATGGAGAGGCCACTCCCCATCCCGGGGCGGTCTTGAGTGCTGGGCCCACCTTCGCCGTCAGGCGGCCATGCGGTCCAATACGCTCGGGCGCGATTTCATGCCGATCCGGCATAGGGTGCGACTTGTGGATCTGGTCGGAGCGTGTAGGGCATTCGTCAGTGTGAGCGAGCACGGCAGTTTCACCGTGGGGGCAGCCGCGGCCCGGATGTCCCAGCCGGTGGCCAGCCGTCGCGTCGCCGCCCTGGAGGAACACTTCGGTGAGCAACTGTTCGAGCGCATGTCACGGCGGGCCGTGCTCACACCCTTCGGCCGGGAGATGCTTCCGGCGGCCAGACAACTGGTCCAGGCGGCCGATGTGCTGCTGCACGAGGCCGAAGCGGTCAAGTCCAGGCCCTGGCGGCTCGCGGTGCCCGCTCTCTGCTCGACGGCCGGTCTGGCCCGGCTGATCGCACAGGCGAGGGAGCACGGCATCACGCTCGATCTCCGGATCGCCGCGCCCGCACAGCGCACCGAGCTCATCCACGCGCAACTGGTGCGCGCCGCTCTGCTCGCGGTACCTGCGGACGAGGCGGCTTGGTCCGTTCCGCTGGGTCTCGCCGGCGCCCGGGATCCCGGCGTGCGGCGCGTCTACATCGAGACGTTACGGATGGGGCGGGCGTCGCCGGGCCCGGCCCGCCGTATCTGGATCCAGCCGGAGGACGATGTGCCGCACATCCGTGACCCGCTGACCCGGCTGCGGGACGCGGTGGGTCTGCGGCCCGCCCAGCTCGTTACCGCGACCGACCTGGCGACTGCCGCCGCGGAGGTGCTCTGCACCGGCGACCTGCTGCTGTGCTCCCCCGACCAGGCCGAGGAACTCGCCCTGAGCTGGCGGCCGATCGGTGAGGTCGAGCTCGGCCGGGGGTTCGCCCTCGTCGCCGCGGCGGGCGGCAATCCACAACCCATCGAAGCGCGGCTGGGCGAGGCCATCGGCCGCTGCCTGGGCGCGAACAGCGATATGAACAGCGGTGCGGACAATGGCGCGGACACAGATACGCGCAGCGAGACGAACGGCGGCGCGGCCGGTACGGGAGGGGCTGCGGCGTGAGCACCGAGACACTGCTGAGCGAGATGCGCCGGCAACTGCGCGACGGCGGACTGCACGGCTGTCTGCTGGTGCGGGATCTCCACACGGGCGAGGAGGTGGGGATCGCCCCGGACACCCAGTTGCCCTCCGCCTCCCTGGTCAAGGTTCCGCTCGCGCTGGCGACGGCGGAGCGCATCCGGCGGGGCGAGCTCGACGGGGCGACGATGATCGATGTGCGGCCCGGACGTACGGCCACACCGGGCCCCACCGGGCTGAGCCGGTTCCGCCACCCCGTCCGGATCGCCGTCGACGACCTGCTCTACATGAGCACCTGTGTGAGTGACGGCGCGGCAGCCGACGTGCTGTTCGGTCTCACCCCGCCCGCTCAGGTCACCGACATGCTCCGCGAGTTCGGTCTCCGTGGCATCACCGTGCGGCACGGTCTCGACGAGCTCACCGACACCCCGCTGGAACGCTTCGACGCCTCGCAGGCCCATCTCGCCCTCTCCCTCGCCATCGACGCGGGCACCAGCGGTCGCGGGCATCGGGTGCCCCAGCTCGACACCACGCGCGCCAGCGCCGGCAGCGCACGCGCCTACGTCGAGCTGTTGCAGGCCCTGTGGACACCGTCGGCGATCCATCCCGAAGTGGCCGAACGCGTACGTGCCCTGATGGCCCACAACCTCATCCGGCACCGGCTCGCCCCCGACTTCAGCTCCGACGCCTCCACCTGGTCCTCCAAGACGGGCACCCTTCTCAATCTCCGGCACGAGATCGGTGTCGTCGAGCACTCCGACGGCCAGGCCTTCGCCGTCGCCGCCCTGACCGAGTCACTCGTCCCGGCCAGTGCGCAGCCCGGCGCCGACGCCCTGATGGCCCAGGTGGCCCGTGCACTGCGTGATCACCTCCGTCAGCGCTGAGGGCCGGCCGCCCGAACGCCGCGGCTTCGCGCTGTGCGTCCATGTCTCAGGCGTGGAAACCGTTGCACACGACGGATGTGTACTTCTTCGGCCCGCCCTCGACGTGGTACAGCACCACGGTCCAGTCGCCCCTGTCGTCCCCGACCGGAATCGCGTCGATGGTTCGATTGCCGAAATGCGCGCGGAAGTCGTCCGGGTACTTGAACTTGACGGTTCCGCCGGAGGACCAGCGGGAGTAGATGTCGACGGGCTTGCTGGTGAAACCGATTCCCTTGCTCACGGTTCGAAGGGGCCGTCCGGTGGCGGGGTCCGTCTCGTGCGGGGGCCGCACCCCCACGGATATGTAGTACGGCGCGGGCCGCTTCCCCACTCCGGCGTCCTTGGGGCGCAACTGCAGCGAGGCGGTGTCCGAGCCGGTGGTGTGGGTGACGGAGGACCGCAGGCCCGTCGGTGGTGGGGAGTCGGCGATGCTGGACAGGTCGCAGGAGCCCATGCCCTGGGCCGCCTGCTCCGGGTCCTCGGACAGGGCCCAACGGTCCTGCGATACGCGATCGTTCATGATGTGGTCCGGCGGCCGGCCGTCCGAGTCCCTGGTGGCCGGCGGTGACTTGGCCGGCTGACCGGCCCTGGTCGCCTCCGCCGTGGGGGAAGCGCCTGTCTCCTGCCCGTTCGATTCCGGGAGCAGCCAGACCGTCACCGGCACCGCGAGCGCCACCGCGCAGACGGCGAGCCAGGTCCTGCCCCGCGACCCCTGGCCGGTGCGCCTGTCCGGTCCCGGCCGGTCGTCCGGCGCGGTGCCCGACGGACCGGTGGGTGCGGTGGTCCCGGCCCGCTCCGCCACCTGGGCGTCGGTCTCCTGGTTCACGGGCCGGGTCCGCTCCTTCGCGCCCGGCACCTTCGTCGTCTCCGCCGCCGGCTCCCCCTCCGTCTCCGTCCCGGTCCCCGGCAGGGTCACGGGGACGGGTTCGGCGGTGCGCGCCAGCATCCGGTAATGGGTGTCGGACGCCAACGGCGAGTCCACCGAGCACCGGGCGATCACGGCGGCCGGGTCCGGCCGGTCCGCCGGGTCCTTGGCGACGCACCACCGGACGAGTTCGGCCAGTGCGGGCCGGACCCCCTCCAGATCGATGTCCTCGTGCACGGTCCGGTAGCTCACCGCCGCCGGTTCGCCAGTGCCGTACGGAGGACGGCCCGTCGCCGCGTACGCGAGGGTCGCGCCGAGAGCGAAGACATCGGCCGCCGGGCCCACCTCGTTGCGCAGCAGGACCTCCGGGGCCGTGTAGCCGGGTGTCCCCGACACCATCCCGTCCCGGGTGAGGATCGTCTGCTCAAGTCCTCGCGCGATGCCGAAGTCGATCAGTTGCGGGCCCTGCGGCGAGAGGATGACGTTGTGCGGCTTCACGTCCCGGTGCGTGACTCCATGTGCGTGGACGGCGGCCAGGCCCTCGGCGAGCGCGGCGAGCAGTCTCAGGGCGCTGTCCGGAGGGAAGGGACCGCTCTCGCCGACGGCGCCGCGCAGCGTGGGTCCGGCCACGTACTCGGTGGCCAGCCAGTAGGGGGGCGCGTCGAGCGAGGCCTCGATCAACTGCGCGGTGTAGGCGCTGCGGACGGCCTCGACGGTCGTGCTCTCCCGCCGGAACCGGGCCAGCGATTCGGGGTGGTCGCTGATCTCCTCGCGGATCACTTTCACGGCCACCAGCCGCCCGCCGGGCGACCTGCCGAGATACACCTGCCCCATACCGCCGGCGCCGAGACGGGCGAGCAGGTGGTAGGCGCCCATGCGCACGGGGTCGTGAGGTCTCAGTGCATCCACGGCATGACTGTGCCACATGCGCGCGCCTGTCGGAGCGGGGGACCACAACTCGTGATCGGATCGATCGGCGTCAACGCGCGGGAGCGGCAGCCCGGTTGACGTGGAACGGCGTCTCCTCGGCCGCCCACAACTGCTCGATCATTCCCGCGATCCCGTCCTGCCCGTCGAAGGGCCCCACGGTATTGCTTCCGGCCTTGCACAATGAGCGCGTCATCGCGCCCCACGCCCGACTCCGCTGCTCAGTAGGCGGAGTTGACGTTGTCGATGGATCCGTAGCGGTCGGCGGCGTAGTTGGCGGCCGCGGTGATGTTGGCGACGGGGTCGGTGA
>NZ_JBIWKI010000016.1:0-189532 GCF_044765565.1 Streptomyces sp. NPDC102437 | reverse complement strand
ACGGTGCCGGTCTTGTCGAGGACGATCGTGTCGACGCGGCGGGTGGTCTCCAGGACCTCCGGGCCCTTGATCAGGATGCCGAGCTGGGCGCCGCGGCCGGTGCCGACCATGAGGGCGGTGGGGGTGGCCAGGCCGAGGGCGCAGGGGCAGGCGATGATCAGTACGGCCACGGCGGCGGTGAACGCGGCGGTCACGTCGTCCGTGAGCAGCAGCCACCCGGCCAGGGTGACGAGCGAGATCAGCAGCACCACAGGTACGAAGACGGCGGAGATCCGGTCCGCGAGGCGCTGCGTCGCCGCCTTGCCGTTCTGGGCGTTCTCGACGAGCTTCGCCATCCTGGCGAGCTGGGTGTCGGCGCCGATCCGGGTGGCCTCCACGACGAGCCGGCCGAAGGTGTTGACGGTGGCCCCGGTGACGGGGTCGCCGACGCCGACCTCCACGGGCACGGACTCACCGGTCAGCATGGACGCGTCCACGGCCGAGGCACCCTCGGCGACGGTGCCGTCGGTGGCGATCTTCTCGCCCGGGCGGACCACGAAGCGGTCGCCGACGGTGAGCCGGGCGACGGGGACGCGTACCTCCGTACCGTCCCGGAGGACGGAGACGTCCCTGGCGCCCAGGTGCATCAGCGCCCGCAGGGCGGAGCCCGCCTTCCGCTTGGACCTCGCCTCCAGATAGCGGCCCAGCAGGATGAAGGTGACGACCCCGGCCGCGACCTCCAGATAGATGGTGGAGGAGGCGCCGTCGCGCGAGACGGTGAAGTCGAAGCCGTGCCGCATCCCGGTCATGCCCGCGTCGCCCAGGAAGAGCGCCCACAGGGACCAGCCGAAGGCGGCGAGTGTGCCGATCGATACCAGGGTGTCCATGGTGGCCGCGCCGTGCCGGAGGTTGGTCCAGGTCGCGCGGTGGAAGGGCAGCGCGCCCCAGACGACGACGGGAGCGGCGAGGGTGAGCGAGAGCCACTGCCAGTTGTCGAACTGGAGGGCCGGGACCATCGCGAGCAGGACGACCGGGGCGGCGAGGACGGCCGAGACGATCAGACGCTGCCGCAGCGAGGCGAGAGCCGGGTCGGCTTCCTGCTGCTCACCGGCACCGGTACCGGCATCGGTGTCGGCACTGGCCCAGGTCCCAGCGCCGGCCTCGTCGTCGGCCTCGCCCTCGGCCGGTGTGCCGGTGCGGGTATCCGTCGCCGCCGGTGGTGGCGCGGGCACGGGCGGTTCGGGACGGTGTACCGGCTGCGCCGTGTAACCGGTCTTCTCGACCGTGGCGATCAGATCCGCGAGGCCGGTTCCGGGGCCGAAGGCGACCTTGGCCTTCTCGGTCGCGTAATTGACGGTGGCGGTGACGCCGTCCATCCGGTTGAGCTTCTTCTCGACGCGGGCCGCGCAGGAGGCGCAGGTCATCCCGCCGATCGTGAGCTCGGCGGTCGAGTCCTCCGCCGTCCGGGCCGCGACCTCTGTTGCGCTGTGCATGTCCGAACTCCTGAAACGCCGACCGGGCCGTACCCCACCAGTATCTGCTGGAAGGTCCGGCCCGGCGGCAGCGACGGTGTTCAGGCCCGGCCGACGAGCTCGTAGCCGGCCTCGTCGACCGCGGCGCGCACGGCGTCGTCCGACAGCGGGGCCTCGGAGACGACGGTCACCTGACCGGTGGCGGCCACGGCCTTCACCGAGGTGACACCCTCGATGCCGGAGACCTCGTCGGAGATGGCGCCCTCGCAGTGCCCACAGGTCATGCCGGACACCTGGTAGACAGTGGTCACGCCGCCCGCCTGAGCACCGGCGTCCGCGCCGTCGTGGCAGGAGCCGCTGGGCGAGCAGCAGGAGCCGGTGGCCTGGGGGAGCTGGGTCTCGGCGGTCATGGTGTTCTCCTCTTCGACGAGCACAAATGGTTGTGGCGTCAGGGCCCCCGGGGGAGGCCGGTGCGCCCCGACACGTCCCACACTATACCCCTAGGGGGTATGAATGCGAGCGCCTCGCCGGTCGCCGGTTCGGGGATGCCGCGCTGTGCGGGCCAGCGACCGCAGCCAGGCCGGCGCGACGAACGTGATCACGACGAGGTCGCCGGCAGAGAAGAGGGTGAACAGATGCTGCTGCTCGCCGGTGGGGGCCGGGATGTAGCCCTGCGAGAAGAGCGCGCGGCTCAGGCCCGTGTCGGTGATCCTGGCGACCAGCCGGATCGCGATGCCGTGCATCGAGTCCCAGAGCGAGTGCAGCACGGCGACGCCGAGATAGGTGCCGATCACGGGCGCGGCGAAGCGGAAACGCCCGTTCGGCTTCCGGAACGAGAGCAGTACACCGCCGGCGATCGCGGTCCGGAGTCCGTGACCGAACGGTGCGAGCACCCCGCGCAGCACCTCGCTCTCCAGCAGGGCGCGCAGGTCGATGCCCTTCATGGTGACGGCGGCGTTGAAGACGTACGGGGCGGCTCGCCGCCGTACGGGGCCAGGAGGAAGCGTGGGCTGCGCGGGAAGGCGGCGGGTTACGGGAAGGGCAGCGGGGTCACACGGTTCGGCCCCGCGTGCCAGAGCGCCGACCAGGTGGCCGGCGTGACCCGGCCGTCCGGCACGAGCGGTGGATGATCCGCCTGGAAGCGCTGCACGGCGATGAGCGTCTCGGCCCCGAACGTCCCGTCGACCGCGGACCATCGCAGGTAGTGACGGTTGGCCAGCAGGCACTGCACCTGGGAGACCTCATCGCCCCGCTCGCCGAATGAGGTCGGCCGGTCGCCGTCGTAGAACACGCAGACCGGGCTGGAGCCGGGCGGCGGTGCCGGGTTGTCCTCGTCGGCCGAGGCCCCCGGCGCCGAGACGAGGGCGGCGACCAGGGCGACCGTGGTCAGAGCGACGGCGGTCAGTGCCGGGGCCGCGGCCGTCCTGCGGGACGGCAGCATCTTTCGGATCATGGTGAGCTGCTCCTTGTGCGGAGGTGTGGCGTACGGCGGCGGAGGCGCGACCTGGGCCGCACTCCCGCCTCTCACCGAGGACAACCCCGCGCACCGCCGCTACGTCACGTCCCCGGCCCGTTCGGCGTGTCCCGCCCCACGCCCCGGCCCGCCCCACGCCCCGGCCCGCCGCAGGAGCGGAGGAAGTCCCGGGTGCGGCGGGCGATGGGGAACGGCTTGTCGGGCGGGCACGGATACATGTCCTGCTCGACGATGGCGAACAGGTCGACGTCCAGCGCGCGGGCGGCGGCCAGCACGGGTTCCAGGGCCGGGACCCCGCCCGGCGGTTCGCACATCACGCCCCGCGCCACGGCCGGCCCGAACGGCACCTCGTCCGCCACGACCCGGGCCAGGATCTCCGGGTCGACCTGCTTGAGGTGCAGATAGCCGATCCGTGCGCCGTAGGTCTCGATCAGCTTGACGCTGTCGCCGCCGCAGTAGGCGTAGTGCCCGGTGTCGAGACAGAGCGAGACGAGGTCCGGGTCGGTGGCGTCGAGAAAACGGGCGACGTTCTCCTCGGTGTCGATATGGGTGTCGGCATGCGGATGGACGACGAGGCGCAGCCCGAAACGGTCCAGCACCTCCCGGCCCAGCCGTTCTGTCTGGCTGGTGAGATCGCGCCACTGCTGCGCGGTGAGGCGGCGGTCCTCCAGGACCTCGCCGGTCTTGTCGTCGCGCCAGAACGAGGGGATGACCACCAGATGCCGGGCGCCCATCGCCCGGGTGAGTGCCGCGATGTCGGCGACATGCGCCCAGGTCCGTTCCCAGACGCCCGCTCCATGGTGCAATCCGGTGAAAACGGTCCCGGCCGAGACCGAGAGCCCCCGGCGGCGGGTCTCGTCGGCGAGGCGGACCGGGTCGGTCGGGAGGTAGCCGTACGGGCCGAGCTCGATCCACTCGTAACCCGCCTCGGAGACCTCGTCGAGGAAGCGCCGCCAGGGCACCTGGAGCGGATCGTCGGGGAACCACACCCCCCACGAGTCGGGTGCCGAACCGATGCGGATACGGGCCGGGGCCACTGCGGAGGAGGTCATGCCGTCCAGGGTTCCGGCCGGGGGAGCGGCTGTCAATCATTCGTCCGTATGTCCGGACAAAGCATTGACACGGTTCCAGGGGAGGGCTAGCGTCCTTCGTCCGGATCAGGCCGGATCAGGGACCGGGGCACGCGAGCCCGGCATGTTCCGGACGAGGGGCGCTGGACCTGGGGAAGTCGCCCCGGACGGCGGTCGAAGGGATGGTCATGCCTGAGCGGTACGACGTCATCACCATGGGCCGCATCGGTGTGGATCTCTACCCCCTCCAGACCGGTCTGCCACTGGCCCGGGTCGAAACCTTCGGGAAGTTCCTCGGCGGTTCGCCGTCCAACGTGGCCGTCGCGGCGGCCCGGCTCGGCCGCCGGACGGCGGTGGTGACGCGCACCGGACGGGACGCCTTCGGGGAGTATCTCCACCACCAGTTGCGGGAGTTCGGGGTGGACGACCGGTGGGTCACGGCCGTCGACGCGTATCCGACACCGGTCACCTTCTGCGAGATCTTCCCGCCCGACGACTTCCCCCTCTACTTCTACCGGCAGCCCAAGGCCCCCGACCTGGAGATCCGCACCCCGGAGCTGGACCTCGCGGCGATCCGGTCCGCCCGGGTCTTCTGGATGACCGGCACCGGGCTGTGCGCCGAACCGAGCCGCTGCGCGACCCTCGCCGCGCTGCGCGCCCGCGACCGCCGCGGCATCACCGTCTTCGACCTCGACTGGCGCCCGATGTTCTGGGACACCACGGAGGAATCCGCGCCCGGCTCCGCCCCCACGGCCCGCTACCGCGAGGCGCTCGCCCTCGCCACCGTCGCCGTCGGCAACATCGACGAGTGCGAGATCGCGACCGGCGAGCGCGAACCGCACGCGGCCGCCCGCGCGCTGATCCGCGCCGGCGTCGAACTCGCCGTCGTCAAACAGGGCCCCGAAGGTGTGCTCGCCGTCCACCGCGACGGCACGGTGGCCGAAGTGCCGCCGCTGCCCGTCGACGTCGTCAACGGCCTCGGCGCCGGCGACGCCTTCGGCGGAGCGCTCTGTCACGGGCTCCTCGCGGGCTGGGAGACCCGGCGCATCATGCGGTACGCCAATGCGGCGGGGGCCATCGTCGCCTCCCGGCTCGCCTGCTCGTCCGCCATGCCGTTCCCGTACGAAGTCGAAGCGGCCCTGACCGAAGGCGCCGTCACCTCCCGCCCCACCGGAGCGACCCCATGACACCCCCGGCCTCCTCCGTCTCCGAACTCGTCCAGCTGCGCATGCGCCACCCCGAGGCCGTCGCGGAGGCCGCCGCCCGGCGCCGCAGACGCCCCCTCGTCGGCCGGGGCGGCCGGCTGATGATCATCGCGGCGGACCATCCGGCCCGCGGCTCGCTCGCCGTCGGCGACCGCGCACTGGCCATGGCCAACCGCTTCGAGCTGCTGGAACGGCTCCGCCTGGCCCTCTCCCGCCCCGGCGTCGACGGAGTGCTCGCCACCGCCGACATCCTCGACGACCTGCTGCTGCTCGGCGCGCTGGAGAACAAGGTCGTCATCGGCTCGATGAACCGCGGCGGACTCGCGGGCGCGGCCTTCGAACTGGACGACCGGTTCACCGGCCACCGCCCCGAGGACCTCGCCCGGCTCCGCTTCGACGCGGGCAAACTGCTGCTCCGGATCGACTACGACGACCCCGGCTCGCTCGACACCATGCACGCCACCGCCCGCGCCATCGATGCCATGGCCGCGCACCGGCTGCCGGTCTTCGTCGAACCGTTCCTCTGCCGCCGCACCGACGGCCACGTCCGCAACGACCTCGGCGCGGAAGCGGTCACCACCTCGATCGCCATCGCGTCCGGGCTCGCCGGGACATCCGCGTACACCTGGCTCAAGGTCCCCGTCACCGAGAACCCCGACGACATGGCCCGGGTGATGGAGGCGTCGACGCTGCCCGCGGTGCTGCTGGGCGGGGAGGTGGGCGACGACCTGGACGGGGCGTTCGAGAAATGGCGCGCGGCACTTCGACTGCCGACCGTCCAGGGGCTGGTGGTGGGGCGTTCGCTGCTCTACCCGGCCGACGGAGAGGTGGCCGCGGCCGTGGACACGGCCGTCTCACTGCTGGAGCCGAGAAGAACAGGGCCGGGAGGAACGGGGCCGGGAGAGAGGAAGCCGAGAGCATGACCACGACCGGCGACGGATCGCGCCACCACCTGAAGGCCGGGAGCACGGCCAGCGGCTCCTACGCCCTCGACATCGACCCGGCGCGGGCCGGCTGGGACCGGTCCAGCCTGCGGGTCCTCGAACTCGAACCGGGCGGAGTTCACACACTCGTCACCGGGGAGAGCGAGTGGATCGTTCTGCCGTTGACCGGTGGCTGTACGGTGCACGCCTCAGGTGAGATCTTTGAACTGCTGGGCCGGGAAAGCGTGTTCAGCGGGGTATCCGACTTCGCATACGTACCGCGTGAGGCCCGTGCACAGATCGCCTCCGGCGCTGGAGGCCGCTTCGCCCTGGCAGGAGCGAAGTGCGAGCGACGACTCCCCGCTCGCTACGGTCCCGCGCCGGAGGTACCCGTCGAGCTGCGCGGCTCCGGGAACTGCTCCCGACAGGTCAACAACTTCGCCGCCGCCGACACCTTCGAGTGCGACCGGCTGATCGCCGTCGAGGTGCTCACCCCCGGCGGCAACTGGTCGTCCTACCCACCCCACAAGCACGACGAGCACCGCCCCGGCGTCGAGTCCGTGCTGGAGGAGATCTACTACTTCGAGGTGGAGCACGACGGCCTCGGCTACCACCGGGTCTCGCCCTCCCGCCTCGGGGGTACGGATGTCCTCGCCGAGGTCAGCAGCGGCGACGCGGTCCTGATCCCCGACGGCTGGCACGGCCCGTCCATCGCCTCCCCCGGCCGCACCCTCTACTACCTCAACGTGATGGCGGGCCCGGGGGAGCAGCGGGAGTGGCTGATCAGCGACCACCCGGACCACGGCTGGATCCGCGACACCTGGCCCGCCCAGCCGGTGGACCCCAGACTCCCCTTTTACGGGACGGAGCCGCGCCCATGAGCCGTACCACCCGCCGCCTCACCACCGCCCAGGCCCTGGTGGCCTTCCTGGCCCGCCAGTACACCGAGCGCGACGGCCGACGACAGCGCCTGATCAGCGCCACCTGGGGCATCTTCGGCCATGGCAACGTCGCCGGGATCGGCCAGGCGCTCGTCGAGTCGAGCCGCGCGATGCCCTACCTCCAGGGCCGCAACGAGCAGGCCATGGTGCACGCCGCCGTCGGCTACGCCCGCCAGTCGGGCCGGCTCTGCGCGCAAGCCGTCACCACCTCCATCGGCCCCGGCGCCACCAACCTCGTCACCGGCGCCGCCCTCGCCACAATCAACCACCTCCCCGTCCTCCTCCTGCCCGGCGACACCTTCGCGACCCGGCCCGCCGACCCCGTGCTCCAGCAGCTCGAAGTCCCGTCCGCGGGCGACATCTCCGTCAACGACTGCCTGCGCCCCGTCTCCCGCTACTTCGACCGGATCACCCGCCCCGAGGCCCTGGTCCCGGCCGCCCTCCAGGCCATGCGCACCCTCGCCGACCCGGCGGAGACCGGCGCCGTGACGCTCGCGCTGCCGCAGGACGTGCAGGTGCAGGCGTACGACTGGCCGACGGAGTTCTTCGCCGAGCGCGTCTGGTACGTACGCCGCCCCGCCCCCGATCCGCACGAGCTCGACCGGGCGGTACGGGCGGTGCGCACCGCCCGCAGGCCGCTGATCGTGGCGGGCGGCGGGGTCCACCACAGCGCCGCCGAGGAGAGCCTCGCCGCGTTCGCCGCCGCCACCCGCATCCCGGTCGCCGCCACCCAGGCCGGCAAGGGCTCGCTGCGCCATGACCACCCCGCCGATGTCGGCGGCATCGGCCACACCGGCACCGCGACCGCCGACGAGCTGGCCCGCACCGCCGACCTGGTCATCGGCATCGGCACCCGCTACTCCGACTTCACCACCGCCTCCGGCACGCTCTTCGCCGGCCCGACGGTCCGTTTCCTCAACATCAACATCACCGGCTTCGACGCCCACAAGCTCGGCGCCCTCCCGCTCGTCGCCGACGCCCGCGCCGCCCTCGAAGCCCTCACCACCGCGCTCGCCGCCCGCAACCACCGGGTCGACCCCGCCTACGAGACGGAGTACACCGACGCCAAGGAGAAGTGGGAGCGGCGAGTCACCGCCGCGTTCACCGCCCCGGACCCGCACGCCCGGCCCACCCAGGCCCAGGTCCTCGGCCTCCTCGACGCCCTCGTCACCGAGGACGACATCCTGATCAACGCCGCCGGATCGCTCCCCGGCGACCTGCACAAGCTCTGGCGGGCCCGCTCCCCGCACCAGTACCACGTGGAGTACGGCTACTCCTGCATGGGCTACGAGATCCCGGCCGCGATCGGGGTGCAGCTCGCCGCCCCCGGCCGTCCCGTCTGGGCGCTGGTCGGCGACGGCACGTATCTGATGAACCCCACCGAGATCGTCACCGCCGTCCAGCAGGAACTCCCGGTGAAGCTGGTCGTCCTCCAGAACCACGGCTACGCGTCCATCGGCGGCCTGTCCGAGCAGGTCGGCGCCGAGCGCCTGGGCACCGCCTACCGGCACCGGGCGGCGGACGGCACGTTCACCGGACCTCCGCTCCCCGTCGATCTCGCGGCCAACGCCGGCTCGCTGGGCATGCGGGTGCTGCGCGCCAGGACGGTGCGTGACCTGCGCGAAGCCCTCGTCGAGGCACGTGCCGCGGACCGTCCTACTTGTGTCTACGTCGAGACCGAAACGGCAGACACTGTGTCGGGCCCCCCTCCGGCACAGGCGTGGTGGGATGTTCCCGTAGCCGAGACGGCCACCCGGCCGCCGGCCGTGAAAGCCCGGGAAGTGTACGAACGTCACGTCGCCGACCGACGCCCCCACCTCTGAAGGAGTTCTGTCATGAAGACCGTCAACCACTGGATCGGTGGCAAGACCGTCGAGGGCGCTTCGGGCAACTACGGCCCGGTCACCGACCCGGCCACCGGCGCCGTCACCACCCAGGTCGCGCTCGCCTCCCTCGAAGAGGTCGACGCCGCGGTCGCCGCCGCCAAGGACGCCTACGCCACCTGGGGCACGTCCTCGCTGGCCGCCCGCACCGCGGTCCTGTTCCGCTACCGGGCGCTGCTCGACGCCCACCGCGACGACATCGCCGCGCTGATCACCGCCGAGCACGGCAAGGTGCACTCGGACGCGCTGGGCGAGGTCGCCCGCGGCCTGGAGATCGTCGAGCTTGCGTGCGGCATCACCACCCAGCTCAAGGGCGAGCTGTCCACCCAGGTCTCCAACCGGGTCGACGTCTCCTCGATCCGCCAGTCGCTCGGCGTCGTCGCGGGCATCACCCCGTTCAACTTCCCGGCCATGGTGCCGATGTGGATGTTCCCGCTGGCCATCGCCTGCGGCAACACCTTCGTACTCAAGCCCAGCGAGAAGGACCCCTCGGCCGCCAACCTGCTGGCCGAGCTGGCCTCCGAGGCCGGTCTGCCGGACGGTGTGCTGAACGTCCTGCACGGTGACAAGGTCGCCGTCGACGGGCTGCTGAACCACCCGGACGTCGCCGCGGTCTCCTTCGTGGGCTCCACTCCGATCGCCCGCCACATCCACGCCACCGCCTCCGCCAACGGCAAGCGCGTCCAGGCGCTCGGCGGTGCGAAGAACCACATGCTGGTGCTGCCGGACGCGGACCTCGACGCCGCGGCCGACGCCGCCGTCTCCGCCGCGTACGGCTCCGCCGGTGAGCGCTGCATGGCGATCTCCGCGGTCGTCGCGGTCGGCTCCATCGCCGACGAGCTCGTCGCGAAGATCAAGGAGCGCGCCGAGAAGATCAAGATCGGCCCCGGCAACGACCCGACGTCCGAGATGGGCCCGCTGATCACCGCCGCCCACCGCGACAAGGTCGCCTCCTACGTCACGGGCGCCGCCGCCCAGGGCGCCGACGTCGTCCTGGACGGCACCGGCTTCACCGTCGAGGGCTTCGAGGACGGCCACTGGATCGGCCTCTCCCTCCTCGACAACGTGTCCACCGACTCGGACGCGTACAAGGACGAGATCTTCGGCCCGGTCCTGTGCGTCCTGCGCACCGAGACGTACGAGGAGGGCGTCGCCCTCATGAACGCCTCGCCGTTCGGCAACGGCACCGCGATCTTCACCCGCGACGGCGGCGCCGCCCGCCGCTTCCAGCTGGAGATCGAGGCCGGCATGGTCGGCGTCAACGTGCCGATCCCGGTGCCGGTGGGCTACCACTCCTTCGGTGGCTGGAAGGACTCCCTCTTCGGCGACCACCACATCTACGGCAACGACGGCGTGCACTTCTACACCCGCGGCAAGGTCGTCACCACCCGTTGGCCGGACCCGGCCGACGCCCCGGCCGGTGTGGACCTGGGCTTCCCCCGCAACCACTGATCAACGGCCCGGCCCCGACGGCCCGTACGGACGCGCCCCGCGTCCGTACGGCCCGTCGCCGTCTCACAGCCGCCGCAGCCCCGCGTACTGGAGCGCGGCCATCCCCGCCACCGCGAGGCCCTGGAACACGATCCAGAAGTCGCCGACGCCCGTGGCGGTCAGCGCGTCCACCGCGACCATCACCACACCGGCCACGGCCCACGCCGTGTTCAGGGCGATGATGAGGGCGACCGCGCCGCGGCCGATGTCCTCCTGGCGGGAGACGGTCAGCACCCACAGGGCGTACACGGCGAGGAACACCCCGACCGGGTAGAGCACCGAGCGGGGCACGCCGAGGAACGAGTCCAGGACCGTGGCGAGCGCGAGATAGCCGATGCCGTTCGCCCCGGTGAGGAGCACGTCCGAGACGAGGGCGAACCGGAGCAGCCGGTCGGAACGGGCGGTGTCCGTCGGCCGGACCGCACTCGCGTTCTGGGACGACATCATGGGGCCTACCTTCCGTTGTCATGCGGCCGTGCGGGGAACGCACGGCCGTGTGGGAACAGTAGGAACGCGCAGGTGCCCGCTCAATTACCTCAGAAGTAATCGAGCGGGCACCCCGTGGCCGGTCAGCGCGCGGTCCGCGCCGTTTTCTCCGCCCCGGTCTCCTCGGCGATCATGCCCTGCATCGGGACCGCGCCCACCCGGCCCGAGACCATGAACGCGAACACCATCGTCACCACCATGATCACCGTGCCGAGCCACACCATCGTCTCCACCGGCAGCCAGTAGGCACCCACGGCCCGCACCACGCACTCGCCCAGCAGCGCCGTACCCCACACCCCCGAGAACCGGATCTCCGCCCGCCGGAACGCCGCCGAGCCGGCCGCGAGCCGCTGCCAGGCGGCGTCCTTGGCCGCATCGCCCTTGACCAGCACGGGCCGCAGCCCCGCGGTCATCATCGGCTGCCCCTTCAGCGCGGTCACCAGGATCACCAGCCCGATGATGCTGCTCACCCCGCTGTCCTTGGCGAGCATCAACCGCGGATCGCCGACGATCAGGCTGGTCAGCAGGCTCACCGAGTTGACCGTCACGATCAGCGCCGCCAGCCCGTTGAGCCGGCGCCTGCGCAGCACGCTCCACCCGGTGCGCACGGCCGGCAGCACACTGCTCCAGGCCAGCGCGGCGAAGGTGCTCAGACCCGCCGCCTTCAGCGCGTAGTACGAGGCGAGCGGCACCGCCACATCCACCAGCAGCGGCATCAGGCTGTCCAGCAGGGCATTGCGCGGCGCGTGCGGAGCGGTGGCGGCCGGAGCAACTGCGACCGGGGCGGTGACGGTGACGGCCGGGCTGGTCATGAGGAGTTCCTCTCCCGAGTGTCGGCGGTGCCTTCCCGGCCCCGCTCTCGATACGTACAGACTGGCCGCCGGGGCCCGTTGCCCGGCAGAGCCGCGTGTACCGGGCTCCGTATGACGGATGTCAGTGCCCGTCGGTGACAGACCCGTCCACCACTGAGCGGAGCCCGGACTCCGGTAGGCCGTAAACCGTTCGCCGCGCCCGCCGGAGCGGTGTTCTGATGGGGCCATGACCGCTTTGACCAGGCCGCAGTACGAGATCCGCGCCCAGCACACGGACACCACCGTCACCGTCTACCAGGCGTACTCACCCCTCATCGGCGGTCCCGCCGTCCGTGACGGGCGCTTCCCCGGAGCCTGGAAGCGCGACCGCATGACATGGATCAAGCCGAGCTTCCTGTGGATGATGTACCGCTGCGACTGGGGGCTGAAGGAGGGTCAGGAGACCGTGCTGGCCGTCGAGATCACCCGCGAGGGCTTCGACTGGGCCCTGGAGCACGCCGAACTCTCCCACTACGTCCGTGGAGTCCACCCGGACCGCGCCACCTGGCAGCGCGACCTGCGCCGCGCCCCGGCCCGCGTCCAGTGGGACCCCGAGCGCGACCTGCACCTGAACCGGCTGCCGTACCGCTCCCTCCAGCTCGGGCTGTCCGGCGAGGCGTCACGGCGGTACGCCGACGAGTGGACGGTGTCCATCCGCGATGTCACCCCGCTCGCCCGGCAGGTCCATCAACTGGTCCGTGACGGACGGCTCGACGAGGCGGCGGCGCTCCTGCCCCACGAGTCGCCGTACCCGCCGGGCGGCGTCCCGCTCCCGGCGCGGGCGGCGGCCTGACCCCGGAGCATGCGCGGCACGCGCTTCGCGCATGCTCCGGCCCGTGATGGCGCGAGTGGTCAGAGCTCCGGCACGTGGTACGGCGAGACGGTCATCCAGCCGTTGCCCGTGGCGCCGTTGCGCCGGCCGCTGCTGCTCTTGGCCAGGGTGTACCAGGACTCGACGTAGTCCGGGTCGTCGGTCCACCAGTTGGCGGGGATGGCGTCGAGCAGCGCGTCGACCAGCGGGATGTACGCGCTCGGGTGAGCGGAGCAAATGCCGCATCAGTCACATATCCACCGATACGCTCCCGGGATGATCCACCATGTCATCCCCTTGGCGGTGTCCGGCCTGAAGATCGACTGGGCCAGGATGCCGACGTACAACACGATCATGTCGGTGGCCGCCGGCGCGGGGCTGCTGCTCGTGGTGGCGCTGGGGCGCCAGCTCCTCAAGCCCGGACGCGCCATCACCCCCGAAGGGTGGGTCCTCGCCTTCGGGGCCCTCGGCTTCACCCTGGTCACCACGGGCCTCCACATGACCCTGACCTGGCCGCTCGCCGGGCAGGGCTTCCCGTTCGACAACATCATCTTCGGCGAACCGGCGCTCGCCTTCGGTGTTTTCCTCTTCTCCGCGGCCTTCTACCTCTGGAAACGCGGAGCCGAACTCAACAGCGCGGAACGCATCGAACGGTCGGCACGCGTCGCCATGCCCATTTCCGTCTTCGTGTTCGGGATCGGGCTCGCCTGCTTCGGCATCGCCGCCGCCGGCTGGAAGTACACCCTCTTCGCTGCACCGCCCGAGGAGCCCGTCTCCGGGGAGTTCGCGCGGTGGCCGATCCTGGAGGCGAGCTTCATGTCCGGGCTGTACGTCCTGGTGGGCATCGGCGCGCTGCTGTTCCCGTTCGTGCTGCGCCGGCCGTCGAGCCGGCTGGCCCAGGTGACCGGTGTCGTCTGGGGGCTGGCAGGTCTGGCGTTCCTGCTCTTCGGCGGGCTCAACTACTTCACCCACATCGGCCTCATCGTCAACACCATGTGAGCCGCCCGGTATCCGGGGACCTCCGCCGGGCCTTTGCCGCGTACGGTCCGGTATACCGCGCATGGAGTACTCCGGTGGAATGCCGTACGCCGCAAGGAGGCCGGAGACCTCCGCCTGGTGGCTGGCCGCTTGCCGTGGCGGCCCGCTTAGGGTCGCACCATGGAGACTTCCGAAGCGAGCAGGTCCAGGTGGCGGCGGCTGCCGCTTGGCAGACGCGGCCGCTGGGCCGCGGGCCTGGCGGCGCTCGCCGTGCTGGCCGGCGCGGGCACCTGGAACGCCGCGGCCGACGACAGCGGACCCGCCGTGCACCGCCAGGACCGGATGATGGAGGCCGACGGGGTGTCCATCGACACCTCGTACTTCACCGCCGGTTCCACCGGGCGCCGGCCCGCCGTGCTGATCGGGCACGGCTTCGGCGGCAGCAAGGACGATGTGCGGGCGCAGGCCGAGCAGTTGGCCCGCTCCGGGTACGCCGTGCTGACCTGGTCCGCCCGCGGGTTCGGGAAGTCGGGCGGCAACATCGGGCTCAACGCCCCCGACCGCGAGGTCGCGGACGTGTCCCGGCTGATCGACTGGCTCGCGGACCGGCCCGAGGTGGAACTCGACGCGAAGGGCGACCCCCGCGTCGGCATCACCGGCGCCTCCTACGGCGGAGCCGTCTCCCTCCTCGCCGCCGGGCACGACAAGCGGGTCGACGCCATCGCCCCGCAGATCACCTACTGGAACCTCGCCGACGCTCTCTTCCCCGACGGGGTCTTCAAGCAGCTCTGGGCCGGAATCTTCGTCACCACCGGCGGCGGCTGCCAGAAGTTCGAGAAGCGGCTCTGCGAGATGTACGAACGGGTCGCCGTGAGCGGCATGCCCGACGCCGCCGCACGCGCCCTGCTCACCGAGCGTTCACCGAGCGCCGTCGCCGACCGCATCGAGGTGCCCGCGCTCATCGTGCAGGGCCAGTCCGATTCCCTCTTCCCGCTGGGCCAGGCCGACGCCATGGCCAAGGCCATCAGTGGCAACGGTGCACGGGTCGCCGTCGACTGGATCGCCGGCGGGCACGACGGCGGCGACCTGGAGGCCGACCGGGTGCACCGGCGCATCGGCAGCTGGTTCGACCGGTACCTGAAGGACGACAAGGGCGCCGACACCGGGCCCGCCTTCCGTGTCACCCGCACCGGAGGCATCGACTCCACCGACGGGGCCACCCTGGTGCGCGGGGCGAGCAGCGATACGTACCCGGGGCTGAGCAACGGCACACAGAGCGTCGCCCTCGCCGGCCGCACCAAGGCTTTCCGCAACCCCGCCGGGGCGGGCCCGCCCGCCATCTCCGCCGTTCCCGGCATCGGCGGCGGCCTCGCCCAGCTCTCCTCCCTCGGCGTCGGCCTCTCGATCGACTTCCCCGGCCAGTACGCCCGCTTCGACTCGGCCCCGCTGGACGCGGCGCTGAGCGTCACCGGCTCGCCGGCCGTCCAGGTCGACGTCAAGGCCGGGCACGGCAACGCGGTGCTGTTCGGCAAGGTGTACGACGTCTTCCCGGACGGCAAGCAGCAGCTGCTGCCCTCCCAGCTCGTCGCCCCCTTCCGGATCACCCCCGACCGGCAGGGCAAGCCGGTCCGGCTGACCCTCCCCGCCATCGACCACCGATTCGACGCCGGGCACCGGCTCCGCCTCGTCCTGGCCGCCACCGACCTCGGCTATGCCTCACCGGCCGAGCCGACGACGTACACCGTGACCCCCGCCGGACCGCTGAGCGTCCCCACCGCACCCGCCCTGAAGACCGCGCCGGCCACCCTGCCGTGGTGGACCTGGGGACTCCCGGCCGCCGCCGTCGTCGTGATCGCCGCCCTGCTGCTGCTCACCGCCCGCCGCCGCACCGCGACACCCGCACCCGACCCGGCGTCGGCCGACGTACCCCTCCAGATCACCGGCCTGGCCAAGAAGTACGCCAAGTCCGCCGACCGGTATGCGGTGAAGGACCTGTCCTTCCGGGTCGAGAAGGGGCAGGTGCTCGGCCTCCTCGGTCCCAACGGCGCGGGCAAGACCACGACGCTGCGCATGCTGATGGGTCTCATCACCCCCGACGACGGCGAGATCCGGGTCTTCGGCCAGGCCATCCGGCCGGGCGCACCCGTGCTCTCCCGCGTCGGCTCGTTCGTCGAGGGCGCCGGCTTCCTGCCGCACCTGTCCGGACGCGCCAACCTGGAGCTGTACTGGCAGGCGACCGGACGCCCCGCCGAGGACGCGCACATGGAGGAGGCCCTGGAGATCGCCGGGCTCGGCGACGCCCTGGCCCGCGCCGTCCGCACGTACTCGCAGGGCATGCGGCAGCGGCTCGCCATCGCCCAGGCCATGCTCGGCATGCCCGACCTGCTGATCCTCGACGAACCGACCAACGGCCTCGACCCGCCCCAGATCCGCGAGATGCGTGACGTGATGATCCGATACGCGGCGGGGGGCCGGACCGTCATCGTCTCCAGCCACCTGCTCTCCGAGGTCGAACAGTCCTGCACCCACCTCGTGGTCATGGACCGGGGCCGGCTCGTCCAGGCGGGCCCGGTCGCCGAGATCACCGGCTCCGGCGACATGCTGCTCGTCACCACCGCCCAGGAGGTCCCAGAACCGCTGGTCGAGAAGATCGCCGCGCTCGCCGGAATCGGCTCGGCGGTCCGCACGGACGACGGACCCGGACTGCTGGTACGGCTCGACGGCGCCACCGCGTCCGGGCTGATCACCGAACTGGTCAGGCTGGACGTGCCGTTGACCGGTGTCGGACCGCACCGCCGCCTGGAGGACGCGTTCCTCACCCTGATCTCCGGAGGCTCCGCATGAGTGCCGCAGTCGATCTCACCGGGGGCGCCGAAGCCCCCGGCTACCGGGCCCGGCACACCCTGCCGCTGCGCGTCGAGGCGGTGCGCCAGCTGCGCAGGCGCCGCACCCTGCTCATGGGCGGCGTGCTGGCCGCGCTGCCGTTCATCCTGATCGTCGCGTTCGCGATCGGCGGCACCCCGGGCTCGCGGGGCGGCGACAGCGACCGGATCACCCTGATGGACACCGCGACCGCGTCCGCCGCGAACTTCGCCGCGACCTGCCTGTTCGTCTCGGCCGGGTTCCTGCTCGTCGTCCCGATCGCGCTGTTCTGCGGCGACACCGTCGCCTCCGAGGCGAGCTGGTCCTCGCTGCGCTACCTGCTGGCGGCGCCGGTGCCACGGGCCAGGCTGCTGTGGAGCAAGCTCGTCGTGGCGCTCGGCTTCAGCCTGGCCGCCATGGTGCTGATGCCGCTCGTCGCACTGGCCGCGGGAGCCGTCGCGTACGGCTGGGGGCCGCTCGAACTGCCCACCGGGGGAGCACTCGCCGTCTCGCAGACCGTGCCCCGGCTCGGACTCGTCGTCGCCTTCGTCTTCGTGTCCCAACTGGTCACCGCCGGACTGGCCTTCTGGCTGTCCACCAAGACCGACGCCCCGCTCGGTGCGGTCGGCGGCGCGGTCGGGCTGACCATCGTCGGCAATGTGCTGGACGCCGTCACCGCACTCGGCCCCTGGCGCGAATTCCTGCCCGCGCACTGGCAGTTCGCCTGGGCGGACGCGCTCCAGCCGGAGCTGGAGTGGGGCGGAATGACCAAGGGGGCGGCGGTCTCGGTGACGTATGCCCTGATCCTGTTCGCGCTGGCCTTCCGGGGGTTCAGTCGTAAGGACATCGTGTCCTGACCTTGACTTTCCGCCGCTTTCCCGGCCTTCGTTGCCGCATCGAGATCCTTCCGCAACGTCTTCGTCGGCTCCCCGGCGCCATCTCGCGCGTCACATTCACAAGTGTTGACACGACGACGTTGGGGGCAGGCGATGGAACGCCGGACGGCTGGACACACCAGGCGGCGCGTACGGAAATGGCGGGGCGCACTCGGGGTGCTGCTGGCGGGCGGGGTGCTGCTCACCGGGTGCTCGGGGACGTCGAACGGGAACAGGGCCACCTCCGACAGCCGGGGCGGCGGGGCGCTCCCGGGCCCGGCGCCCGCCGCCTCGGCCGGTGCCGAGAGCGACGGCGCGAAGAAGCAGGACGGGCTGCGGGAGTCCGCACCGCCCGACTACCTCTCCACCTTCGCCCTGGACGTCGACACCGCTTCGTACGGCTACGCGCGCCGCACCCTGGCCGACAGCGGCCTGCCGGATCCGTCCACCGTGCGGCCCGAGGAGTTCGTCAACAGCTTCCGCCAGGGCTACCGGCGCCCGGACGGCAACGGCTTCACCGTGAACGTCGACGGGGCCCGCGCCGGGGACAAGGACGGGGACTGGTCGCTGGTGCGGGTCGGGCTGGCCACCCGGGCCGCCCCCACCCGTGACGAACGCCCGCCCGCCGCGCTCACCTTCGTCGTCGACATCTCCGGCTCGATGGCCGAGGCGGGCCGCCTCGACCTGGTGAAGGAGTCCCTGGACATCCTCACCGACGAACTCCGCGACGACGACTCGGTCTCCCTGGTCACCTTCAGCGACGAGGCGAGGACCCTGCTGCCGATGACCCGGCTGCGCGACCACCGGGGCAGGATCCGCGAGCGGGTCGACTCCATGGAACCCACCGACTCCACCAATGTGGAAGCCGGCATCCGCCGCGGGTACGACGAGGCGGTCGACGGCCGCGTCGAGGGCGCCAACAACCGGGTCGTGCTGCTCTCCGACGCTCTCGCCAACACCGGCGAGACGGACGCCGAAGCCATCCTGGAACGCATCGGCTCCGCCCGCCGCGACCACGGCATCACCCTCTTCGGCGTCGGCGTCGGCAGCGAATACGGCGACGCGTTCATGGAGCAGCTCACCAACAAGGGCGACGGCCACACCACTTACATCGCCGACAAGGACCAGACCCGCAAGGTCTTCGTCGACCAGCTGCCCGCCCACCTCGAACTGACGGCGCGCGACGCCAAGGCCCAGGTCGCCTTCGACCCCAAGACCGTCAAGCAGTTCAAGCTCATCGGGTACGAGGACCGCAAGGTCGCCGACGAGGACTTCCGCAACGACCGGGTCGACGGCGGCGAGGTCGGCCCCGGCCACACGGTGACCGCGCTCTACGCCGTACGGCTCAGGGCGGGCGCGTCGGGCCATGTGGCCACGGCGACCGTGCGCTGGCTGGACCCGAAGACCCGGGCGCCGCACGAGCAGCAGGGCGCCGTCGGGACGGGTGCGATCGACGGACCGCTGTGGAGCGGGGACAGCAAGCGCCTCCAAGTGACCGCGGTCGCCGCCTACTTCGCCGAGGAGCTGCGCGGCGAGGAGCTGCCGGGCGCGCCGGGCCTCGGCGTGCTGTCCTCGCACGCGAGGAAGCTGGCCGCCGAGACCGAGGACGACTCGGTGGAGAAACTGGCGACCATGATCGGACAGGCCGACCGGCTCAAGAACGGCCCGGGAGACGGTGGTTCGGACGAAGCACCGGAGGGCGAACTGGGCTGACCGGGCCGACCGGGCCGATCGGACCGGCTGGACCGAACGGGGGGCGGCGGCCCGCCCGCCGAGGACATGATGTGCCTCATGTCCTCTTCCCTGTCCTCCCTGTTCCTGGCGCTCGCCGTGATCACGACGGGCCTCTACGCCGGATTCATGCTGACCTTCCTGATCGCGGTCATGCCGGGCATCGCCGCGCTGCCCGACGAGCGGTTCGCGGACGCCATGCGCCGGTTCAACGAAAAGGTGCCGGGACCGGCGTTCCTGGTCCTCTTCCTCGGCGTGATCGCGTTCCCGGCCGTCGTGACCATCGGCGGCGACGGCGGCAGGGACCGGGTGCTCGCCGTCGCGGCGCTGGTCTGCGCGGTCGCCGGCCACCTGATCACGATCGCCGGCAACATCCCGCTCAACAAGGCGCTCGCGGAGTCCGAGGGCGGCGACGACAGCGCGGCCCGCGCCGCGTTCGAGTCCCGCTGGAACCGGCTCCACCGGGTCAGGACGCTGCTGGCCCTCGCCGGGTTCGCCCTGCTGGCCGTGGTCGGGGCGGAGTTCTAGTCCACGTCGTGCAGGGCCCGTACGGCGCCGAAGGACTTGCTCGCTTCTTTCAGTGCCAGGACCGGGGCGGCGGGGTCCGGGGCCGGGTCCTCGGCGAACTGGTTCATGAGGGCTCCTCAGCGGAGGCACGCACCGATGGAACGCGGTTCCCCACGCCGTGAAAGGATTCAATGAGGGACTCGGAAGCTCGGCGGGGATCGCTGGCACCGTCAATGGTGCGGTGGCGTCCCTGTTCCGTACCCGCCCGGCAGGGGCCCGGGTGGAGGAGCTGTGACGGTTGCCGTGTGAACGCAACCGCCGTGCGCCACCGCGGGTCTGACTCTGCGAAGCACCGGTGCCGTACCGCCGCACCGGACCATCCGCGTACGCCGGATCTCGGACTCACACCAACCTCCCACACCCGAACGAAGGAGCCCATGTGGCATCCCGCGCGCTAGGAACCACCGTGGTGCTCGCCATCACCGTGGCGACCGCCGTGATCACCTTCCCCGCCGCCCAGGCGGCGACGCCCGACCGCGCCGCGACCTCGGTGTCGGCGTCCGCGGACGGGGCCGTGCCCGCACCGGTCCCGCGCCGCGACGACTTCAACGGGGACGGCTATCCGGACCTGGCGTTCACCGCGCCCGGCGCCACCGTCGACGGCAAGGCCAAGGCCGGTTACGTGGCCGTGGTGTACGGCTCCGGGAACGGGCCGCGGACCTCCACCAAGCAGGTCTTCACCCAGGACTCGCCCGGCATACCGGATTCCTCCGAAGCCGGTGACGCGTTCGGTGGCTCGATGGTCTCCGCCGACCTCGACAAGGACGGATACAGCGACCTCGTGGTCGGCGCGGGCAACGAGAAGATCGGCTCGGCCGGGTCCGCCGGTTCGCTCACCGTGATCTGGGGCGGCGCGCAGGGGCTCTCCGGCGGCGCGACCCTCCTGACCGGCGACGAGCTGTACGACGAGGTCGGCGCCAGGACCGCGGCAGGCGACTTCGACGGCGACGGCGCCATGGACATCGTCACGGTCGGCATGCACAACACCTATGTCCTGTCGGGCCCGTTCAAGCGCGACGGCAGCACCGCGGCCCCCGCCAGGGAGATCCGCGACATGGACGACCTGCGCTACATGGACATCACCGCGGGCGACTTCGACGGCGACGGCCACGACGACCTGGCCGGCGTCGTCCACGACGGCGACGAGTACGACGCCCGCCGCATCCTCGTCCGCGACGGCGGCGCCACCGGCCTCGCCGAGGACTACACCACCGTGAACGCGGCCAACGGCTACCGCCTCCAGGGCGGCGAGACCATCACGGCCGGCCGGATCGACGGCGACAAGTACGCCGACCTCGTCGTGGGCCGCCCGGTCGACGGCTACGACAGCGACCTGGACCTCCCGCTCGCAAAGGGCGGCATGATCACCTACGTACCGGGCGGCGCGAACGGCCCACGGGGCGACCGGGCCAAGGTCTTCAACCAGGACAGCGCCGGTGTCCCGGGCGCCGCCGAGCGGGGCGACGGCTTCGGCGCCTCGGTGTCGATCGGCGACATGAACGGCGACGGCTACGGCGACATCGCCGTCGGCGTCCCCTACGAGGATCTCGGCACGACGAAGGACGCGGGCTCGGTCCTGGTCCTCCCCGGCACCGCGTCCGGCCCGACCGGGACCGGCACCGTGGGCTTCAACCAGGACACGGCGGACGTTCCCGGAGCGGCCGAGGCGAACGACCGGTTCGGCGGCGCCGCCAAACTGGTCGACGCCAACCGCGACGGCCGCAGCGAACTGGCCGTCGGCGCTCCCGGCGAGAACACGGACGCCGGCTCCCTGTGGATCTTCCCGACCGCGGCGTCCGGCCCGGTGGCCAAGGGCTCGTTCACCTTCGGCCACGGAGCGCTCGGCACCGTGGGAACGAACGCGGCGCTGGGATCGTCCTTCAACCGCTGATCCTGATCCCGCGATCCCGCCCCGGGGTAGGGCCGGCCCTACCCCGGGAGTCGGGCAGCACGGATGTACCCGCCCGGGACCGGCTTCTACGGTGGGGCCATGAGCCCGAGGCAGCGTCAGCCAAGTCCCGTCGTACTCCCGGCGGATGCGGAGCCGGACGGTCCCCGGACACGCCCCCGCACCGTCTGGCAGGCCCTCCCGTTTCCCCGCTACCCGCTGTCCTCCTGGCCCTGGCGGTCGGCGGGTTACCTGATCAGCGGCGCCCTGACAGGTGCGGTCGTCCTGGTGGTGACCGTGACCGCCGCGGTCGTGGGCGGCGCGCTCTCCGTCGTGCTGATCGGCCTGCCGCTGCTCGCCCTCCTCACCCTGACCGGCATCCCGGTGGCGGCCCTGGAGCGGCGCAGGCTCGGCCTGATGGGCCCGGCCCCGGCCCCGGACCCGCACCGCCGCCCGGCCGAACCCGGGCTGCGGAGCTGGGCGGCATGCCGGTTCCGGGAACGGGCGACCTGGTGGGAGCTCGGATACGCGGCGCTGTTCGCCCTGGTCCTGTGGCCGCTCGACGCCCTCGCGGTGGCCCTCTGCACGGCCGCACCTCTCGCGATGGCGGGCACCCCCGTACTGATGGAGGTCTACGGGGACGGCGAGGAGCTGCGCGTGGTGAAGCTGTGGACGGTCACGACCTGGCCCGGGGCCTTCGCGACGGCGGCGCTCGGGCTCGTACTCCTGCTGCTCGGCGGCTACGCCCTGGGCGCCCTGGCCGGAGCCAGGGCGGAACTGACCCGCCTCCTGCTCACCCCCGGCCCCTCGGAGCCGGACGCACGGGTGATGGAACTGACCCGCTCCCGGGTCCGGCTGGTCGACGCCTTCGAGGCCGAACGCCGCCGCATCGAACGCGATCTGCACGACGGCGCCCAGCAGCGCATCGTCGCCCTCACCATGATGCTGGGCCTGGCCCGCCTGGACGCCCCGCCCGGCCCCCTCGCCGACCAGCTCACCCGGGCCCACGAGGAGGCGGGCAGGGCCCTCGCGGAACTGCGCGAACTGATCCACGGAATTCACCCCCAGGTGTTGGCCGACTACGGCCTCCAGGCCGCGGTCGCCGACGCCGCCGAACGCTCCACGATCCCCGTCGGACTGAACGTCGAACTGCCCGGCCGGCTCCCCGAAGCCGTCGAGACGGCCGCCTACTTCGTGGTCTGCGAGGCCCTGGCCAACGTCGCCAAGCACAGCGGCGCGGGCCGCGCCGAGGTCAGCGGGGGCCACCGCGCGGGCCGCCTCTTCCTGGAGATCCACGACGACGGACAGGGCGGCGCGAGCACGTCCGGGGGCGGCAGCGGACTGACCGGCCTCGCCGACCGGGTCTCCGTGCTCGATGGCAGACTTGCGCTGTCCAGCCCGGCCGGGGGACCGACCCGATTGCGTGTGGAGATTCCTTGCGAGTGGACCGATCGCTCCGTGTAGTCCTGGCCGAGGACAGCGTGCTGCTGCGCGAGGGACTGACGGGTCTGCTCGGCCGCTTCGGCCACGAGGTGGTCGCGGCGGTCGGCGACGCGGAAACCCTCGCCACGGCCGTGGCCGAACACGCCCCGGACATCGTCGTCACCGACGTCCGGATGCCGCCCGGCTTCCAGGACGAGGGCCTGCACGCGGCGGTCCGGCTCCGCGAGCGGCAGCCCGCCCTCCCGGTGCTGGTCCTGAGCCAGTACGTGCAACGCGCCTACGCCGCCGACCTCCTGGACTCCGGCGACGGCTCGGGCGTCGGCTATCTGCTCAAGGACCGGGTCGGCCAGGTCGAGGAGTTCATCGACGCGCTGCGCGAGGTCGCCGACGGCGGTACGGTCGTCGACCCCGAAGTCGTACGCCAGCTCCTGCGCCGCCGCCGCGACCCGCTGGAACGCCTCACAGCCAGGGAGCGCGAGGTGCTCGCCCTGGTGGCCCAGGGCCGGTCGAACGGCGCGATCGCCCGCGAACTGGTCGTCTCCGAGGCGGCGGTGGGCAAACACATCGGCAACATCCTCGCCAAACTGGACCTCCCGCCGGCCGACGAGACGCACCGCAGAGTCCTGGCGGTCCTGACCTTCCTGCGCGCCTGACGGACCCGGACCCGAACCGGTCCGAGGACGGCAAGAAGACCCTCCCGGAGGAGGGTCTTGATCCGTGCGCCCCCGGCAGGACTCGAACCTGCGGCCAAGTGCTTAGAAGGCACCTGCTCTATCCACTGAGCTACGGGGGCCGGGTGGTGGCCTCGGCGGCCTGGAGCCCTGGGGCCGGGCCGGTCGGTGACCTGCCGGGACAAGGATAGGGCTCCGATCGCCTCGTCCCGGTTGCTTCACCTGCGTGGCACGATGTGGAGGTTCGGTGAAGCGAACCGATAATCGCAGGTGGGTGGGATTCCCGCACGGCTTTTGGCGCCTCACGCCCCGGGTGTTGTGCACTCGTTATGCCTGCGCCCCACTCATCCCCTCTGTCCCGACTTCATTCCTGGGAGAGAACCGGCGCGCAGAGGTGGCTATACGCTTCAAAAAGGCTCCAAAATTGGGCATTCTTCGCATGTGGTGACCTTGGACGTACGGCCTCAGCTCATCGACGCACTCTCCGCCCTGCGCGACCGTGTCGCCGCCGTGCGTCTCCCACTCCCGCTGCCGGGAGCCGCCCGCGCCCGGCAGACCCGGAGCGAGCTGCTCGCGCAGCTCGACGACTATCTGCTTCCCCGGCTCAGGGATCCCGAAGCACCGCTGCTCGCGGTCATCGGCGGGTCGACCGGTGCGGGGAAGTCGACGCTGGTCAATTCGCTGGTGGGGCGGCCGGTCAGCGAGGCCGGGGTGCTGCGGCCGACGACCCGGACACCCGTGCTCGTCTGCCATCCGGACGATCACCACTGGTTCGCGGGGGCACGCGTACTGCCGCAGCTGACCCGCGTCTGGCTGCCGCCGGAGGAGTCCGGGGAGCCCGGCCGGTGCGACGACCTCGCCGGGTGCGAGGAGGAGAACGGGACCTTGTTGCGGGTCGAGACCTCGCCCGGGCTGCCGCGCGGGCTCGCGCTGCTGGACGCGCCCGACATCGACTCGCTCGTGGTGCGCAACCGGATGCTGGCCGCCGAGCTGATCTGCGCCGCGGACGTATGGGTGATGGTGACGACGGCCTCCCGCTACGCGGACGCGGTGCCCTGGCACCTGCTGCGTACCGCCAAGCAGTACGACGCCTCGCTCGTCACCGTCCTCGACCGGGTGCCGCACCAGGTGATCGCCGAGGTGTCGCAGCAGTACGGGGCGTTGCTCGCCCGTGCGGGGCTCGGCGAGGTGCCGCGCTTCACCATCCCCGAACTGCCCGAATCGGCCGGTGGCGGCAGCGGGCTGCTGCCCACGACCGCCGTCGCCCCGCTGCGCGCCTGGCTCAGTCACCGCGCCCAGGACCCGGCGGCCCGCCAGCAGGCGGTCGGGCGTACGGCGGCCGGGGTCATCGACTCGCTGGACGTACGGATGCCCGAGCTGGCCGGGGCCGTCGCGGCGCAGTACGCGGCGGCCGTAAGGCTGACCGGTGTGGTCGAGGACGCGTACCGGGGGGAGGGCGCCCGGGTCCGGCGCAGGCTGCACAGCGGCGGCGTGCTCGCCGGGGACGCCCGGACCAGGTGGCGCGGCTACCCGCAGTACAGCACCCCCGGGGAGCTCCTCGAAGCGCTGGTCGAAAGCCTCGCCGCGCTCCTGCAGTGCGCCGTGGCCGCCGCCGACGAGCAGATCCGTACGACCTGGCAGCGCGAACCCGCGGCCGACGGGTTCGGCTTCGAGGACGTCGGCCGGGAAGCCGGGGGATGGGGGCCCGCAGAGGACATCCGGGGCCGGATCGCCATGGCCGTACGGCGGTGGTGGCGGGTTCTGGAGGAGCTGGCCGAGGAAGAGGTGCGCAGCCTGGAACGCAATGCCGCCCCCGACCCCGAGACCGTGGCCGCGCTGCTGGCCGCCGCGCTGCTCGGCGGCCGCCGCACCCGCGGCGCCGGGGAACAGCTCGCCGAACGGATCGGCGCCCAGACCGCGCTCCGGCTGCGCGACAAGGGCGGGGCGCTGCTCACCGAATGCCTGGACCGGGTGCTGGACGGCGAGCGCGACCGGCGGCTCGCACCGCTCGATGCGCTCGACGTCGCCCCGGAGCCGCAGGCCGAACTGATCGCCGCGCTGTCCGTACTGCAGAAGGAGAGGTGGCAGCGATGACTGCCGTCACTGACGAGGGGACCGCACCGGCCGGGAGCCCCGCTCCCCCCGAGGACCGGGAGACCGACGGGCCGGTCCCGGTGCCGGAGACCGGCCGGGTGCCGGAGCCGGGCAGGGTGCCGGAACCGGGCCGGGAATGGAACGACGGGCTCATCGCCCGGCGGGCGGCGGCCAAGGCGGCGGACCCCGGGCCCGAGCCCGGCGGGGACGACGACGTACGACCTCCCCAGGTCGAGGCGTACGTGCCCTCCGGCGGCCCGCTCCGGCCCCGGCTCGATGCGCTGCGGGAACTGGTCGGACTGTCCCGGGCCCGGCTGGACGGGGACACCCTCGCCGAAGCGGGGCGGGTGCTCGACGAGGCGGCGGCCCGGCAGCGGCTCTCCTCCCGGCACACCGTCGTCGCCATCGCCGGGGCCACCGGCAGCGGCAAGTCGATGCTCTTCAACACCCTCGCGGGCGCCCAGATCTCCGAGACCGGGCTGCGCAGGCCTACCACCGCCGCCCCCATTGCCTGCTCCTGGACCGACGGGGCCGCCGGGCTGCTCGACCGGCTCGCCATCCCGGGGCGGCTCAGGCGCAGGCCGCAGCCGGGCGGCGCGGACACCGACGAGGCCCTCCAGGGGCTCGTACTCGTCGACCTGCCCGACCACGACTCCGCGGCGACCGCACACCGGGAACAGGTCGACCGGGTCCTGGCACTGGTCGACGCGGTGATCTGGGTCGTCGACCCGGAGAAGTACGCGGACGCGGCCCTGCACGAGCGCTATCTGCGGCCGCTCGCCGGACACGCCGAGATCACCTTCGTCGTCCTCAACCAGATCGACCGGCTGCCCGGCGACGCCGCCGACCTGGTCCTCGACGATCTGCGCCGGCTGCTCGACGAGGACGGCATGGCGCTCGGCGAACACGGCGAACCGGGCGCCACCGTCATGTGCCTGTCCGCGCTCACCGGCGAGGGCGTCGATGAACTGCGCGAGGTGCTCGGCCGGTTCGTCCAGGAACGCACCGCGGCGGCGCGCAGGCTCTCCGCGGACGTGGACGCCGCCGCGGCCAGGCTCCGCCCGGCTTACGTGGCCGAGGGGCGGCCCGGCCTCGGCGAGCGGAGCCGTGAGGAGTTCACCGACCGGCTGGCGGAAGCCGTCGGGGCGGCAGCGGCGGGCCAGGCGGCCGAGCGCGAGTGGCGCAGGAACGCCGGACGGGCGTGCGGCACGCCGTGGCTGCGGCTCTGGCGCTGGTACGAGTCCACCCGGCGGCCCGGAAGCCTGGAGCGCCCGGTGCGGCCCGAGCCCCCCGAGGAGCGGCCCTCCTCCCGGCAGAGCGTCGAGCAGGCGGTGCGGAAGGTGGCGGACGAGGCCGCCGACGGGCTGCCGGGCCCCTGGGCGCAGGCGGTCCGCGAGGCGGCGGTGAACGGCGCGGACGGGTTGCCGGAGGCGCTCGACGCGCTGGCGGAAAGGTCCGGTGCGGAGCACGCCCCGGGCGGCGGGGCGGTGGTGGCCACGGGTGTGGCCGGGGCCTGTGGAGTGGCGCACAGTGGCCGGGTGAGCGGGAAGCCGCCGCGGCCGAAGTGGTGGCCGGCGGCGGTTCTGGCCCAGGCCGCGATGACGTTGCTGCAGGTCTTCGGAGGGCTCTGGCTGGTCGGGCAGATCGTCGGCGTGCTCGAACCGGGCTACTTCACGCCCGCCCTGGTGATGCTGGCCGGGATCGTCGGCGGGCCGCTGGTGGAGTGGTCGTGCGTGGCCGCGGCGCGTGGGCCGGCACGACGGTACGGGCAGGAGGCCGAGCGGCAGTTGCGCGAGGCGGCGGCGGCCTGCGGGCGGGCCCGGGTGCTCGATCCGGTGGCCGCGGAGCTCGTGCGGTACCGCGAGGTGCGCGAGAGGTACGCGGCGGTGACGGAGATTTCCACAACCGGCGGGTAGTCCCCAGGCGCGAGCAGGATTTCCGCCTCTCCTTCAACCTGGGGTCAGTGACCGCGTGGACGCGATCGCTGTTCCGAAGGCCGAAGGGGAGGCGGAGTCATGAACGACACGTTGGTGACATTGGTGGGCAACGCGGCTACGGGCGTGGAGTTCCGGGAGACCGCGACCGGTGGAATGGCGCGATTCCGGTTGGCGGTGACGCCGCGCCGCTGGGACCGCGAGAAACAGCTCTGGACGGACGGGCACACCAGCTTTTACACGGTGTGGGCCTGGCGGACTCTGGCCTTGAATCTGTCCGGTTCCGTTTCCGTCGGGGAACCACTCGTCGTGCACGGCCGGCTGAAGGTGCGCGAGGAGGAACGGGAGGGGCAGCGCAGGACGTTCGTGGACATCGAGGCAGTCGCGGTGGGCCACGATCTGACGCGGGGGACGGCGGCGTTCCGGCGGGTGATGAGGGGCGACCCCGCGCTGACGGCACGGGTGGGGAGTGCGGACGGGTCGGGGGCGCCGGCGGAGCCGGAGGAGGTCGCGGGGCCGGGCGGCCCCGATGGGTCCGGGGGACCGGACGGCTCCCGGCGCCGGCGGCCGACGGTCCGTCAAAAGGCTGCGAAGGAACTCGCGTCGGTGCCGTGACGGGCCCGGAGCGGTCCAGGAGCAGGGCGAAATACGGGCCCGGGTGGGCGGGGAAGGGGCCGTGGAGGCGCACGCGGGTGATACCGGCGATAACGATTCCGATTCGGAATGGTTGTACGACGGTATGACGGGGGACTGTTCATCGCTTCCTCCTTAGGATTCCCCAGTACTCACGGGGCACTTGAGTCGACTGGCGGGGCAATCCCCACACGCGCATAAGGCGCGGAGGGCCCCGCCCGGAGGGGAATTCTGTGTTTTCTGCTTCTTCAGCGACCGCTTCGTCGTCCTCGGGGACGACGGCCAGTTCTCCGAGGCGGCGCGGCATAGCCCGGCTGGCCGCATCGATGGTGGCATCCGGTCTGGTCATGGCAGGCGCCCTCGTCGGCGCGGGCGGCGCGGTCGCCGACGAGGCACCGCAGCATCAGGGCGGCGCGGCCGCGGTGCTGGACGGGTTGAAGACCTTCGACCGCGCCGTGCTGCACACGGGCGGCAAGGACCAGCAGCTGCCCGCCGGCCTCTTCGAGATGACCGTCGACGGCGGCGGCAAGCTCAAGACGTACTGCATCGACATCCACAACCCCACCCAGGACCAGGCGAAGTACCTGGAGACCCCCTGGAACCAGACCTCGCTCGGCAGCAACAAGAACGCCGGCAAGATCCGCTGGATCCTGGAGCACTCCTACCCGCAGGTCGACGACCTCGCGGCGCTCGCCAAGGAGGCCGGCACCGGCCCGCTCACCGAGAAGACCGCGGCGGCGGGCACCCAGGTCGCCATCTGGCGCTACTCGGACGACGTGAAGATCGACGCGACCGACGGCCAGGCCGAGAAGCTGGCCGACTGGCTGGAGAAGAACGCCGTCGACCAGGCCGAACCCAAGGCGTCCCTCGCCCTGGACCCGGCCGCGGTCTCCGGCAAGTCCGGCGAGCGGCTCGGCCCGGTCACCGTCCACACCAACGCCGGCCAGGTCTCCGTGACCCCGCCCGCCGACGCCGCCACCGGCGTCAAGGTCACCGACAAGGCCGGCAAGCCCGTCACCGCCGCGGCCAACGGCGCCGAGCTCTACTTCGACGTGCCCGAGGGCACCGCCGACGGCTCCGCCTCGCTGACGGTCCAGGCCACCACCTCGGTGCCGGTCGGCCGCGCGTTCGCCGGTGTCACCAAGAGCCAGACCATGATCCTGGCCGGCTCCAGCGAGTCCACGGTCTCCGCGACCGCCACCGGCACCTGGGCCAAGAAGGGCGCCATCCCGGCCGTCACGGCGAAGAAGAACTGCGCCAAGGGCGGCGTGGACGTCACCGCCTCCAACACGGGCGACGAGGCCTTCACCTTCGAGCTGGCCGGTGTGAAGCACACCATCGAGGCGGGCAAGTCCGAGACGGTCACCGTCCCGGTCGCCGAGGACCAGGCCTACGACTTCACGATCACCGGCCCCGGCGGCTTCTCCAAGACGTTCAAGGGCGTCCTGGACTGCAAGACCAGCGGCAGCACCACCGGCGGCACCGACACCCAGACCGGCGGCGACAAGCCCGCTCCGGCCACGTCCGGCGGCAGTTCCACCACCGGCGGCTCGGGTGACCTCGCCGAGACCGGTGGCTCCAGCGCCACCCCGGTCATCGCGGGCGTCGCGATCGCCCTCGTCGTTGTCGGCGGCGGCGCGGTCTTCCTCCTCCGCAAGCGGAAGACGCAGACCTCCGCACAGTGATTCCGCACCGTCGCGCCGCACCCTTGATTGCGGAGTGACGAACGGGGGGCGGACTGTCACGTTCGCTGATGAGGGCCCCAGTACGCCGACGCGTACCGGGGCCCTCGCATGCCCGGCGACGGCACCCCGCACGCTCCGGGGCCGCAACGGAGGGTCTCGCGGACCGGGCGGGTTTCCATCCTGGGATGGACGTCAGGCAAGATGGGGTGTATCTGCCCACACATCGATTGCCGGACGGTTTCTCTTGGCTGAGTACATCTACACCATGCGCAAGACGCGCAAGGCGCACGGCGACAAGGTGATCCTTGACGACGTCACGCTGAGCTTCCTGCCCGGGGCGAAGATCGGTGTGGTGGGTCCCAACGGCGCCGGTAAGTCCACGGTGCTGAAGATCATGGCGGGCCTGGAGCAGCCGTCCAACGGTGACGCGTTCCTGTCGCCCGGTTTCAGCGTCGGCATCCTCATGCAGGAGCCGCACCTCGACGAGACCAAGACCGTCCTGGAGAACGTCCAGGACGGCGCCGCCGAGGTCATGGGCAAGCTCAAGCGCTTCAACGAGGTCGCCGAGCTCATGGCGACCGACTACTCCGACGCGCTCATGGACGAGATGGGCAAGCTCCAGGAGGACCTGGACCACGCGGGCGCGTGGGACCTGGACGCCCAGCTGGAGCAGGCCATGGACGCCCTGGGCTGCCCGCCCGGCGACTGGCCGGTCGTCAACCTCTCCGGTGGCGAGAAGCGCCGCGTCGCGCTCTGCAAGCTGCTGATCGAGGCCCCCGACCTGCTGCTCCTCGACGAGCCCACCAACCACCTCGACGCCGAGTCGGTCAACTGGCTGGAGCAGCACCTCTCGAAGTACTCCGGCGCCGTCGTCGCAGTCACGCACGACCGGTACTTCCTGAACAACGTCGCCGAGTGGATCCTGGAGCTCGACCGCGGCCGCGCCATCCCCTACGAGGGCAACTACTCCACGTACCTCGACAAGAAGGCCGCCCGTCTCAAGGTCGAGGGCCGCAAGGACGAGAAGCGCGCCAAGCGGCTCAAGGAAGAGCTGGAGTGGGTCCGCTCCAACGCCAAGGGCCGGCAGACCAAGTCCAAGGCCCGTCTCGCCCGTTACGAGGAGATGGCGGCCGAGGCGGACAAGATGCGGAAGCTGGACTTCGAGGAGATCCAGATCCCGCCGGGCCCCCGGCTCGGTTCCATCGTCGTCGAGGTCGAGAACCTCTCGAAGGCCTTCGGCGACAAGGTCCTCATCGACGACCTGTCGTTCACGTTGCCGCGCAACGGCATCGTCGGCGTCATCGGTCCGAACGGCGCGGGCAAGACCACGCTGTTCAAGATGATCCAGGGCCTGGAGACCCCCGACAGCGGATCGGTCAAGATCGGTGACACGGTCAAGATCTCCTACGTCGACCAGTCCCGCGCCAACATCGACCCGAAGAAGACCCTCTGGGCCGTCGTCTCGGACGAGCTGGACTACATCAACGTCGGCCAGGTCGAGATGCCCTCGCGGGCGTACGTCTCCGCGTTCGGCTTCAAGGGCCCGGACCAGCAGAAGCCGGCCGGGGTCCTCTCCGGTGGTGAGCGCAACCGCCTCAACCTGGCGCTGACGCTCAAGGAGGGCGGCAACCTGCTGCTCCTCGACGAGCCCACCAACGACCTCGACGTCGAGACCCTGTCCTCGCTGGAGAACGCCCTCCTGGAGTTCCCGGGCGCAGCGGTGGTCATCTCCCACGACCGCTGGTTCCTGGACCGCGTCGCCACGCACATCCTGGCGTACGAGGGCGACTCCAAGTGGTACTGGTTCGAGGGCAACTTCGAGTCGTACGAGAAGAACAAGGTCGAGCGCCTCGGTGCGGACGCGGCCCGCCCGCACCGTGCCACGTACAAGAAGCTCACGCGAGGCTGATCGTCTTGGCTCGTCACATCTACAACTGCCCGCTGCGCTGGTCGGACATGGACGCCTTCGGCCATGTGAACAACGTGGTCTTCCTCCGCTACCTGGAGGAGGCGCGCATCGACTTCATGTTCCGGCTGGCGCCGGGGGACGGTTCGCCGTCCTTCGCGGGCGGCTCCGTCGTGGCCCGGCACGAGATCGACTACGTACGGCCGCTGGTCCACCGGCACGAGCCGGTGACCGTCGAGTCGTGGGTCACGAAGATCGGCGCCGCGTCGCTGACGATCGCGTACGAGATCAAGGACCCGGACCAGGTGTACGTCCGGGCCTCGACCGTCGTCGTGCCGTACGACCTGGCCGAGGAGCGGCCCCGGCGGATCTCCGCCGAGGAGAAGCTCTTCCTCCAGCAGTACCTGGCCGAGGAGCCCGCCGCAGCATGACGGTGCCCGTACGGTCGCTGGAGTTCGCCGACCCGAGGGAGGCCGCGGATCTCGCGGCCTTCCTCGGCCGGCTGCTCCACTACGACCGGGCCGCCGCGGTGCGGATGCAGGCGGGCGGCGGTGCGCTGGCCGTGTTCGGCAGGCCGCCGTCGTTCGAGGTCCTGGCCATCCGGACGGCGCGGCTGTCCGGGCCGGACGACGACTTCGACGTCACGGTGTCCGCCGGTGAACTCCTCGAATCCCTCGGGGAGTCCACCGGCACCGGCGCCGTTCCGGCACCCGTCACCGGGCCGCCGTGGACGGGGGTCCTCCCGCCCCGCGGCGGCTGGCGCGAACTGCCGGGCCTGCCCGACCCGGTCTCCCTGCGCGCGGCGGTCACCGCCGCGGTGGCGGAGTTCCGCTCCCGCGACGAGGCGCTGCCCGAGGAGCGCCGTACCCGGGCGGAGCGGGACCTGATCGGCCGCGAGATCTGGTCGCGCACGGTCGCCGGCACCGGGCTTCCGCTGCGGGCCGTCCACGCCGCCCAGTCGCTCGGATTCCTCCGCCCTGCGCCCGACTTTCCCGTCGCCCTGCTCACGGCCGGGTCCTGGCTCCGGCTCCGTACCCCGTACGGCTCCGTCGCCCTGCGCGGTCCGGGCAGCGGGCTCGGCCCGCTCAACCTGTCGGTGGGCACGGGCTGAGCGAGAGGCTCTAGCCGGTCAGGGCCCTGTCCACCAGGCGCCGCGCGGCCGTGTCCTGGGCGTCCTGGGCCGGGTCGCCCATCCGCAGGGTGAACGTGGCGCTGGTCGCGGCCCGTGAGCCGTCAGGTGTCACCCCGCTCTCGGAGACGATCCCCAGATGGGTTCCGCCGTGGAACCAGATCCCGCCGTCGCTCCCGGCCACCGGGCGCCAGGCGATGCCCAGCCCGTAACGGACTCCCGGCACATCGATCCAGTCCTCTGCCGCGGCCGTCTCCTTCATCGCGGCCAGCTCGGCCGGGCGCAGCAGCCGGCCGCTCATCAGGGCGCGCAGGAAGACCCCGTGGTCGTGGGTGGTGCTGATGACGGAGCCGTCCGCACCGCCGCCGGAGGCCAGCGTCGTGTCGGTCGGCCGGGTGCGGCCGGGGAACCAGGTGTGCGCGGTGGCCGTGGGCCGGGGCAGGTACGGGGAGGTGCCCGGGGTGAAGGTGTGGCGCAGGCCCAGGGGTTCGACGATCCGGTCGTGGATCTCCCGGGCCCAGGAGTTGCCGGTCACCCGCTCGATGATCAGACCCGCCACCACGTAGTTGGTGTTGGAGTAGCCCCAGCGCCGCTGCGGGGCGGGTGCTCCGGCGTCCGGCACCCACAGGGGCGGCCGGCTCAGGGCCGCCTTCAGCTGGTCCTCGGGGGTGGTGGTGCGAAACCGGGAACGGAGGTACCCGGCCGGGGTGAACGCGTCGGCCGCGTCGGGCGAGACGGCCAGGTAGTCGTTCAGGCCGCTGGTCTGGCGCAGCAGGTCGGCGACCGTGATCCTGCGGCCGTCGTTGCCGTTGCCCCGGACGGCGCCGGGGAGCCACCGCTCGACGGTGTCCGTGAGCGCGAGCCGTCCCTCGCCCACCAGCTGGAGGGCGAGCGTGGCCGTCAGGGTCTTGGTGTCGCTGCCGATCCGGTAGTAGGCGTCCCAGGGGACCGGGTGGTGCCCGGCTGCCTGGTCGGCGGAGCCGGCGCGGGCCGTGGTGCGGCCGCGGGCGCTCTGGACCTCGGCCAGTACGCCGGTGGCGCCGGTGGCCACGATCGCGTCCACGTCCTCCTGAAGACGGTCGCCGAGCCCGGGACGGTGGCGGGGCGCGGCCGTCGCCGTGGGTGCGGACGCTGCGGTTAGCAGGGCCGCCGCCGTGGCCGCCAGGCCGGTACGTCTGCTGATCACCGGTCCTCCCCGGTGCGAGGGCAGGTCAGGTCGGCGGCGGGGAGTGTGCCGTCGCGCAGGTAGTCGTTCACGGCCCGGTCGGCGCAGGGGACGGCGGTGAGGCCGTCGAGTCCGCGCCCGTACACCCCGTGCGAGCGGATGTCCGCCGTCACCAGCCGGGAGCCGGTCAGGCGGCGGTGCAGGGCCAACGCCCCTTCGTACGGGACGTTGTTGTCGCGCCGAGCCTGGAGCATCAGGACGGGTACGTCGTTGCCGATCACCGTGGCGGGCTCGCGGGACGTGCTCGTCCAGAAGGCGCACGGGGCCACCATGCTGTTGACGAGCGGGCCGAAGACGGGCTGGGTGGCGCGACTGGCCTCCATGTTCTTCCAGTACGTCTCCGGGTTCCGCGGCCAGCCGCCGGCCGGCCAGCCGCTGTCGCCGCACATGAAGAGGGCGCCGCCCAGCATGCTGTCCGCCAGCTCGGGCGAGGCGAGCAGCTCCAGCATGGCCGCGAGCTCCGGGCCGGGCTCGACCGGCCTGCCGGCCGCGGCGTCGGCCAGGTCCCCCACCGTAGCGGCGAGCGCCGGGTCGTACTCCTCGTGCTGGATGAGCTGCCGCAGCACCAGCCGCAGCAGCGGCGCGTCGAGCCGGACGCCGGAGACGGTCACCGGACGCCGCTCGGCCCCGTCGAGCAGCCGTTGGACGCTCGACCGCACACGGGCGGGCGTGGTGCCGAGCCGGTAGGTGCCGTCGTGCCGGGCGGTCCAGCCGGCCCAGGCGTCCAGCGCCTCTTCGAGCGGTCTGCCCGCCCGCTGGAAGAGTTCGTACTGGGTGGCCGACGGGTCGGTCGAGGAGTCGATGACGACGCGGTCGGCGCGGCGCGGGAACATCTGGGTGTAGACGGCGCCCAGATCGGCGCCGTACGAGACGCCGTAGTACGACAGTCTGCGCTCACCCAGCGCCGCGCGGATCGCGTCCATGTCGCGGGCGACGTTCCGGGACGTGGCGTGAGGGAGGAGCCGGGCGTTGTCCCCGTGCTCCTGGCAGCGGCGCGCGGTGTCGCGGGAGGACCGTACCGACTGCTCGAAGTCCTCGCGACGGGTCGTGACCGGGCCGGGCGCGGGCGACGGGGCGGCCGGGTCGCAGGCGACGGGGGTGGACTCGCCGAGGAAGCGGGGATCGAAGCCGATCAGGTCGTAGCGGTCGGCGGCGTCCTTCAACGCGGGGCGCAGATACAGGGTGCCGGCGAGTCCGGCGCCGCCCGGACCGCCCGGGTTCGACAGCAGGACGCCCCGCCGCTGCCCGTGCTTCGCGGTGGCCTTGATACGGGAGACGGCGATCCGGATCGTCCGGCCGCCGGGGTCGGAGTAATCGAGCGGGACGGTCACCTCCGTGCACTGCGCACCCGCCTTGTTCAGCTCCCGCTGCTGCGGTGAGCAGGGGCCCCAGACGAGCCGCTGATGGGCGGGTGCGGTGGCTGCGGCGGGGGTGGCCGATGCGGGCATGCCGCCCGCGAGTAAACAGGTCAGGCCCAGGCCGACGGCGGTCGGCGTGGCGACGCGCATGGTGCTCCTCGGGATCAGGTGGATGACTCCCGCACGACGCTATGGGTGTACGCGGCGCGGGAACATCGGGCCACCCGGCCGAAGCGACCTGGGGCCAGCACCACCAACACCCGTCACGGGCGCGGCTGGTCGTCCGGCCAGACCCCGATGTGGTCGTGCTCCAGCTCCAGCATCACCCGGTGCTCCATCCCGAGCGCCTGCGTGTAGTCGGCGGGCAGTTGCAGCCGGCCCGCGCGGTCGAGCATTGCGTACTCCCGGGCCACCTGGGACTCCAGGCCCGTGGTGGCGTCGACCTCGGTGCGGCGCAGCACCTCAAAGGACGTACGGCCGTCCCGGATGGCGACCGTGCGGCGGCCCTCGTCGGCCACCGCCTGGTCGTGGGTGACGATCACGATCGTGGTGCCGAGCTCCTCGTTGGCGCGGCGGAACGCCGCGAAGACCTGCTCGCCGGTGGCCGAGTCGAGCTCGCCGGTCGGTTCGTCGGCGAGCAGCACCGACGGGTTGTTGGCGAGCGCGACCGCGATCGCCACCCGTTGCTGCTGACCGCCGGAGAGCTGTTGCGGGCGCCGGTCGCGGCAGTCCTCGACCTCCAGTATGCGAAGCAGCGACTCGGCGCGGGCGGCCCGTTCGGCGCCTCGCATCCGGCCCCGGCCGCGCAGCTGCATCGGCAGGGTGACGTTCTGGGCGGCGGTGAGGTACGGGAGCAGATTGCGGGCGGTCTGCTGCCAGACGAACCCGACGACGTCCCGTCGGTAGCGGAGCCGTTCCTTCGGCCCCATCGACAGCAGATCGCAGCCCCCGACCTTCGCCGACCCGGCCGTCGGCACGTCGAGGCCCGCCAGGATGTTCATCAGGGTCGACTTGCCGCTGCCCGACGCGCCGACCAGGGCCATCAACTCACCCTGGGTGACCAGGAGATCCAGCCCCTGCAGGGCCTGCACCTCCACCCCGTCCGCGGAGAAGATGCGGACCAGCCGGTCGCAGGCGATCAGCGCGTCGTGCCCGTACGAGGGCCGGTCGCGGCGCGCGTTGGCACGCTGTTCGAGCTCGGCGAGTGTGGTGTCGGCCGACGGCGACGTCATCGGGAATCTCCTGCCCTGAGTTCGGTGTTCGGTCCGCGACGGCCGGCCCACCGGGCCTGGACGGCGGCCACCGCGGCGGTGAGGACGACCACACCGAGCGCCGGGAGCGTCAGCGACCACGGGTCGGCCCGCAGCGGAGCGGTGTCGAGTGCGGTGGGGCCGGGCCCGGAGGAGAGCGCCAGGCCCACCAGGTCCACGCCCGGTGCCAGCAGCGCGATCGCCGCCCAGCCGACGAGCACCCCGCCGACGGCCGCGAGCAGTGCCTGCGGCAGCGCTTCGAGGCCGAGCAGCCGCCTGCCCTGCCGGGAGGTGAGGCCCATGGTCCGCAGCCGCGCCAGCAGGGCCGTGCGCTCCGGCGCGGTCCGCAGGAGCGACAGCAGGACGGCGAGCAGGGCGTAGCCCGCACCGGCCGCGATCGCCGCCGCGTAGATGCCCCAGGCGCCCTGCTGCATGGGGGTGTCGACGAACGCCGCGCGTTCCTCGGAGCGCAGCCGTACGGAGAAGTCCTTGCCCGCGTCCTTCACCGCCGCCCGCAGCGCCTTCGCGTCCGGGGAGCCGCCGGTGACCAGCAGGGTGCTGGTCTGCCGGCGGGTGAGCGACGCGGAGTCGACGATCAGGAAGTCGCTGTCGGGGACGGCGGCGGTGCGCGGGACGACGCCCGCCACCCGCACCGTGAGGTCCCCGGCCGCCGTGGGCAGCTCGCGCGGCCGGTCGCCGAGCTCCGTGGCGACCGATGGCGACACGATCACGGGCACCACCGTGTCCTTCGACGGGGCGGTCCCCTTCGCAGCCGTACGCCCGGGGGCGCGCAGCCGGTCGGCGGGGAACGGGCCGAGGCCGGTCGTACGGGCCAGCCGGGCGTACGCCGCCGGGTCGACACCCAGCAGGACGGCGCTCTTCATCCGGTTGTTCCCGGCCGGGTCGGCGGGCAGCGGCACGCCGTACACGACCTGCACCGCCGCCACCTCCCGCACCCCGTCCGCTCCCCGCACCTGCCGGATCAGGCGGTCCGGCAGTGGTACGGCGTCGTACGGGCCGCTGATCCGGGCGTCGGCGCCGACCGTGTGCACAGCCGCCCGGTCCCGCGCGTCCGCGACACCCGCGAGCACCGAGCCGCCGAACGCTGCCGTGGTCAGGGCGAGCAGCAGCGCCAGCAGCGGCAGGGTGCCGCCCGCCGAGCTGCGCCCGGCCCGCGCCAGCGACAGGAAGCCGACCGCACCGCGCCGCCGGGCCACGGCGCGCGAGGCGAGCCGCAGCGGCAGCGGAAGGAGCCGTACCAGGACCAGGGCGGCGATCAGCCCGACGAGCACGGGGGCGGCGCTGACCAGCAGGTCGCTTCCGCCGTCGCCTCCCGTACCGCGTCGGCGCAGGCCCGCGACCGCGCCGACGGCCAGCACCAGCACGGTGAGTTCGGCGACCGTGCGCCGCCGCGACGGGCGGGCGTCCATCAGGTCGTCGCGGGCCCCGGGCAGCTGCGGCCTGCGGTGCGGCAGCACCGCGCCCAGCGGCAGGGCGAGACAGACCAGCGCGGCGACGGCCGCCGGTCCGACGACGGAGGGCCACAGCCGGGCCCGGTCGAGGAGCGGCACGGCGATCAGCAGACCCAGCACCGCCGCGGGCAGTGCGATCACCGCCGTCTCGGCGAACAGCCGGCCGCCGATCCCGCGCAGCGATCCGCCGCGCGCCCGCAGCAGCGCGAGTTCGGTGCGGCGCCGCCCGCCGATCAGCCCGACGGTCATCAGCAGCACGACGGCGGCGACGGCCCCGGCGCCCACAGCGGCGACCGTGACGACCGGGCCGATCGCCGCACGCAGCGATCCGTACCCGGTGAGGATCTCGTCGAGGTCGGTCGTAAACGTGGCGTTGACACCGGCCGCCCCGCGCAGCCGTACCAGCCCGGGGCCGCCCTCCAGGGAGGCGATCGACGAGCGCAGCCCCGCCGCGTCGGGGGCGGTGAGGCGGGAGGCGTCCGGCGGGAACCGCCAGAACGCCTCCGGCCGGCCCGCCGTGGCGAGCAGGGCGGGCGCGGCGTCCGGGGGCAGCAGCACGGCCGCGGTCCAGTAGAAGCGCGGAGGGGACAGAGTCGGGGGGGACGGAACCGGTTCGGGGACCAGGGCCGGGGTCCGCAGCAGCGGCTGGGCCGACCAGTAGGCGGACCGGGGGTCGGTCGGGGCGACGATGCCGGTGATCCGTACGGTCAGTCGCTTCCCGCTGGGGGCCGGTACCGAGATGACCGAACCGGTCGTCGCCTTCAGGACCTTGGCCGTCTCCTCGGTGACCGCGGCCTCCACCTCGGTCGTGTCCTCGGAGACCTGGCCGTGCACGGCGGGCCACTTCCCGGCGCGCAGGGTGGCGTGGTCCGGGAGGGCGGACAGCGTGGAGTAGGTCAGCTGGGGGTCGACGAGGTCCGGCCGCGGCAGCCAGCGGTCCTGCGCGACGATCGGCTTCCCGGTGCGGAAGCCGTACGAGGAATCGCCGGTGCCCGACACCACCGGGCCGGGCAGCAGGGACCGTGCCTTGCGGTGGACGGAGGCCAGCGCCGCGTCACGGACGGCCGCCTCGCGCTCCGCCGCCGGCAGCTGGAGCTCGGGCTCCGGTGCGCTCAGCTCCAGCACGCTGCGCGAGGGGTCCGCGACGGTGATGTCCTGGCGCAGCCCGTCGTTCTCGTAGCGCTCGACGGTGCGCGGGAAGGCGGCCGCGAGGAACGACGTCAGCAGCACCAGCAGCCCCAGCGCCCAGGCCGTGCCGGGAGCGGTGCGCAGCCGGGTGCGGACCCAGGGCGCATTGGCGGGGGTGCTGCGGTCTCGTACGGAACCGCCGACCTGCGCGGTGCCGCCGTCTCGTCCCGGGCTGCCGTCTCGCACAGAGCTGCCGTCCCGAATGGAATCGCCGTCTCGAACGGAACGCGGATTCATGTCAGTTGTCCCCCTGGACACGCAGTGAGGCCGCGGGGTCGGCACCGCGCAGGGCGAGGGACACGACGGTCACCAGCGGCAGCGCGGCGACGCCCGCCAGCAGCGCCGCGATCTGCCCGGCCGGCAATTGCACCAGCACCCCGGGCACGGGCGCGGTGGCCTCCCCGGTCAGTACGACGAGCGGTACGACGGCGCGGTTCAGCACCGCCCCGAGCACGGTCCCGACCAGCAGTGCGATCGCGATCAGCAGCCCCTGCTCGGCGGCGATCATCCTGGTCAGCCGGCGGCGCGGGGTGCCCAGAGCCCGCAGGACGGCGAACTCGCCGGCCCGTTCCCGCTGGGCGCCGACGGCGCTCACCGCGAAGCCGACCGCCGCCAGGGCCGCGGCGACCACCGCCACCGCGGGCAGCGCGGACTGCGGTCCGGCGCCCAGCGGATCGCTGACCAGCTCCCGCGCGATCTCGTCCCGCACCAGGACCTGGGACGGATCGGTGTCCGGCTGCGCCCGCAGCGTGGCGGCCGCCTCCGCGGCCCGGCCGGAGGCGGTGCTCAGCCACCACTCGTTGGCATCGAGCACGGCGCCCGGACGCTGCGCGAGGACCTGGCCGACGGCCCTGAGATCGAGCAGTACGGCCCCGCCGTCGCGGCTCCGGTCCGCGGACCCGCCACCGTCCGAACCCTCGCCGGTGGTCGGCAGCCGGCGTACCGAGTCCACGATCTCCACCCGGACCGTCTCGCCGGCCAGCGTGACATCGACGCGCTGCCCCTTCTTCGCCCCGGCGGCCTTCAGATACGCGTCGGTGACGATCGCCTTCGGCGCCGGAGCCTTCGGGCGGGGCACGGTGACCCGTACCGAGAAGGCGGGCGTCCAGTCCCACACGTCGGGGGCGGAGCCGGTGTCGTACGTGAAGGCCAGCGGGCTCTTCGCGGAGGCCGTCGCGTCGACCGGTTCGCCGGCCTGCGTCTCGGAGCCGGAGCCGGAACCGGTCAGTTCGGCGTCCCAGCGGAAGTCTGCGGGGACCGGGACCGGCCGCTCGGTGCCGTCGGCCGTCACGGTCCGCAGGGCGCTGATGTCGAGGCGGTACATCTGGCTCCGGTCGGACGGCCGGTTGCCGGTCAGCTCGAATCCGGTCACGGCCAGATCGCCCGCGGCCGACACCGTGAGGGCGACCGGATGCGCCCTGCCGTCGGCGGGTACGGATCCGGCCGGCACCCGGTAGGGCAGGCCGTAGCGGTCCTCCAGCAGCACGGCGAGGACCGGCTCGTCGCCCGGCCGTCCGTGCGCGCCGGCCGCCTTGATCCGCACGTCGAAGCCCAGCCGCTCGCTGCTCTTCGGCAGCATCAGGCCGGACCGTCCGGTACTCGGCGGGTCGAGCGGGTCGAACAGCCGCTCCCGCGGCCGGTCGCCGAGATCGTCGCGGATCAGCATCCGCTCGGTGGCGTGCGCGGTGTCCAGAGCGAGGACCGAGGCGGTGCGGTTGCCCGAGAGTTCGGTGGTGGTGCGGAACGCGGGCGCCGCGTCCCGGACACCCGGCAGCCGCGTGTACGCGCCCGACTTCACCGGGTCGTCCTCGGTGCCGGTGATCACGCGCAGCGACGCACCGGCCCTGAAGTCCGCCTGGTCGCTCTGCGAACGGTCCCAGGAGGCGCGCTGCCCGACGGCCAGCATGCCCATCGCCACCGCGAGGACCAGCAGCAGCACGGGCCCGGTGTTGCGCAGCGGGCGCCGGCTGAACTGCCAGCCGGACAGGGCCGCGATCAGCCCCCGGCCGCCCGCCGCGCCGCGCTCCGCGAGCCGGGCCGCGGGCGGCAGCAGCCGCAGCGTCAGTACGGTGCCCGCGAGCAGCAGCAGGGCCGGAGCCGCGACCAGCAGCGGATCGACGCCGAGCCGCCCCTGCCGGTCCCCGCTCAGCACACCGCCGCCGACTCCCGTGGCCCGCCGGTCGAGCTGCCAGTACGCCACCGCCGCGATCACCAGCAGGCCGATGTCGGCACCCGCCCGCAGCGGCGCGGGCAGCGCCGCGGTCCGGCCCGCCCGGCGCTCCCCGGCACCCGCCGCCAGCGCGGGCGCCACGACGGCCAGCGCGCAGGCGAGCGCGGTGACGACGGCGACCAGCCACACCGTGGCGGTGGCGCCGCCGTCGATCCGCAGACCGATCCGGGACAGCGCGCCGCGCCCCGCGAGCAGCCGGGTCAGCGGCCCGGCGAGCAGCGGGGCCACCAGCGCGGCGGGCAGCGCGAGCAGCAGCGCCTCGATCGCGGCGAGTGCCGTGATGCGGCCGCGCGATCCGCCCCGGGCCCGCAGCAGCCGGGTCTCGCCGTCGCGCTCGCTGCTCAGCAGCCGGGCCACCAGCAACAGCGCGTACCCCGCGAGCAGCACCAGCTGGACGGCCACGATCATCAGCGTCGAACGGGAGACCAGCAGCGCCCGGTCGATCTGCTCCAGCACCAGGGGCAGCGAAGTCCGTGCGGTGGCACCGCTCTTGAACTCGGGGGCGGCCAGCAGCGCCTTCGGAGCGGCGGTGGCGGCGCCGTGCAGTGCGTCGATGCGCCCCGTGGTGACGGTGCGGAAGTCGGCGGCCGCCAGCCAGGACATCGTCCCGGAACTGAGCCGTCCGGAGCGCGCCGCGGCAGGGTCGGTGAGCAGCGGACCGTAGGTGGTGAAGGCGACCTTGCGGATGCCGCGCCCGCCGAGCTCGTCCAGCTGCCAGTACGGATCGGCCGGGTCGGACACCTCGTACACGCCCGTGACCAGGACCGGCAGCGGCTTGTCGGTCAGCCGGTCGGTGACGGTGAACCGCGAACCGGGCTTCAGCTTCAGCGCCTTTGCGGCCGGGCGGGGCAGGGCGACCTGGACGGGCGCACCGGACTTCCCGCCGGCCGCCGCCGGGGCGCGGCCCTCGGCGATCTCGACCCGGCTGCGGTCGAGCGAGGCGAAGTGGGTGAGGTCGGGCTCGCCGTCCCCGGCCTGTGTGGCCCGCAGTTCACGCGGCAGCGCGTACGCCCCCGAGGTCTCCAGCGTCCGGACGGTCGCCGGAAGGCCGTCGAAGGCCTCGCGGGCGGCCGTCCTGGCGGTCGCGTCGGCCGTGTCCCGCTGTGCGGGTGCCACCTGCGCGGACATCACCAGGGAGGCGTCGGCCGCCGAACGGTGGGTGAGGGCGTGGCGGAGCGCCGCGTCACCGACGGAACCGGAGAAGGCGGTGAGCGCGGCCAGCACCGAGGCGGTCAGCAGAACGGCGAGAACCGCCGCGGAGAGCAGAAGCCGATGGGCCCGTACCCGGAGAAAGACGAACCCCGTCACTCACGCCCCCCTGGGCCCTCAACGCCACACACGCCCCCCGGCGTTCCACGGATGCTTTCAAGGGCGTGCGCTCTTGGAAACCGCTTGCGTAAGTACTTGATCCGATTGTGACCGTTTATCGGTGTCGGAAGACCGAATTCCGCTCTTCGGGAGGCGCAGGGGGGTGCGGGGGAGGCGCAGGGGGCGGTGCGGGGCTCAGCCCTCGGTGTTCACCATCGAGGCGGCCGCGTAGGTCAGATAGTCCCACAACTGCCGCTCGTGTTCCGGAGCCAGCCCTAGTTCGTCCAGGGCCACCCGCATATGGCCCAGCCAGGCGTCGTGCGCCGCCCGGTCCACCCGGAACGGGACGTGCCGCATCCGCAGCCTGGGGTGTCCGCGCAGCTCGCCGTAGGTACGGGGCCCGCCCCAGTACTGCATCAGGAACAGCGCGAACCGGTCCTCGGCCGGGCCCAGATCCTCCTCCGGGTACATCGGCCGGAGCAGCGGGTCCTCTGCGACTCCCTGGTAGAAGCGGTGCACCAGGCGTCGGAAGGTCTCCTCGCCGCCGACCTGCTCGTAGAAGGTCTGCTCCTGAAGCGTGTCGTGCGGATTCTCTGTCACCCGTCCATCGTCGCAGACGCACCGGCCGAGGACCGGGGACCTAGTCCCCCCTCACCGAAGACCCGTCCGGGCCCGGGTTCCTGGCCCCCTGGCCTCCGGCGCAGGAAGGTGGAGGTATGGACGCGCACACCGATCGGTTCGCCGCGGCCGCCGCCGAGGAGCGGTGGGCGATGGTGCGCTCCATCGTGGCCGGCGGGGCGCTGGTCGACCCCGGCTGGCGGGCCGCCTTCGAGGAGGTGCCGCGGCATCTGTTTGTGCCGTACTACTTCGTGGCCGGCGGCTACGACCGCCTGTGGTGCGAGGACCCCGACCCGGTCCGGCGGGCCCGGTGGCTGCGCGGGGCGTACGAGGACGGGGCACTGGCCACCCGCATCAAGGACGGCGAGCTGATCTCGTCGAGCAGCCAGCCCTCGCTGATGGCCCGGATGCTCGAAGAGCTGGACGTACGGGACGGGCACCGGGTCCTGGAGATCGGCGCGGGCAGCGGCTACAACGCGGCGCTGCTCGCCCACCGGCTGGGCGACGACGCGGTGACCACCGTCGACCTCGACCCGGAGATCACCGAGTCGGCCCGCAGGCACCTGGACGCGGCCGGTTACCACCCGGAGGTGATCACCGGGGACGGGACCCGGGGCTGGCCCCGCCGGGGCCCGTACGACCGGATCATCGCCACCTGCACCCTGCCGTGCGTACCGCAGTCCTGGCTGGAGCAGTGCGTACCGGGCGCCCGGATACTGGCCCCGTTCGCCACCGGACTGATCATCCTGCGGGTACGGGAAGCGGCGCACGGGAAGTACGCCGAGGGCCGGTTCCTGCACACGGCTGCCTACTTCGTGCCGCTGCGCGGCAGCCCGGTGCCGCCCGTCCGGCGCCCGCACACCCGCGCGCTGCCGAGGCGCTTCAGCGAGAACGACCTCTTCCGGTTCCTGCTGGCGCTGACCGAGGGCTCGCTCGACCCGCGCGAGGCCCTCTCCCTCTGGCAGCGCGAGAAGCGCCCCGAGCGGGAGCGGTTCGGCATCACGGTCCGGGACGGGCGGCAGTGGGCCTGGCTGGACGACCCCGAGGGGCCGTACGCCTGGCCACTGCCGACCGTGTGACCTCTGTTACGTCTGCGACGCGTGCGACGCGCGTGGCGCGACCCACGCCTGCGACGCGGATCAGCCGCGGCGGATCGTGATCGTCGTCCACGCCCCGACGTGTACCTTGTCGCCGTCCTGGAGCGGGACGGGCACATAGGGCTGGATCGGGTCCTCGGCGCCGTTGAGCGTGGTGCCGTTGGTGGAGTTCTGGTCGACCACGGCCCAGCCCCCGTCGGGCTGCTGCACCAGCACCGCGTGCTGGTGCGAGACGCCCGGGTCCTCCGGAGGCACGGACAGATCGATGTCGGGCGACTCGCCGGTGCTGTGCCTGCGGCGGCCGATGGTGATCTGGTTGCCGGCCAGCGGAAGCTGCTGCTCCGGGGAGTACGCGGGCAGGTTCAGCCCGGTCGCCTCGGGGCCGCTGCGCTGCATCATCGCCAGGAAGTACTCCCGGTCCGGGGCGATGACCGCGGTCCAGCTCGCGGGCGGCTGGTTCTGGTTCTGCCCGGGGAACGGCGGCTGCTGCTGCGCCGGGGCCGACTGCTGAGGGCCCTGGGTGCGGGACGGCGGCGACAGCATCCAGTCGTCCTCGCCGCTGCCGCTGCTCTGCGGCCCCTGCTGCTGGTGCGGCGGCGCGGGCGGCTGCGGAGCCGGCGGGCCGGGCTGCGGGAACGCGGGCGGCGCGGACTGCTGGAACGGTGCCGGCGGTGCCGACTGCTGCTGGAACGGCGGCGGCGCGGACTGCTGCTGGAACGGCGCGGGCGGTGCGGGCTGCTGCTGGAAGGACGGCAAAGGCGGCGGACCCTGCTGCTGGAACGGCGGCGGGGGCGACTGCGGACCGGGTCCGGGGGCCGGGGGCGACTGCGGGCCCGGACCGGGGGCCGGGGGACCGGGCTGGTCGCCCCGCTCGGCGGAGAGCGGCTCGGCCGGGCGGTTCATCTGCGAGGGCCGCGAACCCTGGTACTCGAACGGGTCGCGCTGCTGATGCGGCGGGGGCGGCTGCTGCGCCTGGAAACCGGGCGGCAGGTTGAGGCCGGGCGGCGGGCCGGGCGCGCCCTGGGCCGGGGCCAGCGGCGTGTACGACGTCGCGGTGTTCGTGAGGAAGTTCCAGCGGCACTCCTCGCAGAACGGCGCCATCGCCTCACGCGGCGTACGGCACTGCGGGCAGAGCTCGGCGGCCTGGGTCGCATCGGGACCCGGGTTCGGCGGGTAGCCGTAACCGGCGGCGGGCGGCGGGGGCGGCGGCGGGGGGACCGCACCCGCAGGCGCGCCCGCGCCGGTCATGCGATGGCCGCAGACCTCGCACCAGTCGTCGGAACCCGACTGGTGTCCGTTCGGGCAGGTCGGCATGTCGGCGCTTCCCCCTCTCCTGGGCCGGCCCCGGGGCCGGCGTATTTTTCTGCTCTTCGCCTCCCGGCGGATCATTCCGGCCGGGGGGCTCGACTGTGTGGCTCTGTGCCTACTGTTTGCTGTTTATTGATCGTTTCTACTTCTTGACGCGAACGGTCTTGGTCGAGCGCGTTTCGAGTGTCATCTCGTCGGCGTCCGCGACCTTCGCCTTCAGGCGCACAGTACCGGTCGCCGCGTCCACGACGTCCACCACCTTCGAAAGCAGTTTCGCAGTGTCCTCGTTCCCGGAGGCCGATGCCAGCTGCACCGCGCGGCCCAGTTTCGCGGTCGCGCCGTCGAAGTCGCCCGACTTGCGGGCATCGAGTCCCTGCTGGATGACCTGGGCCAGTTCCGCCTGGCCGGTGTAGTGCGCGACCTGCGGATTGATCGAGGTGGAGGCCACCATGTCCTCGGTCCACACGGCCCTGACCAGGCCCTGCGAGAGCGTCTGCGGGGCCCCGCCCGACGGGTCGGGGAGGATCAGCGAGACCCGGGACGCCAGCATCTCCTGCCCGATTCCGGCCTGCGGCACGGTCACGCACACGTGGTAGTCGCGGGACTCGTCGCCCCAGGAGCCCGTGGGGTAGTCCCCGGCGCGGGGACCCGCCTCGGTGCGCCGGCCGGTCAGATCGACGACCGTCGGTGCGACCTGTTTCACAAACTTGATCTCGACCCCGACGGGCGTCCAGAGCCGCAGTGCGACATCCGCGACCTCCTTGCCCATCGCGTTCTCCATCATCTGCGTGAAGTCCGCGGCCAGCCCCGCGGGGTCGGCCACGATGTCGGCCGTGCCGAGCAGCGCGGAGGCGATCGCTGTGACCTCTTTCACCTCCCAGTCGGTGCCGACACCGCGGGCGTCACAGGTGAAACGGCCCGCGCAGGAGTCGAGCGCGGCCCGCAGGTCCTCCGGCGCCTCGTGCTCGTTGCGGCCGTCGGTGAGCAGGATGCCGTGCCGGATGTCCACATCGGCCGCGCCGAGCAGCCGGTCGGTCAGCCGCAGCCAGGTGCCGATGGCCGTACCGCCACCGGCGCTGAGCGCGCGCAGGGCCTCCTTGGCCTGGGCCTTGGTCCGCGCGTCGGCCAAGGCGAGCCGGCCGTTGCCCGGGTAGACCTCCTTGGCGACGTGCGTGCCGCCGACGACGGCGAACGAGGTGCCGTCGCGCAGGGTGTCGATGGCCGCGGCGGTCGCGTCGCGGGCGTTGCGCATCTTCGTCGGTGGATAGTCCATCGAGCCGGAGCAGTCGACCATGATCACCACGGCGGCGTTCGGCCCCCGTCCGGGAACGTGCTCGGGCGACGCGGCCGCACCGGACAGCGGGACGCCGCCGGTGGTGCCGCCCCCGGTCGAGGTGACGGTGACGATCGCGTTGACCTCGCGGCCGCCTTCCGGCAGATATTCGTTCTGGTACACCTCGACGGAGAACTGCGGCACGTTCGACTTGGAGAAGTTGGCCATCTGGTCGGCTCCTTGGGACCCCAGGTGTCGGATGAAGACAGCTGCGAGCGAAGAAAAACGGGCGAAGGCGGCGGTGGCGGGGCGGACGGTCGGAACTGGAACCAAGCGTTACGGAACGGGGCTCACGGGGTACCGCACGCCGATCCTGCCCCCTGCGGCTCCACGGCGAACGGCAGCAGAGCCACTGTTACGTTGTCGTGGCCCCCGCCGTCGAGCGCGTGACCCACAAGCACCTGGGCGCCGTGCAGCGGCCGTTGGTGCGCGTCGGCCGGTACCGCGGCGGCCATCTCGGCCGCCGACTCCGCGTAGTTCCACAGGCCGTCCGTGCACACGACCACCAGACCGGACCGGTCCGGTTTGAAGGACGCGGTGTGCGGTTCCAGTTCGTACGCGTCGGCGCCGAGCCACCCCGTGATCGCGTGGGCCCGCTCGTCCGCGTACGCCTCCGCCTCGTTCATCAGGCCCGCTGCCACCATCTGTGCGGCCCACGAGTCGTCCTCGGTCAGCCGGGCGGGCGGGTTGCTGCGGTCGTCGGGCACCCAGTAGACCCGGCTGTCGCCGACCCAGCCGACGATCAGCAGACCGCCCGCCATGATCGAGCCGACCAGGGTGCACGCCGGGGCGTTCTGATGGCGGTGCTGGTCGTGCTCCATGGCCCGGCCGGGCTCCTGGGCCAGGGAGTTGACCGCCTCGCCGGCCGCGAGGATCGCCTCGTGCATCGCCTGCTGCGGGTGGGTGCCGCGCGGCAGCGACTCCAGGAGTGCCTCGTTGGCCGCGCTCGCGGCGGCCGCCGACGCCTCGTCCGGGCGGCTGGCCGACGAGACGCCGTCGCAGACGATCGCGACGACGGCCGGTGAACCGTCGGGCAGGGCGGTGGTCGACACCGCGAACGAGTCCTCGTTGCGGTGATGGCGCAGGCCCCGGTCGCTGACGGCGGCCACCGAACCGAGCTCCCGCTCCATGTGGTCACGCTCGCGAGGCTGGGCGTGACCGCAGTTCTCGCAGTAGCCGTCGGTGTCGACGCTGCCCGCCCGGCAGGCCACACAGCGCTTGGCACCGGCCGGCGGCGTGGCCGCCACCGGATCCACGGCGGGGGTACGGGGGTCGGGTGCGGCCGCCGGCGCGGGCAGCTCGAAGTCGTCCGATCCGCTCGACGTACTCGGCCCGTTCGACGTCGACACATTCGATGTGCCCGGTCCGGCCGGTCCGTCCGGTTCACGCCGCCGGTCGAAGCGGACCCCCGCCGAACCCTCCGCGGGCACGGTCATGGCGACTGTCGGGTGGTCCTGGGCGACGGCGGGCACGGCCGACAGGTCGTACCCGCACGCACCGCAGAACAGGTCCCCCGGCTCCAGCGGCTCCTCGCAGCCGGGGCACTTCGACAGGGCCGTCTCCTGGGGCTTCTGCTCCTGGGGCTTCTGCGACATTTTCACACCCACGTCCGGGGGCGGAGACGGTTGGCCCGCTCCACCAGTTCGATCCTCTCATCGCCGGGCTCAGCAAGCCTGGCGAGCATCCGGTACGAACGTTCGAGCCCGAAGCGCAGGCCCCGCTCGTCCAGCTCACTGCCCAGCAGCACTCCCGGCCCGGCAGGCGCGGGAGGCTGCGCCGAGGGGCTACCGGAGAGCACCCAGTCGAGGGCCGTCCCCAGCACCTCGGTCGAAAGCTGCTCCCGGCGCACCGCGTCCAGACCCAAACCGGCCAGTCCCGAAACCTGGGCCGAGGCGGCCATCAGATCGGTGATCAGCGGCTCGTCCGGGGACCTCCCGCGCAGCCGGGCACGCACCGCGGCGACCCGTGCCGCCGTGTAGTGGATCGACGCCTCGGGCACCGACTCCAGGGCGCTGACGGCCCCGGCCCGGTCCCCGGCGGCGATCTGCACCCGGGCCAGCCCGAAGGCGGCGCTGACGAAGCTCGGGTCGGTCGTCCACACCAGCCGGTAGTACTCGGCGGCGTTGTCCAGCTGGCCCAGGACCTCCGCGCAGATCCCCAGCGCCAGCTTGGGCGCCGGCTCGCCGGGGAACGCGTCGTACACCGCGTCGAAGGACAGCGCCGCGTTCTCGTTGTCGCCGGTCACCAGCGAGGTGATGCCGCGGTACCAGACCACCCGCCAGTCGTCCGGGTACTGGCCCTCCAGCGCGGTCAAGGTCTGCCCCGCGGCACCGAGGTCGTTCAGCTCCAGGCGGGCGCGCAGCTCGCGCAGCCGGGTCTCCAGCGAGGCCACCGGCACCGCGCCCAGCACGGAGATCAGCTCGGACGGGGCGGTGGTCATCAGCCCGGCGAGGAAACCCGCGTTGGGGTCGCTCGCGTCGACCCGGGGCACCGGCAGCGCGAGCGAGGTGGACCGTACGTCGAGCTCGGCGAGGAGCGGGCCGTCCGGCGCGGGGGAGAGCGCCGCCGGAGCGGCGGCCGGGCCCCGGGGGGCCGGAATCGCGGCCTGCGGCTGCGCGTACGCGGCGGCCTCGCCGTTCCCGCCCGGCGCGTTGCCGGCCCGTACGTGGGTGGGCGGCACGGCCAGTGGAGCGGCCCCGGGCGCGGCGTACCCGGGAGCGGGCGGGGCATACCCGGGCAGCGCGCCGGGCGCCGGTGCGGCGGGCGCGGGCGGAGCCGCGGCCCGGGGCGCGTTGCCCGCCCCACCGCGCCGCCCGCGGCGGCCGGACCGGGCCGGGGCCATCGCCCGGATCCCCAGCCGCGACACATCGCCCATCGGCTCCGGGAACAACTGTGTGTCGGTGACCCGCACTTCGGTGCCGAACAGCGTCGAGAGCGCCGGGCGCGGCCGCCCCGTCTGCAGCGACACCACCTCGCGCAGCACCCCTGTCAGCTGCTCCGCCATCTCCACGGCCGAGGCGAACCGCCGCGCCGGATCCGGGTCGGTGGCCCGCACCAGCAGCCGGTAGAACGACTCGTAGGTCCGGAACACCTCGATGTTGTCCGGATCCGGGAGCGAGTCCACGAAGACGTTGGTGTAGCCCTGGAAGTCGAAGGTGAGCACCGCGAGCGTCCGCGCGACCGTGTACAGATCGGAGGCGACCGACGGGCCGATCTCCGCGACCTCCGGAGCCTGGTAGCCCACCGTGCCGTAGATGGCCGACTCGTCGTCGTCCATCCTGCGCACCGCGCCCATGTCGATCAGCTTCAGCTGGTCCTCGGTCTGGATCGCGTTGTCGACCTTGAAGTCGCAGTACAGCAGGTTGCGGCTGTGCAGATGGCCGAGCGCCTCCAGCGCCTCGATGCCGTACGCGCAAGCCTGCTCGACGGGCAGCGGGTCGCGCTTGCCGGCCGGGGTGCGGCGCTCGTTGGCGATGTCCTTGAGCGCCTTGCCGCCGACGTACTCCATCACGATGTAGCCGTCGAGCGAGCCGGTGCGCTGGTCGAGGTGCTCGACGAAGTTGTAGATCCGGACGATGTTGGAGTGCTCGATCTCGGCGAGGAAGCGGCGCTCGGAGATCGCGGCCTCCATGGCGTCCTGGTCGCCGGTGTCGAGCAGGCCCTTGAGGACCACCCAGCGGTCCGAGACCGCACGGTCGACCGCGAGATAGACCCAGCCGAGTCCGCCGTGCGCCAGACAGCCGGCGACCTCGTACTGGCCGTGCACGATGTCGCCCGCGTGGAGCTTGGGCACGAAGGAGTAGGGGTGACCGCACTTGGTGCAGAACCCCTCCGTGCGGCCGATCCGTTCGCCGCGCGACCGGCCGACCTGGGCCCCGCAGTCGGAACGAGAACAGAATCGCTTCCGCTCCGGTACCTCCGGGTTCTCCATCACCGCCGAGCGCGGGTCGGGACGCGGCACATCCGGCACCTCGACCAGGCCGACGCCCAGCCTGCCCCGGGCGGACGCGCCCGAGGCCGAACCGGAGGAACGGACCGAGACCGAGCGGGAGGTGGCGCCGGAGGACAGCGAACGCGAGAGCCGCCCCGACACCGAGCGCCGTGAGGTCGACGAGCGGGAGGAGCGGGACGACCGCGAGGACGCCCGTGACGAGGACCGCGAACCACTGCTGCTGCCCCGGCTGTTCGCGCCGCCGACCGCGATCCCGGTGGGCGGCGAGCTCACCATCCCATCCCCGAGTTCTCGGCTTCGCTCGAACAGGGGAGGCCCCTGTGGCGACACGACGGGAGCCAGGCCGCAGGTGTCGCAGTACAGCTCACCACCGCCCATGTCCTCGTAACTGCCCTCGCACGCGGGGCGCTGGCACTGCGTACTCATGGTCGGTCCCCCTGATCGCCCCGCCGCCGCAACGGCCCTGCCACCTTGCACACATCCGTGGTCATCGCCGGTCCTCCGGCCCCGGTGCCCGGCGCTGGGACAGCAGCTCGGCCGCCGCCTCCTGGTAGCGCAGCACCGCCTGTCCGGCGACCCGCAGATCGCACGGCGCGCTCCACAGCATCCGGCGCGCCGCGTCGTACCGCTCGATCAGCAGTGGGTCCTCGGCCAGCCCGTGCCGGGCGACCTTCGCCTTGTACGCGTCGAGCCGGCCGCGCAGCTCCGCCCGCACCGCGAGCGGGGCGGTGACAGCGGTCAACGACTCACGGGCCCGCAGCAGTTCCTCCTCCGCCTCCCGCTCCAGCGTCTCCAAAAGCGGGGACAGCCGGTGCCACTGGGCGTGCCTGCGGTACTCCGAGGCGGCGGCCAGCCGTTCCTGGAGCACCGTCGCCGGGCCGCTGACCGCGGGCACCTCGGAGGCCGCGATCTTCGCCAGTACCTCGCCGCGCGCCGACCGGGCCTCGGTCAGGGTGCGGTCCGCGCGGGAGAGCACGTCGCGCAGCTGGACCAGGCGCTGCTCGGCGTCCTGCCGGACCGCGAGCACCGCCTCGATCTCGCGGCGTACGTCGTCCAGGGCGCGGGCCGCCCGGTCGTAGCGCGCCGTGTCGGGGCGGCCGCCGCCGGGCGCCGAACTGCCGGGCCCCGGCAGCCAGAACGCGAGAGGATCGGAGATCACCTGCGCCCGCAGCGTGGTCAGCTCCTGGGTGATCGCCGCCAGGTCGTCGCCCGCCGGGTGCTCACCGGGCCGCACGCCCACGGAGTGAGCCAGCGAGCGGGTGCGGTGCAGCTCGGCGGCGAGCAGGTCTATCCGGGCGGGCAGCGCGGACCACACGGAGTCGGAGGCGACGACCATGTCCAGCGAGCGGGCGTACAGCTCGTTCATCCGGGCGACCAGCTCCTCCAGCGTGAACCGCTCGGAGAGCCTGGCCGGACCGTTGACCGAGGGATCGGGGCGGGCCGCCGCGTGCGCCACGGTGACACCCGGGCCGCGCAGCAGCTCGGTGAGGGCCAGCAGATCGTCCCGGTTGGGATAGCGGCGGCGGGCCCGCACCGAACGGGCCCGGTCGAGCGCCCGCGCGTAGGCGTCGAAATACCCCCACAGCAGCGTGATCGACTGCTCGGTGGTGGCCCAGCGTTCCCTGGTGACGCCGGTCAGCTCGGCGCCCTCCAGGAGCCGGCGGCCCGCGTGGTCCTGCAGGGCGAGCAGCGAGGTCTCGATCGCCTCGTGCTCCGCGCCGAGCCGGGCCAGCGCGCGGTCCGCCTCGTCCCGGTCCATGACCGGGCCGGGGGGCCTGGCCGCATAGCCGGGGAAGGGGCCCGCGCCCATCGATCACCTCTCCGCTCTTACTGCCGGGGCGTACCCGGCAGGATCAGTGCCACTGCCTCACCGGCCGGGGTCCGCGCCGTCGCGCACACCCGGACGGACCGGCCGTCAGTTGCTCCGGTACTTCGGTGCCGGCGGTCCCTTTATCCCCGGCAGCCCGGCCTCCAACCAATGCTGGTACGACTGCATCCAGTCGCTCTTCGCTCCACCACTTCGGTAGCCGACCAGTACCTGGTTGACCCGGGCCACCAGATCGTCGGCCCCGAGCTTCGCGGCCACACCGTAGTACTCGGTGGTGAACGGCATGTCGCCCTTCAGCTCGACCGCCGGGTCCTGGGCCGCCTGTCCGGCCGCCAGGGCGTTGTCCGTGACCACCGCGTCGACCTCGCCCATCTGCAACCGCACCAGGCAGTCCAGCTGGTTGGGGACGGTGAGCTGGTTCTCGTCCGCGGTGGTGCCGTCGTGCGGGTCTTCGAAGACCGCGCCGAACGACTGCTTCTTCAGCGCGTCGTAGGCGGTGGAGCCGTTGGCCGTGCAGACCCGCTTGCCGGCCAGGGACTCGTCGTACCCGGTGATCGACGATTCCTTCGGCGCGAGGACCTGTTGCCCGGCCTGGAAGTAGGCGGTGGAGAACGAGACCTTCCGGGCCTGCTTGCAGTTGATCGTCATCGTGCGGACGACGACGTCGACTTTGCCGTTCGCCAGGAGCTCGGCCCGCTTGTTGGTGGGAATGGCCCGGAAGATCACCGCGTCGCGGTCGTTCAGGATGTTCTCGGCGATGGCCCGCACCAGGTCGATGTCGAAGCCTTCGATCCGGCGGTTCTCCGGGTTGCGGTATCCCCAGCGGAAGCTGTTCTGGTCGACCCCCGCGATCAGCTTCCCGCGCTTCTTGATCTTCTCGATGCTGGGACCGTCGGCGGACGAGGGCGGGAGGCTCGCCTCCGGGTCCGTGCAGTCGTCGGCCTTGGCCTGGACGGCCTGTGCGGTGCCCTGGCCCGTGAGGCCCCCGCCGAATGCGTCGGCGCCGCCGTGGGAGAGCGGCAGCAGGGTGAGCGAGGCCGTCAGGGCGCAGGCCGCGGCCATGGCTGTCACTCCGCCCCAGCCGCGCAGCCTGACCCGGGCCGACCATGCGCCCATGCGCTTCCTGGTCATCGCTCCTCCTTTCATCGCTCCCCCGATCATCGGTACTCCGAGAGCCTGCGGTTGATCCCGATGATCGCCGCGGCGGCGCCCAGCACGGCCAGCACCGCCGCCCCGGCCGACAGGCCCCACAGCGCCCCGCGCCCGTCCCCGGCGGCCCGGGTGAACTGGTCCTGCTCATGGGCGAGCGCCTTCGCCAGCGCGTCGTCCACCTGCTGGAACGACTCACCCGTGGACTTCTCGGGCCCGACGATCTGCTTCAGGGCACCCTCGTAGTCACCGTTGTCGTCGGTGGTGCGGGCGGCCCGGTGACGTTCCTGCCACTCGGTGACGGCGGCGGAGGCGGCCTTCACCGGATCGCTTCCCCGGGCGTCGTCCGCGAGCCCCTCGGCCTTCCCCAGTTCCTCGCCGAGTGCCTTCATGCCCGTGTTGTAGTCCGTCTCGTACTTGTCGTTCTTGCCGTCCGGGGTGAGCACCGCACCACGGGCGACCAGCGTGAGGTTCTCATTGGCGCGGGCCTTCAGCGAGTCGATCCGCGCGTGGTTGAGCACATCGAGGGACTGCTGCCCGTTCACATCCGCGGCATTCAGCTGGGACCGGGCCACCGTGTGCCCCACGGCCAGCCACAGCAGGATCACGGTGGACGCGGCGGTCGCCACGAGCAGCCCGTGGTTGAAGACCCGGTTCGTCCTTCGGTAGTTGCGCCGCTGCGCCCAGACCAGCGCGGCCAGCGCCACCACGCCGAGCCCCAGCGAGAACAAGGGCAAGGTCCGCGCCGAGTCGTTGTCCTCGCCGAGCCGGCCGGTCTCCGCCGCGTAGAGCCGCTCGGCGGCCGGCAGCAGCACGTTGCTCATCTTCTGGTTGGCGTACCGGAGATAGGCGCCGCCCAGCGGCAGGCCCTGCCGGTTGTTGGCGCGGGCCCGTTCGATCAGGCCCGTGTAGCGGGGGAGTTCCACGTTGAGGGTGGTGATCTCCTGCCCGGACTTCGTCGCCGCGTCCGTGTTGGCGGCGGCCTTCACCAGCAGCCGGGACGCCTCCTTGATGTCCCGCTCGTACTGGTCGTGGACATCGCGCGGCTCCTGTGCCCCCGCCAGGAAGCCGCTCGCAGCCGCGGTGTCGGCGTCGGCCAGCGAGCGGTAGACGGCCGCCGCGTCGGCGCTCAGCGGCTGGCTGCGGCCCACCACGTCACCGGCGGCGGACTCGCGGTCGGCGACCTCGAACGCCGTCACGGCCCCGAACGCGACGACGAGCAGGGCCAGCACGGCCCCGATGATCTGGAGCCTGCCGGGCTCGGTGGTGGCCGCGGCGCGCACCCGGTCGGCGGTCATGGACAGCACACCGCGCTGGTGCGGAGCGGGTACGGTCGCGGGCGCGGGCGGCTGCGCCTGCTCGTGTTCCGGCGCCGTGCGTACATTCGGCGGGTATGTCACTCGACCTCCCCCTCGGTCACTGACGGTGGCCCGGCCCCCGGCCGATCGGGGGCTGGTGCCCGGCCATGAAGTATGGCCGCAGGGACCGACATCCACACCTGGAACGTCCGGATCCTGCATCGGCCCACGGATGTGATGCGATCACACATCCGATTGCGGTCACCTGCATTCGATCAAGGCCTGCGCCGCCGATCAAGACGATCGGCGGACCAGTACCCGATGCGGGCCGATCTCCCCACTCATGAACACGTCCGGTGCAACTGATCGGTTCCCGTACGCGGCAAGGGGCGCCCGCGGCGCGAAAGCACCGCAGAACGCCCCTTGAGTCACGAACAGCATGTCAGCCGTACTGCGCACGCAGCCTCTCGTGCACCGCGGCGGCCGCGCCCGTGTGGTCCAGGCCGAGCAGCGCGGCCCCCAGCACCGGCGGCTGGGTCACCACCCGGAGCTCCGCCTTCGGGGCCCGCACCGCGAGGAGTTCGGAGATCCTCGCGTCCAACTGCGGGTGACGGGCCGCCAGTACGCTGCCGCCAAGCACCACCGGCGCCTCCTCGTCCAGCAGATCGAGCCGGCCCAGCGCGACCGAGGCCATCGCGACGACCTCCTCGGCCAGCCGGTCCACCAGCGTCCCCGCCACCGGGTCCCCGGCCGCCGCGGTCGCGAAGAGCACCGGGGCCAGCTCGTGCCGGCGCTCGAAGTCGACCCGGCCCAGATGCAGCGCCTCGATCAGCGCGTACATGGAGCCGAGCCCGAAGTGCCCCGGTAGCGCACGGACCAGCTCGGTCGGCTCGCCGCGCCCGTCCTCGGCCCGCGCGGCGAACCACATGGCCTCCTCGGCCAGCCCCGCGCCGCCGCCCCAGTCACCGGAGATCCGGCCTATGGCGGGGAACCGCGCGGTCCGCCCGTCCGGCACCATGCCCACGCAGTTGATCCCCGCGCCGCAGACCACGGCCACACCGCGCGGCTCGTCCACCCCCGCGCGCAGTATCGCGAAGGTGTCGTTGTGCACCTCGACGGTGGCGCCCCAGCCCCGCGCGCGCAGCGCCGCGGCCAGCTGCTCCTCCTCCACCGGAAGGTCGGCGTTGGCGAGACAGGCGGACACGTGCGCGACGGGGCTGAACGGTCGGCCGGATCGGCCGGATTCGCCGGACAGCTCCAGCGCCCGGCCGACGGCCGCGCCGAGGACGTCGACGGCTGCCTCGACACCCACCGCCGGCGGCTGGAAGCCACCGCCCCGGGCCGTCGAAAGCACCGTTCCGTCCGCGCCGATCAGCGCCACGTCGGTCTTGCTGTTCCCCGCGTCGATCGCGAGGACCGAAGCGTTCACGCCCACGCCAGGTGCTCCCGGTTGTGCGCGATCAGCTTGTCGGTGAGCGCCTCGGCGTACTCGAACTGCCCGATCAACGGGTGCGCGAGCAGCGCCTTGAAGACCCGGTCCCGGCCGCCGCGCAAGGCTGCTTCCAGGGCGAGGTCCTCGTACGCCGTCACGTTGGCGATCAGACCGGCGTACAGCGGGTCCAGCTCGGGAACGGCGAGCGGCGTCGCGCCCGTGCCGTCGACCCGGGCCTGCACCTCGATCACCGCGTCGTCCGGCAGGAACGGCAGGGTGCCCCGGTTGTACGTGTTGACCACCTGCACCGCCGAGCCGCCCGAGCCGAGCAGCGAGGACGCCAGGTCCACGGCGGCCTCCGAGTAGAAGGCGCCGCCCCGCTTGGCGAGCAGCGCGGGTTTCTCGTCAAGCGCCGGGTCGCCGTACATGGCGAGCAGTTCCTTCTCCATCGCGGCGACCTCGGCGGCCCGGGACGGCTTGGTGCCGAGCTCCCGCACCACCGCGTCGTGCGCGTAGAAGTACCGCAGGTAGTACGAAGGGACCACGCCGAGCCGGTCGGTGATCGCCCGGGGCATGCGCAGATCGTCCGCGATCGCGTCGCCGTGCTCGGCGAGCAGTCTCGGCAGCACGTTCTCGCCGTCCGGGCCGCCGAGACGCACCCCGAGTTCCCAGGTCAGGTGGTTGAGCCCGACATGGTCGAGGTGTACCTCGCCGGGGGTGACGTCGAGCAGCCGGGCGAACTTCCGCTGGAAGCCGATCGCCACGTTGCACAGGCCGACGGCCTTGTGGCCGGCCTGGAGCAGCGCCCGGGTGACGATGCCGACCGGGTTGGTGAAGTCGATGATCCAGGCATCGGGGTTGGTGCGGCGGACCCGCTCGGCGATGTCCAGGACGACCGGCACGGTGCGCATCGCCTTGGCGAGGCCGCCGGCGCCGGTGGTCTCCTGACCGATGCAGCCGCACTCCAGAGGCCAGGTCTCGTCCTGGTTGCGGGCGGCCTGGCCGCCGACGCGCAGCTGGAGCAGGACCGCGTCGGCGCCGGCGACGCCCGCGTCGAGGTCGGAGGTGGTGACGATCCGTCCCGGGTGGCCCTGCTTGGCGAAGATCCGCCGGGCGAGGCCGCCGACGAGCTCCAGGCGGTCGGCCGCCGGGTCGACGAGCACCAGCTCCTCGATGGGCAGCGTGTCCCGCAACCGGGCGAAACCGTCGATCAGTTCAGGTGTGTAGGTGGACCCGCCACCAACTACTGCGAGCTTCATAGGTCAGCCCTTTACTCCGGTCAGTGTGACGCCCTCGACGAATGCCTTCTGGGCGAAGAAGAAGACGAGGATCACGGGGGCCATGACCAGTACGGTCGCGGCCATGGTCAGGTTCCAGTCGGTGTGGTGTGCGCTCTTGAAGGACTCCAGTCCGTAACTGAGCGTCCAGGCACCCGGGTTCTCCGACGCGTAGATCTGCGGGCCGAAGTAGTCGTTCCAGGCGTAGAAGAACTGGAAGAGGGCGACGGCGGCGATGCCCGGCTTGGCCATCGGGACCACGACGCGCATCAGGGTGCGGAACTCGCCGCAGCCGTCGACCTTCGCCGCGTCGAGGTACTCGTTCGGGATGGTCAGCAGGAACTGCCGCAGCAGGAAGATGGAGAACGCGTCGCCGAACGCCATCGGGATGATCAGCGGCCAGAGCGTGCCGGACATGTCCAGCTGCTTGGCCCAGAACAGGTACATCGGGATGACGACGACCTGCGGCGGCAGCATCATCATCGAGATGACCAGCATCAGCGACAGGTGCCGGCCGCGGAAGCGGAACTTGGCGAGCGCGTACGCCACGGGCAGCGACGAGACGACTGTGAGGACGGTGCCGAGTCCCGCATACAACAGGGTGTTGCGCCACCAGGTCAGGAAGCCGTCGGTCTCGAAGACCCGCTGGTAGTTGCTCCACTCGAAGGGGTGCGGCCACAGATCGCGGGTCAGCGCCTGCTGGCCGCTCATCAGCGAGGTGAGCAGCAGGAAGACGAACGGCAGCACGAAGAAGAGCGCGGCGGCGACGCCGAGCGCGTGCACGGCGATCCAGTTCAGCAGCGACTTGCGCCGCGCGACGCGTTCGGCCGGGGTGGCCGGGCCGGTCGCGGGGCCGGCCGTCTTCACGGCGTCGAGAGTCTGCGCCACGTCACTCACCTGCCTGGATCAGTCCGCTGCGGCGCCGCATCAGCAGTGCGGTGAACGCCATGGAGAGTACGAAGAGAACGAGCGCGACCACGCAGGCGGAGCCGTAGTCGAAGCGCTGGAAGCCGAGGTTGTAGACGACCTGCGGCAGCGTCAGTGTCGACTTGTCGGGATAGCCCGGTTCGAACTGCTGCCCGGAGCCGCCCATCACACCCGAGGCGACCTTTCCGGCCACGAACGGCTGGGTGTAGTACTGCATCGTCTGGATGATCCCTGTGACCACCGCGAACAGGATGATCGGCGAGATGTTCGGCAGGGTGACGAAGCGGAACCGCTGGGACGCGGTCGCCCCGTCCAGCTCCGCCGCCTCGTACTGCTCCTTCGGTACGTCGAGCAGCGCGGCCATGAAGATCACCATCAGGTCGCCCACCCCCCAGACCGCGAGCGCGGTCAGCGCCGGCTTGGACCAGGTGGCGTCGGTGAACCAGCCGGGCGTGGGCAGCCCGATCTCGCCGAGGATCGAATTGACCGGCCCGGTACCCGGGTTGAGCAGGAAGACGAAGCCGAGGGTCGCCGCGACCGGCGGGGCCAGGTACGGCAGGTAGAACAGGGTGCGGAAGACCCCGGCGCCCGTCTTGATCTTCGTGATCAGCAGCCCGACGCCGAGGCCGAACACCACCCGGCAGGTGACCATGACCACGACCAGCCAGAGCGTGTTGCGCAGCGCCGGCCAGAACAGCGGGTAGTCGTTGAAGACGAACGACCAGTTCTTCAGCCCGCTGAACTCGGGGGCCGAGAAACCGTCGTAGTCGGTGAAGGAGAAGTAGACGGTGGAGATCAGCGGGTAGGCGAAGAAGACGCAGAACCCGATCAGCCACGGCGACATGAAGGCCGCTGCCCGCAGCGCCGACCGGCGGCGCTTCGCACGGAGTGTGTACGTGGTCATCGCGGCGCTACTTCGCCTGCGCGATGGCTGCGTCGATCTCCTTGGCGGTGTTCTTCAGACCCGCCTCGACGTCCTTCTGCTTGCCCGTCTCGATGTCGAATCCGAGGTTCTTCAGGGACACCAGGTACGCGCCGCCGTTCACCGAGGGCGGGGTGGTGGTGCTCTTCGGGTTCGCGGCGATGTCTAGGAAGGTCTTGAACCGCGGGTCGTACTTCAGCTTCGGCGACTTCAGCGCCGCCAGGGTGGAGGGCACGTTGTGGATGGCATTGGCGAAGTTCACCACGGCGTCGGTGTCGGTCGTCATGAACTTCACCAGCTCCCAGGCCGCGTTCTGCTTCTGGGAGGTGGCGGCGATACCGGCGATGGTGCCGGTCAGATAGCCCTTGCCGTAGGTGTCGGCCTCGTCGTCGGCGACGGGCATCGGGGCGACGCCGATCTCGAACTCCGGCTTGGTCTCCTCGGCCATCCCGAGCCGCCACTCGCCGTCCAGCTGCATGGCCACCTGGCCGGTGTGGAACGGGTGCTTGGCGCCCCACTCGTCACCGAACGACGTGCGGTACGTCTCCAGCTTCTCGTAGCCGCCCAGGTCGTCGACCAGCTTCTTCTGGGTCTTGAGCATGTCGGCGAACGCCGGGTCCTCGGCGATGTTCGACTTGCCGTCCGCGTCGAAGTACTTCGGGTCCCAGCCGCCGAGGTAGTGCTCGGTGGTCGTCTCGTAGCCGTGGTAGTTCGGCATGAAGCCGAGCTGTTCGTACGAGTCGCCCTTGGTCTTCGTCAGCCGCTTGGCGGTCGCGGCCAGCTCCGACCAGGTCTGCGGGGGCCGCTTTATGCCGGCCTTCTCGAACGCGTCCTTGTTGTAGTAGAGGCCGTACGCGTCACCGAGCAGCGGCACGGTGCAGCGCACCCCGTCGAACTGGGTGTACTCGTTCATCGCCTTGGGGAAGGTCTTGTCCGGGTCGATCCCGTCCTTCTTCAGGAAGGGGTTGAGATCGACGAACGCCTTCGACGAGCAGAACTTGCCGACGTTGTCCGTGGTGAACGACGAGATGACGTCCGGGGCCTTCGACCCGCCCGCCCGCAGCGCCTGGTTGATCTTGTCGTCGGTCATGTCGCCGATGACCTTCACATGGATGTTGGGGTGCGCCTTCTCGAAGGCGTCGACCGTCGCCCGGATTCCCGCGACCTCGTTCGGGGAGACCCAGCCGTGCCAGAAGTTGATGGTCGTCTCCTTGGACGGGTCATCACTGGCACCGGAGTTGCTCTGACCGGTACAGGCCGAGGCGAGCAGAGATATGGCGGCGGTCGCGGCGAGCGCGGCGGCCGTCTTCCGGCGGTTTCCGGACATGGCGGTCTCCCGGTAGAGGAATGGGGGCGGGGGATACGGAGGAAGAGAACGGGAACGGGCCGAGTGGAGTCGGCGTCAGCGGGACGTGTCGAAGACCTCGTCGCGGGTGGTGGCGAGGGCGCTCTCCAATGCGCCGCGCAGTACGGGGCGGCGCGTCACGTCCCCGGCGATCAGCCGGGGCCGGGAGGCCGCCAGCTGGGTGAGCTCGGACTCCACCCGGCAGCGCAGCTGCTCCCCGCCGGCCGCGATGACCTCGCCGGACAGCACGAAGATCTCCGGGTCGAGCACGGCGACCATGGAGGCGAGCCCGGTCGCGAGCCCGGTGGCGAACCGGTCGAGGAGCTGGACGTACGGGCCGTCCTCGCCGGCCTCCGCGGCCGCGGAGGCGCGGGTGAGCAGCCGGGCCGCGACCTCGTGGTGGGTGCCGGAGCCGCGGATCAGCTCGTCGTCGATGCCGAGCTCGCGGCCCAGCCGGGACAGCACCTGGGCGCCGGCCAGCTCCTGGAAGCCACCCGCGTTCACCTTGGTGACCTGACGGACCAGCGGCGCGCCCGGCACCGGCAGGAAACCGACCTCGCCGGCGCCCCCGGTGAAACCGCGGTGCAGCCGTCCGTTTATGACGAGGGCGGCACCGAGTCCCTCCTCGTTCCACAGCAGGACGAAGTCGTCGTGCCCCCGCGCCGCGCCCAGCCGCTGCTCGGCCACCGCGACCAGGTTCACGTCGTTCTCGTACTCCACCGGCATCGGCAGGAAGGCGGCCAGCTCCTCCAGCAGCGTGGGGGAGTGCCAGCCCGGCAGGTGCGAGGCGTACCGCAGCCGCCCGGTACCGGGGTCGAAGGCGCCCGGGGTGCCGATGACGACCCGGTGCACATCGGAACGGGTGAGCCCGGCGTTCTTCACCGCCCCGTCCAGCGCCTCCGCCACCTGCCGCACCACACTGTCGGCCCGCCGCCCCGGGGTGCGCAGCTCGAACTCCCCGACCGTCTGACCGGTCACATCGGCGACGGCGGCGACGATCCGGCGCGCGTTCACATCGAGCCCCGCGACATGGGCGGCCCGCGTGTTAACCCCGTACAACTGCGCGTTGGGCCCCGGCCGCCCCGCCACCGTCCCGGTCGCGACGACCAGCCCGGCCGCCTCCAGCCGCGCCAGCAACTGCGACGCGGTCGGCTTGGAGAGCCCGGTCAGCTTCCCGATCCTGGTCCGCGAGAGGGGGCCGTGCTCCAGCAGCAGATCGAGGGCGGCCCGGTCGTTCATGGCCCGCAGAACGCGGGGGGTACCCGGGGTGGTTCCGGCCATGAGCACTGCACCTGCCCTCTGTTAGGAAAGTTTCCTATTCGGTGAGGACCGTATGCGCGTGTCACCTGGCCGTCAATGGGAAGCGCCGCGGTGGCAACCAAAGTGTTACCCGGAACACTTCCGGAACGTCCGGGTCCAGGGTGACGCATGCCCAACTCTGTTCGTCGAGGAACAGAGTTGGGCATGCGCCGGTCCGCCCGGCGAGCGCTACTTCGAGATGCTCGGCGGGGTGATCGGGGCCGTGGCCAGGGACTGGGGCGAGGTGGTCGAGGCGTAGGCCGACGGGGCGGCCGTGGAGGCCGACGGGTCGGCCTTGGTGGGCTCGTCCGGCTGGGCCGGGACGCCGCCGACGATGCGGATGCCCGCCTCGTCGAAGGCCCGCTTGATCCGCCAGCGCAGTTCGCGCTCCACGCCCAGCGCCTTGCCCGGCATCGTCTTCGCGCTCAGCCGGACCGTCATCGAGTCCAGGAACACGGCGTCCAGGCCCAGGATCTCCACGGGACCCCACAGCCGCTCGTTCCAGGGGTCTTCCTTGGCCATGGCCGCTGCCGCCTCGGTGATCACCGTACGGACCTTGTCGAGGTCCTCGGTGGGGCGCACCGTCACGTCGACGCCGGCCGTCGACCAGCCCTGGCTGAGGTTGCCGATCCGCTTCACCTCGCCGTTGCGGACGTACCAGATCTCACCGTTGTCGCCGCGCAGCTTCGTGACCCGCAGGCCGACCTCTATGACCTCGCCGGAGGCGACGCCCGCGTCGACGGTGTCGCCCACGCCGTACTGGTCCTCCAGGATCATGAAGACACCGGAGAGGAAGTCGGTGACCAGGTTGCGCGCACCGAAACCGAGCGCCACACCGGCCACACCGGCGGAGGCCAGCAGCGGGGCCAGGTTGATCTGGAAGGCGCCCAGGATCATCAGGGCGGCCGTGCCGAGGATCAGGAACGACGCGACCGAGCGGAGTACCGAACCGATCGCCTCCGAGCGCTGACGGCGGCGTTCGGCGTTGACCAGCAGCCCGCCGAGCGCGGTGCCCTCCACCGCCTGGGCGCTGCGGTTCATCCGTTCTATGAGCTTGGTGAGAGCACGCCGGATCGCGATGCGCAACACGATCGCGATCGCCGCGATGAGGATGATGCGCAGACCGGTGTTCAGCCAGGTGGACCAGTTCTCCTCCACCCAGCCCGCGGCGTCGCCGGCCTGCTTGGCGGCTTCGTCGAACGAGCTGCCGGGCTCGGGTGACGGGGCTGCGGCCAACAGGGCGGACAGGGACACGGTGGGACCTCCAGATGGGCGACGGCCGTCCGACCACACTAACGGGGCATCGGGAATGCTCCGTTGCCCCGTCAGAGCGGCGACAAACGCCTCAATCGGGGGATACCGGGGTCGATGAGTGGCGGCGGGACGGTACCTGCGGCGGCGTTCTGTGGCCGATCGCACACCCGGCGGGCCCGTCCTCGGCAGGTGGACGGGAGAAAAATCCTCCCGGCCCGTTACCCGCACGTGGTGGCGCTCCGACCAGGCAGGAGTAGAGACTGAGATCGGATCGTCCCGGCGCGAGCCACGCGCCGCCGGCGTACAAGGAGGCATCCACCGTGCCGCATGTCCTGGTTCTCAACGCGTCGTACGAGCCGCTCGGCGTCGTACCGCTCCGCCGCGCGCTCGTCCTCGTCCTCGAAAACAAGGCCATCTGCCTGGAGGAGACCGGCGCCCTCATGCACAGTGCCACCCGGGCCGTCCCGGCCCCCAGCGTCGTCCGCCTGAAGCGGTTCGTACGGGTTCCCTACCGGGGGCCCGTACCACTGACCCGCAGGGCGCTGTTCGCCCGGGACGGGGGGCGCTGCATGTACTGCGGCGCCGCCGCGACCAGCGTCGACCATGTGATTCCGCGCAGCCGCGGCGGACAGCACGCCTGGGACAACGTGGTGGCGGCCTGCCGCCGCTGCAACCACGTCAAGGCGGACCGGCACCTGCCGGAGCTCGGCTGGCGGCTGCACCAGCAACCCGCCCCGCCGACCGGCCTCGCCTGGCGGATCATCGGCACGGGACACCGTGACCCGCGCTGGTTGCCGTACTTGCAACCGTTCGGCGCGGACGACGCCATGGCCCGGATCGACGGCATTTCTGCCTAGGGATCCGGGCCTTCGTCGTCCCCGGGACGGGGAAGGCCCGGATCGCCGCTCCGCCGCTACTCCGTTGCGGCGACGGCGTACGCCTCCACCGACCAGAGCGAGTAGCCGAACTCGCTGCCCCGGGCATCGCCCTGGACCCTGAGGTAGCGGGCGTCCTTCGCGTCCATCCGGACCGACTCGCGCCCGCCCCTGCCGTCCCGGACGGTGGCCGCCGTGCGCCAGCTGCGGCCGTCCGAGGAGACCTGGAGCCGGTAGCGGGTGGCGTACGCGTCCTGCCAGTGCAGCACCACCCGGCCGATCCGCGCGGCCCGGGGCAGTTCCGCCTGCCACCAGGCGTTGTCCTCGACCGGGGAGGACCAGCGGGTCTCCGGATCGCCGTCGGCGGCGGCCGACGCCGGGAAGTCCGGGGTCTCGTCGCCGGACGAGGACACGGTGGCGGTACGCAGCAGATCGGGGCCCGCGGTGCGCGGGAACGCCCGTACGGTGAGCGTGCTGCGCTCGTCGCCGAAGCTGAAGGGCACCTCGTACTCCCCGGCAGGGGTGCCAGCCGGGACCGTGATCTCGACGGGGACTTCGGTACGGGAACCGCGCGCCACCCTCGTCTGCTTCGGGATGTCCACCTTGATGCCCTTGGGGGCCTCCGCGGTGAGCGCGCCCCGCACCTCGGCGGGGCGCCGGGCGGCCAGGCGCGCCTCGACCCGCTGCGGCCCGCCGCCGATCTCGGCGTCCGTCTCACCGCGCGCCAGATCGAGCCGGGCCGCGGGCTCGTCGCCGAACCAGGGCACGAGCGCGCGCACCCGGGGAGCCGGCAGCGGGGCGCTTCCCGGGGCGCCGGCCCCCGGGGCCATCGGCGCCACCGTGCGGGAGATGATCGGGGGCATCGCCGGGCCGCCCGTGGGCCAGCTGATCCGTATCGCGTCGGCCCGCAGCCCCTTGCCCTCCGTCTGGGTCCAGCCGCTCTCCGACAACGCGCCCAGGCGACGCCAGCCCTCGCCGGGCACATGGGCCTCCAGCGCCGCGCCGGTCACCGCGCCGCCGCCGGGCAGGGTCATCGCCGTCACGGCCTCCACCGGGCGGGCCCGGTCCAGCCGGACCGTGTAGCTGCCCGGAGCCTTCGTGACCGTACCGGCGTCGCGGTCCGCACCCGTCCAGGCGTCCGCCTCCCGGCGCACCCGGTCCAGGAACGGGCCCAGCACCCCCTCGCCGACCGTCGCGCCGTCCGCCTTCGCGGCCTTGCGCAGCGGCTCCAGGGCCAGCGAGGCCTTCCAGGCGGCGGCGCCGTCGCCGCGCGACTGCGCCTGGAGCAGATCCACCGCCAGCTCACCCGCCCGGCCGTACCGGGACAACTGCTCCGTCCACGGCCGCACTTCGCCGTCCAGGCGCCCGTCCGCCAGGCTCTTCAGCCGCTGCGGCGCCTCCCGCATCACGGTGAACGCCTCCCGCAGCCCGCGCGCCGCGTCGTCCCGCGCCGTGGTGTCGTGCGCCGCGCGGGTGTTCCAGAACGCGGCCAGCAGCGGCCGCAGATACGCGGACTCGTCACCGCCCAGCACCGACGCCGCGCTGTTCCCGGCCAGCGCGCGCAGCGCCTCCCTGGTACGCGCGTCACCGCCCGCCAGGTCGTCGATCGCCGCCTGCCAGGACTCCTGCGGCCGGTAACCCTTCGGGTTCCAGGCGAAGTCGGCGGCGGTGAACAGCGGAATGCGGGACGCGGACGACTGCTCCATCGCGTTGGCGAGGAGCGCCGCGGAACCCGTGGCCACCGCCGGGTCCCGGCCGGTGTACGGGCCGAGGAATATCCGGTCCTGGGCGTAGTCGTTGACCGGGTAGTTGTCCATCGTGACCAGCGGGTGCCCGAACGCGGCGCGGGCGCCGGCCAGTTCCCCGCCGGTGATGGTTCTCGGTACGACCCCGACACCGGTCCAGGCGATCTGGACCCGGTCGTCCAGCTCCGCGGCGAGCGCCTCGCGGTAGTCGGTGGACCCGTCCTGGTAGAACTCCGTCGGCATCACCGACAGCGGCTGCGAACCCGGATACCGCTCCGCGAGGTGCCGCGCCACCTCGCCGGCCACCCGCGCCTGCGCCCTGGCCGCCGCCTGCGGGCCGCTGCCGAAGGTGTCGGCGTCGCTGTCGCAGTGCCATTCGCTGTAGCTGACGTCCTGGAACTGGAGCTGGAAGACCCGCACGCCCAGCGCCCACATCGCGTCGAGCTTCTTCGTCAGTGCCTTCATGTCGTCGGCCGACGACATGCACATGGCCTGGCCGGGGGCGACGGCCCAGCCGAGCATCACGTGCTCGGCGCGGGCCCGCTCGGCCAGCGCACGGAAGTCGGCACGCCGGTCGGCCGGGTAGGGGTCGCGCCAGCGGGCCTGGCGGTACGGGTCGTCGCCCGCCGCGTACAGATACCTGTTCTGCTTCGTGCGGCCCATGAAGCCGATCTGGGCCAGCCGCTCCTCGCGGGTCCACGGCTGCCCGTAGAAGCCCTCGGTCATCCCGCGCACGGCGGTGCCCGGCCAGTCCCTGACGGTGACCCCGGCGACGCTCTGGTCCCGGATCAGCTGACGCAGGGTCTGCACGCCGTGGAAGAGGCCGTCCTCGCCGACACCGTCCACCGCGACGGTGTCCCGGCCCGCGACCCGGCCGACCGCGATCCGGTAGCCCCCGGAGGGCAGATCGCCGCGCTCGGAGGCGTGCAGCGTGCGCAGTGCGTCGCGGGCGCCGTCGCCCCCGAGCCTGATGACCGGGCCGCGGCCGGGCACGGCCCCGTGGACGGTCCGCACGCCCGCGTCCCGCAGGATGCGCCGGAGCGCGTCGACCGCGTACGGATCGGCGTGCGCGTCGGCGACGAGGGTGACCTCGGCCGAGAGCGGTACGGACGCTCCGGCGGCCTCGATGGACTGCGGCCGGGGCCATACGGCGGGCAGCCCGCCGTCGTCCGCGCGGTCGGGGGTGGTGACGGCGGGAGAGCCGGGGGCGGAAGGGGCCGCGACGGCGGCCGGGGTTCCCGTGGAGAGCAGTCCGCCGAGCACCGCGACCGCGATGGCCGCCGCCTGCTTTCCGCGCCTGAGCCGCATCCCCGTCTCCCTCGTTCCCGCCGCTGGTCCCCGGCGCTTCCCGTCCCGCCGCTGGTCTCCGGCGTCCGACTGGTGGGCTCCGAGCCCACCACCCGCACGCGAGGGTGTCAATGCGCGTGGGTGGTGTGCCGGAAATGCCCGGTGGCGCGGACGGGGCGAGCGGCGGCGGGGCGCGGCGGCGGACGCCAAAGATGACGCCGGATGGCCGAAAAGAGCGGACAACTTGCGGAGAACCGGCTCGCTGGGAACGGAATGTGACCCAGGGCACGTTGGACTCGTTGTGATGACGCCTACGTCTGTGGTCGAGTCCGCCGGGTAGGCCTGCTGTGTCCTGTCACCCCACGGCCAGGAGGCCGCCATGCCCGCCGCCGCCCAGCTTCTGCTCTCCGCCCTCTCCGGACAGGTGCCGGACGCCACCGCCCCGCCGGGCGGCGTGGCCCCCGCGCCCGGCCCGCTCCCGGTTCACGCGCCCCGCACCGGCCCGCTGACGAGCGAGTCGCCGCTCGCCGATGCGATACCCCTCACCAGTGAGCCGCCGCTCGCCGACGCCACACCTCTGACCAGCGAACCCCCGCTCGCCGTAAACGCCCCGCTGACCAGCGAGCCGGCCACGTCCGGCGGCGCGTGGGGCATGGAGTTCCCAGGAGTCTGAATGGGCTTGCCCCGGCTCGCCGCACTGCACGGCGTCGCCACCTCCTACTCCCCGTCCGTCGATGTGACGGTGTCCGTCCCCGACGACACGGTCGTCGCCGTGCTCGCCGCGCTCGGCGTGGACGCCGCCACGCCCGAGGCGGTAAGGCGGTCGCTCGCCGCCGCCGAGTCCGCGGCCCGTTCCCGGCTGCTCCCGCCGACCCTGGTGGTATGGGCCGGTGAGCCGCTGCCCGCGGCCCTGACCGCCCTGCCGCCCGGCACCACGCTGGACATCGCCCTCGAAGACCCCGGTGCGGACCCGCCGCCTCGGATGCGCGTCCGGGCCGACCGACCGGATCCGGCCGTTTCGGAACGGCGCGCCGCCGACGGGCGTACGGATCCGGGGGGCAAAGGGCGCAAAGAGGGTGAACGGGGTGAAGGGGGCGGGAATGCCGGTTCGGGGACGCCCGCGGCCCCCGCCTGGTGGACCGAACCGCCGCTCGGGGTGCACCGGCTGGCCGTACGGGCGCCCGGCGGCCGGAGCGCGGTCGGCACGCTCGTCGTCGCCCCGCCCCGGGCGCCCCGGCCGCCCGCCCGCGCCCACGGCTTCCTGGTCCAGCTCTACTCCCTGCTCTCCGCCCGTTCCTGGGGCATGGGCGACCTCGGGGATCTCGCCGACCTCGCCGCCTGGTCCGGCCGGACCCTCGGCGCCGGATTCGTCCAGATCAACCCGCTGCACGCCGCCGTGCCCGGCAGCCCCACCGACCCGTCCCCCTACCGCCCCTCTTCGCGGCGCTTCCCCGACCCCGTGCATCTGCGCGTCGAGTCCGTCCCCGAGTACGGGCACGTGACGGACCGGGCCGCCCTCGACGACCTGCGCCAGGATGCCGCGGCGCTCAGCGACACCGTCCTGAACAAGGGCGCCCTGATCGACCGTGACGCCGTCTGGGAGCTCAAGCGCCAGGCTCTCGAACTCGTACGGAAGGTGCCCCTCACCCCCGGCCGCCGCGCCGCGTACTGCGACTTCCTGGCCGGGCAGGGACAGGCCCTGGAGGACCACGCCCTGTGGTGCGCGCTCGCCGAGGTGCACGGCTCCGACTGGCACGCCTGGCCCGCCGGGCTGCGCGACCCCCGCTCCAAGGAGGCCGCCCGAGCCCGCGCCGGACTGCTGGGCCGGGTCGACTTCCACTGCCGGCTCGTCTGGCTGACCGACGGTCAGCTCGCCGAAGCCCAGCGCGCCGCGCTCGACGCGGGCATGGCCGTCGGCGTCGTCCACGACCTCGCCGTCGGCGTGCACCCCGGCGGCGCCGACGCCTGGGCTCAGCAGGGCGCCTTCGCGCACGGCATGTCCGTCGGCGCGCCGCCCGACGCCTTCAACGCCCGGGGACAGGACTGGGGCCTGCCGCCCTGGCGCCCGGACGTCCTCGCCGCGTCCGGCTACGCCCCGTACCGCGGACTGCTGCGCGGGCTCCTCGCCCACGCGGGCGCCCTGCGCATCGACCACGTCATGGGCCTGTTCCGGCTCTGGTGGGTGCCCGAGGGGCGTCCGCCCACGGAGGGCACCTATGTCACCCACGACGCCGAGGCGATGCTCGCCGTCCTCGTCCTGGAGGCGCACCGGGCCGGCGCGGTCGTCATGGGGGAGGACCTCGGCACCGTGGAACCGGGGGTCCGCGAGGCGCTGGTCCGGCGCGGGATCCTCGGCACGTCCGTCCTCTGGTTCGAGCGGGACTGGGCGGGCACCGGCCGCCCGCTGGCGCCCGAGCAGTGGCGCGAGGACTGCCTGGCGACGGTCACCACCCACGACCTGCCGTCCACCGCGGCCCGGCTGACCGGCGACCATGTGACGCTGCGCCACCGCCTCGGCCTGCTCACCCGCCCCCTGGACCAGGAGCTGACGGCGGACGCGGCGGAGACCGCCGAGTGGCTCGGGTACCTCTCCGGACTCGGCCTGCTCCCCGAGGGCGAAGGCGACGAGGAGGGCTGCGTACGCGCCGTGCACCGCTTCCTGCTGCGCACCCCCGCCCGGATGGCCGGTGTCTGGCTGCCCGACGCGCTCGGTGACCGCCGCCCGCAGAACCTCCCCGGCACCTGGGACCAGTACCCCAACTGGCGCCTGCCCGTCGCCGACGAGGAAGGCCACCCGGTCACCCTGGAGGCGCTGGCCGCCGCGCCCCGCCTGCACCGGCTGATGGAGGTCTTCGAACCGTGCGCCAAGCGCCCGGATCCCACCCGGTGACCCCGCCCGGACCTTGGGCCGACTCCGCCCGGAGCGCAGCTCCGAACCCCGCCCCCGACCCCGTACGGCACCCCCGGGCGCGCGCCCCTCGCGGGCGTTCGCTACGTTTGCACCGTGGACAAGAAGAACGCTATGCGCGCCGGCGCCGTCGCGGCCGGAACGACGCTGATGATGCTGCTCATGTCGTCCCCCGCGCTCGCGCTCACCCGCGACGACGGTGACGACCCGGGGCCCGGCCTGAGCGCGATGGAGACCATCGGCCTCTACGTCGTGGCACCCATCGTCCTGTTCCTGGTCATCACGGGCCTGGTCATGGTCCTGGACAAGTCCAAGAAGCAGGCCTGACACTCCACGCCCGTCCCGTGTGCGCCGCAGGTACTCCACGAGTACCGAGCGGCGCACACGCATGTCCGCGGCGAGTGCCGGGCGACGCACGGGCCTGCCCGCGACCGGACACCCCGTCCGGAGCCGGGCACCCGGTCCGCGGCGCCCGGTAGGTTGCGGCCATGATCGAGTGGGACGTCAAGAAGCTCCGCATCCTGCGCACCCTGCGCGACCGGGGCACGGTCACCGCCACCGCGCAGGCCCTGCTGATGACCCCCTCCGGCGTCTCGCAGCAGCTCTCCGCCCTGTCCAGGCAGCTCGGCGTGCCGCTCCTGGAGGCGCAGGGCCGGCGGGTCCGGCTCACCGACGCCGCGCACCTCGTGCTGCGCCACGCCGAGGCCGTCTTCGCCCAACTGGAGCGCGCCGACGCCGAACTGACCGGCTATCTGCGGGGCGAGGCCGGCGAGGTGAGGATCGCGGCGTTCTCCACCGCCGTGTCCGCCTTGGTCGTACCGGCCGTCCAGCGGCTGCGCGCCGAGGACCGGCCGGGCCCCGACGTGCGGGTGCGGGAGGCGGAGGCCGGGCAGGCGTACGAGCTCCTGGCCGCCGGTGACGTCGACCTCGCCCTGTCCCTCGCCGCGCACGCCCCGACGGCCCGCGATCCCCGGTTCGCGGTGCTGCCGCTGCTCGCGGACCCCCTGGACGCGGCGCTGCCCGCGGGCCACCCGCTCGCCGCCGCGCCCGCCCTGCGGCTGGCGGACCTCTCCGGCGAGCCGTGGATCTTCGGCGGCTCGGGGCCCTGGTCGCAGATCACGACGGCCGCCTGCGAGGCCGCCGGATTCGTACCCGAGCAGGCGCACAGCGCCTCCGGCTGGACGGCGATCCTGGCCATGGTCGAGGCGGGCATGGGAGTGGCACTGGTCCCACGCATGGCGTCGGCGGAACGCCGCAGCCGGGGCGGGGTGGTGATGCGCGCACTCGACGCCGACCAGCCGCGCCGCCATGTGGTGGCGGCGGTCCGACAGGGCGCCGAGCGGGGCCCCGCAGTGGCCAGGGTCCTCGTCGCGCTCACCGCGACAGCCGATTCGTTCACTTCGACTGAATGAACAGTGCAAAAACTTTCGCTGGACCTGATGGGTTGTCCGCCGCGACAGTGGACGCATGACCTTCGATCAGAATGAGAACCACCACGAGGACCCCCACGCCAACGACGCGGCCCCGTACGGCGGTGGTGACCCGTACGCCGACTACCGGACCACCGACCTCCCCTTCACCGAGCTCGTCGACCTCGCCGACCGCCGCCTCGGCGCGGGCGTGATCGCCGCCAACGACGAGTTCTTCGCCCAGCGCGAGAACCTGCTGCTCCGGGAGCGCGCGGTCTTCGACCCCGAGCACTTCGGCCACAAGGGCAAGATCATGGACGGCTGGGAGACCCGCCGCCGACGCGGCGCGGACGCCGACAACCCCTTCCCGGCCCCCGGCGAGCACGACTGGGCCCTGATCCGCCTCGGCGCCCCCGGCATCATCCGCGGCATCGTCGTGGACACGGCCCACTTCCGCGGCAACTACCCGCAGCGCGTATCGATCCAGGCCACCGCGGTCGAGGGCACGCCCAGCCCCGAGGACCTCCTCGCCGACGACGTGAAGTGGGAGGAGATCGTCCCGCCGACCCCCGTGCTCGGCCACGCAGCCAACGGCTTCGAGATCACCGGCGGCCGCCGCTACACCCACATCCGCCTGTGCCAGCACCCCGACGGCGGCATCGCCCGCCTCCGCGTCCACGGCGAGGTCCTCCCCGACCCGTCCTGGCTCGCCACGCTCGGCACGTTCGACCTGATCTCGGTCCTGAACGGCGGCAGCTACGAGGACGCCTCCGACCGCTTCTACTCCTCGCCGACCCAGATCATCCTGCCGGGCACCTCCCGCAAGATGGACGACGGATGGGAGAACCGCCGCCGCCGGGTCCGCGACACGAACGACTGGGTCCGCTTCCGCCTCCCCGCCCAGGGCGCGGTCCGCGCGGTCGAGATCGACACGGCCTACCTCAAGGGCAACTCGGCCGGCTGGATCGCCCTCCAGGGCCGCAACGGCGAGACCGGCGATTGGTTCGAGATCATCCCCCGCACCCGGCTCCAGCCCGACGCCCTGCACCGCTTCCCGCTCCGCGCCCAGGCGATCGTCACCCACGTCCGCCTCGACGCCTTCCCGGACGGCGGCGTCGCCCGCATGCGCCTGCACGGCAGCCTGACGGAGTCCGGCACGGCCGACCTGGCCCGCCGCTACGAGGAGTCCGGCGCGTAAGGCCTTCCGGCGGGTCAGGGCCTCGGACAGGTCCTGACCGGCCCCGGACCCCGGTACCTCCCTGCTCCCGCCCGTCGGACGGCTGCGCGACCGCGCCCGTCCGACGGGCGGTTTCCAGTGTCACGCAGCCCGGAGCACGACGAACACGAAGAAGGGGCGCCCCCCGCCGTAGCGGGAAGCGCCCCTTGCTGTCGGGCCGTTACGCCGCCGCCGCGTCCGCGGCGCGGGCCTTCAGGGCGCGCTCGACGCCCGAACGAGACTCCGACATCAGCCGGCGCAGGGCCGCGCTCGGGTCCGTCGAGGAGAGCCAGGTGTCCGTGGCGTCCAGGGTGTCCTGCGAGACCTGGAGGGCCGGGTAGAGGCCGACCGCGACCTGCTGGGCCATCTCGTGGCTGCGCGAGTCCCAGACGTCCTTGACCGAGGCGAAGAACTTCTCCGTGTACGGGGCCAGCAGTTCGCGCTGGTCGGTCTGGACGAAGCCGGCGATGACCGCCTCCTGGAGGGAGTTCGGCAGCTTGTCGGACTCGACGACCGAGGCCCACGCCTCCGCCTTCGCCTCCTCGGTGGGCCGTGCCGCGCGGGCGGTCGCCGCGTGGCGCTCGCCCGCCGCCGTCTTGTCCCGCTCGTACTCGCCGGCGATCTCGTCCTCATCGAGGAGACCGGTCGCGGCGAGCCGTTCGACGAACGCCCAGCGCAGCTCGGTGTCGACGGCCAGGCCCTCGATCACCTCCCTGCCGTCGAGCAGCGACTGGAGCAGGTCGGTCTGCTGCGGGGTGCGGGCCGTCGCCGCGAAGGCGCGCGCCCAGGCCAGCTGGTGGTCGCTGCCCGGCTCCGCCGCGCGCAGGTGCGCGAGGGTGGCCTCGGTCCACTGCGTCAGCCCGGCCTCGCGCCACTCCGGCGCCGCGTACAGGTCCAGCGCCAGCTTCACCTGGCGGTGCAGCGACTGGACGACGCCGATGTCCGACTCCTTGCCGATGCCGGAGAGCACCAGGGCCAGGTAGTCGCGGGTCGCCAGCTCGCCGTCGCGGGTCATGTCCCAGGCGGAGGCCCAGCACAGGGCGCGGGGGAGCGACTCGGTGAAGTCGCCGAGGTGCTCGGTGACGACGCGCAGCGACTCCTCGTCGAGCCGGACCTTCGCGTACGAGAGGTCGTCGTCGTTGAGCAGGATCACGGCGGGGCGGGCGGTACCGGCCGGGAACGGCACGGCCGTGCGCGCGCCGTCGACGTCCAGCTCGATGCGGTCGGTACGGACCAGCTTTCCGGAGCCGTCGAGCTCGTAGCAGCCGATGGCGATGCGGTGCGGCCGCAGCGTCGGCTCGCCCTTCGCGCCGGCGGGCAGGGCCGGGGCCTCCTGGAGCACGGTGAACGAGGTGACGTGGCCGTTCTCGTCCGTGGTGAGCTCGGGGCGCAGGACGTTGATGCCAGCCGTCTCCAGCCATGCCTTCGACCAGGTCTTCAGGTCGCGGCCGGAGGTCTCCTCCAGGGCGCCCAGCAGGTCGGGGAGCCGGGTGTTGCCGAACGCGTGCGCCTTGAAGTACGCCTGGACGCCCTTGAAGAACTCGTCCATGCCGACGTACGCCACCAGCTGCTTCAGGACCGAGGCGCCCTTGGCGTAGGTGATCCCGTCGAAGTTGACCAGGACGTCGTCCAGGTCACGGATGTCCGCCATGATCGGGTGCGTGGAGGGCAGCTGGTCCTGGCGGTAGGCCCAGGTCTTCTCGGTGTTGGCGAACGTGGTCCAGGAGTTCGGCCACTTCGAGCCCTCGGCGTACGCCTGGCAGGCGACCGAGGTGTACGTGGCGAACGACTCGTTCAGCCACAGGTCGTTCCACCACTCCATGGTGACGAGGTCGCCGAACCACATGTGCGCCAGCTCGTGCAGGATGGTCTCCGCACGCCGCTCGTACGCCGCGTCCGTCACCTTCGACCGGAACACGTACTGGTCGCGGATGGTGACCGCGCCCGCGTTCTCCATCGCACCGGCGTTGAACTCCGGGACGAACAGCTGGTCGTACTTGGCGAACGGGTAGTCGTAGTCGAACTTCTCCTGGAACCAGTCGAAGCCCTGCCGCGTGACGTCGAAGATCTCGTCCGCGTCGAGGTACTCGGCCAGCGACGGACGGCAGTAGATGCCGAGCGGGACGGACTGGCCGTCCTTCTCGTAGCTGCTGTGCACCGAGTGGTACGGGCCGGCGATCAGCGCGGTGATGTACGACGAGATGCGCGGCGTCGGCTCGAAGGACCAGACGTCGTCCTTCGGCTCGGGCGTCGGCGAGTTAGAGATGACCGTCCAGCCCTGCGGCGCCTTCACGGTGAACCGGAACGTCGCCTTCAGGTCCGGCTGCTCGAAGCTCGCGAAGACACGACGGGCGTCCGGCACCTCGAACTGGGTGTAGAGGTACGCCTGCTGGTCGACCGGGTCGACGAAGCGGTGCAGGCCCTCGCCCGTGTTGGTGTACGCGCAGTCGGCGACGACCTTCAGCTCGTTGGAGCCCGCGACCAGGTGCGGCAGTGCGATGCGCGAGTCGCGGAACACGGCCGCGACGTCCAGCGACTTGCCGTTCAGCTCGACCTCGTGCACGGCCGGGGCGACCAGGTCGATGAAGGTCTCCGCACCGGCTTCGGCGGAGTCGAAGCGCACGGTGGTAACGGACCGGTAGGTGCCGCCCTCCTGCGCTCCGGAGAGGTCGAGATCGATCTCGTACGCGTCCACGGTCAGCAGGCGCGCCCGCTCCTGTGCCTCTTCGCGGGTCAGATTGGTGCCAGGCACGCGGTCATCTCCTTGGTGTGTGACGTTTCCGGACATCCTTCCACGTCGCGCGCCGGAACGGAGTAGCTATGCGAATGCTACTGCGGTAGCATCAATGGTATGAAGATCAGCGTGAGCCTGCCGCAGGAGGACGTCGCCTTCCTCGACGAGTACGCCACGAAGACCGAGGCGGACTCCCGGTCCGCGGTGATCCACGCCGCGATCGAGCTGCTGCGTGCCTCGAATCTGGAGGCCGACTACGAGGCGGCGTTCGCGGAATGGGACGCGAGCGAGGACGCCGCGTTCTGGGACCAGTTCTCGGGCGATGGGCTGACCGATGAGGCGCGGTGACATCTACCTGGTCGACTACGAGCCGGTGCGCGGCAGCAAGGCCAACAAGGCCCGCCCGTCGGTGGTCATCTCGAACGACGGCGCCAACGCAGTGGTGACACGGACGGGGCGCGGCGTGATCACCGTGGTGCCGCTGACGTCGAACACCTCCCGGGTCTATCCCTTCCAGGTGCTGCTCCAGGCGGCGGAGTGCGGCCTGCCGAAGGACTCCAAGGTGCAGTGCGAGCAGGTACGAGCGATGGCTCATGAGCGGTTCCTGAAACGGGTCGGCACCGTCCCCCGCCCGCGCATGGCCGAGATCGACGCAGCCCTGCGACGCCACCTCGCCCTCTGAGCACACCCGGACGAACGCATGCGAAAGGGCGGCCACCGGGTGCGGTGGCCGCCCTTTCGTACGTGTCCGTCCGGCGTCAGCCGTTCAGCTCCGCCGCGACCAGCTCCGCGATCTGTACCGCGTTCAGCGCCGCGCCCTTGCGCAGGTTGTCGTTGGAGACGAAGAGCGCGAGGCCGTTCTCCACGGTCTCGTCGACCCGGATCCGGCCGACGAACGAGGCGTCCTTGCCGGCCGCCTGGAGCGGGGTGGGGATCTCGGAGATCTCGACGCCCGGCGCGTCCTTGAGCAGCTCGTACGCGCGCTCCACGCTGATCGGGCGGGCGAAGCGGGCGTTGACCTGGAGCGAGTGACCGGAGAAGACCGGGACCCGGACGCAGGTGCCGGAGACCTTCAGCTCCGGGATCTCCAGGATCTTGCGGGACTCGTTGCGGAGCTTCTGCTCCTCGTCGGTCTCGAACGAGCCGTCGTCCACGATCGAACCGGCCAGCGGCAGCACGTTGAAGGCGATCGGGCGCTTGTAGACGTCCGGCTCGGGGAACTCGACGGCCGCGCCGTCGTGGGTGAGCTTGTCGGCCTCGGCGACGACCTTGGACGCCTGGCCGTGCAGCTCGGCGACACCGGCCAGACCGGAGCCGGACACCGCCTGGTAGGTGGCGACGGTCAGCGTCTGGAGACCGGCCGCGTCGTGCAGCGGGCGCAGCACGGGCATGGCGGCCATCGTGGTGCAGTTCGGATTGGCGATGATGCCCTTGGGCCGGTCGGCGATCGCGTGCGCGTTGACCTCGGAGACGACCAGCGGGACCTCGGGGTCCTTGCGCCAGGCGGAGGAGTTGTCGATCACGACGGCGCCCTGCGAGGCGACCTTCTCGGCGAGCGCCTTCGAGGTCGCGCCACCGGCCGAGAACAGCACGATGTCCAGCCCGGTGTAGTCGGCCGTCGAGGCGTCCTCGACGGTGATCTCCCGGCCCTGCCACTCGATCGTCGAGCCCGCGGAGCGCGCGGAGGCGAACAGCCGCAGTTCGTCGGCCGGGAACTTCCGCTCGGCCAGGATGCTGCGCATGACAGTGCCGACCTGACCGGTGGCGCCGACGATTCCGACCTTCACGGGGACTCCTTCGAACGTACGAACTGGCACGGTTGCCGCTCCATGATGCGTATGTCCACGGCTTCCTTGTCCAATCCATTGTCCGAGGGACGGACAGTGCCCGCCCGGCGGGCACACGGCAGTGGGGCGGGAGCTCCATCGAGCGCCCGCCCCACTGCCGTACATGTCGTACGGATCACACGGTGACCGTTACGGCGTGACCTTCTCGATCACGACGCTGCCGGTGCCCGCGGCGGTGCCGCGGCTGTTCACCAGGTGGACCTCGCCGAAGAACTGCCGGCCCTCGGGGGCCGCGCCGGCGACCGAGACCTCGGCACCGATCTGCGCCGAGGCGCCGTTGGCCAGGTTCACGGCCTTCGACTCGTCGACCTTGATCGTGCCGAGCGACGGTGCGTAGTACACGTCGCGGTAGTCGTACGTGGTGGTCCCGGCCGGGACGTCGTAGCCGTCGATCACGACGGTGTACGTACCGGCGGCCGGCTTCGCCAGGCTGACGGCCTCCTCGGAGCCCGCCGTGGTGGACTTGCCGACCACGGTGCTGCCCTTGTAGACGTACAGGTCCAGGTCGGCATTGGCGTCCGCCGTGCCGCCGATGGCGACGTCCAGCTTCTCGACGCCCTCACCGATGGTGACCGTGTATTTCTGCTTGTCGCCCGTCTTGATCGACGGCTTGTCGACCTTGGCCGAGCCGAGCGAGCCGCCCTTGAGCTTGCCCTGAAGATCGCCCGCGTTGTTGGTGACCTTCCAGTCCACCGCGGCGGGCGTGCCGACCTTCGCCTCGGCGATGGTCTGCACCGCCGGGTCGAAGGTGGCACCGAGCAGCGAGACATCCAGCTTGTACGGGTTGTCCAGCAGCGGCGACGTACGCCGTGCCTCGACCTCGATCTCCCAGACGCCCGGCTGCGGGTCCTTGTACGAGCGCACGTCGGGGCGGCAGGTGTTGGCCGGGTTCTCGTAGTTCGGGTAGCAGAAGATCGTGGAGCTGTCCTCCATCTGCACCCCGTACGGGTGGAGCGAGATGAAGCGGGTCTGGCTGCCCGAGCGCAGCGCGCTCATCGCGACCTCAAGGGTCTTGGCGCCCTCCGGCACGGTCAGGAAGTACGACGTGGTGCTGTTGCGCTGCACCGAGCCGGACGCCTTGAACGCGTAGGAAGGCTTCACGAGCTTCGTGGAGACGACCACCGTGGTGAGGATCTGCTGGTCCACACCGACGGTCTTGGCGTCGTCCACCTTCAGGATCGCGCTGTGCACGCCCGCGTTGCCCGGCTTCGCCTGGACCTTGACGGTGACCGGCTCGCCCAGCGGCAGCGAGACGGTGCTCGGACCGGTCAGCTTGAAGGTGCCGTCGTTGTTCTTCCACGACAGCTTGTGCTTGACGGCCTTGTCCGGGCCCGTGGTGCGGGTGACCGTGACGTCGTACGACTTGGTCTGGCCGGCCTTCAGGCCGCTCTCGCGGTCGTACAGGCCGGTGCCGAAGCCCGGGGTCTTCAGCGCGAAGTCGATCGCGGTGTCGACCGGGGCCTTCACCGAGTACTCGTGCGCCGGGGCGCCCTGCTTCTCGATCTGCTTCCAGGCGCCGACGATGTCGATCAGACCGGAGCCCTGGGCGTGCGCGGGCACGTCCTTGATGTGGGTGGCGGTGCTGGTCAGCGCGGTGCGCAGGTCGGCCGGAGGCAGCTCGATGTGCTTCTGCTTCGCGGCGGACAGCAGCAGCGCGGTCGCGCCCGCGGCCTGCGGCGAGGCCATCGAGGTGCCCTGGAGCATGGAGTAGCCCGCGGGGAGCGAGTAGCCCGACTCCTTGACCGGGCCGCCGGGCAGCCAGGTCTGGGTGGTGTTGATGGACGCACCCGGGGCGGTCAGGATCGGTGCGAAGCCGCCGTCCTCGCGCGGACCGCGCGAGGAGAAGGGCAGCATGTCGTACTTCTTGGTGACGTTGGAGCCGTAGTTGGCGGCCCAGGTCTCCTTGGAGATCGACGCACCGACGGAGATCACGTGGTCGGCGAGGCCGGGGTCACCGATGGTGTTGACGCCCGGACCGTCGTTGCCGGCCGAGATGACCAGCTGGACGCCGTAGATGTCGATGAGCCGCTTGTAGAGCTCGGCGCGGGCGTTGTTGCCGTCGTTGAGCGGCGGCAGGCCACCGATCGACATGTTGACGACATCGACACCGCGGTTCACGACGAGGTCGATCATGCCCTCGGTGAGCGCGATGTTGGTGCAGCCGCCGTCCCAGGTGCAGGCACGCGAGGAGACGATCTTCGCGCCCGGCGCGGCACCGTTCATCCTGCCGCCGAACAGGCCGTTCGCGGCGGTGATGCCCGCGACATGGGTGCCGTGCTCGCTCTCGATGACACCGATGTTCACGAAGTCGGAGGTGTCACCGGCGGCGTTGTAGACGACGTTCTTGCGGGTCTCGACGACGAACGGGATGCGCTCGGCGACGTCGGTCCGCGGGTCGTCCTCGCCGAAGTAGGAGACCTGGTGCTTCTCCTTGTACGGCTTGAGAACGGCGTCGTCGGAGAAGTCCGCGTTGCTGTTCAGGTCGACACGGGTGGTGCCGGTGACCGGGTCGTAGAGCACGGCCCAGACATCGGTGGTGTCGCCGTCGCGGTTCAGGTCGCCCGCCATGTCGCCGCCCTTGGTGGCGGACTCGGCGAACAGCCTGATCCGGTAGTCACCCGCGGGCGCGTTGTAGGTGCGGCCCTCGTACGTGAACGTCGGGCCGGACACGGCGTCCGTCATCGGCAGCCAGGTGCCGTCATCGTCGCTGACCGGGTCGGTAGCGGTCACCCAGTCGACGATCTTGCGGGCGCCGGTGGTGGTCTTCTGCAGCGCCGGGTGGCCGAGGTCGACACCCGAGTCGAGGATGCCGATGGTCACTCCGCGGCCGTCGGCCTTCGGGTGCTGCTGGACGAAGTCGACCGCGCCCGTCTCGAAGGACGGGTTGTACGGGTTCTTCGCCGGGGTCTTCTTGCCGGGCGCCGGGTAGGAGCCGGTGGCCTTCGCCTTCACCCCGGCGCCGGTGGCACGGTCGCCCGCAGGCGTCGGGTCGTCCAGCTTGATCTCCTGCTTGAGATCGATGCCCTGGACGGACGACAGCTGGGACGCCGCCTTGATGGTGGCATCGGCGGTCGCGGTGGGCACGGTGGCCCGTACGTAGCCGAGCTTGTCGTACGCACGTCCCAGCACGGAGCCCTTGACGGCGTCCAGCTGCTTGGCGACCTGCTCGGTCGCACCGGGAGCGGTGGCGACCATCATCGTGATGTTCTTCTGGCCCTTGGCCTTCGCCGTGGCCAGAAGCTGCTCGTCATGGGTGCCGAGCTTGTTCGCCGCGGCGCCCTCGGCGGCCGACTTGACGGGAGCGGTGTCGGGCGCGTCGGCGGCGAAGACGGGGGCGACGCCGGTGGCGGCCAGTGCGGCCACCAGACCGGCAGCGGCCGCGACTCGGGCCACGCGTCTCGCCCCGGGTATGGAACTGGGGGATTCGGAGGTCATCAGCATCCCTGGATATGAAAGAGAGAGTCCGGAATTCGGTACCGGATGACCGCTCACCCTTTCGTAAATGACAGGGGTTTGTGGAGAGTTGGCGGCCGTGAGATGTGGACATGGCAGAATCCCGCCACTGGTACTGATGTGCCATCATGGATGAAACGGTCGATAAGTGGCACCTGTGACACGCCTGTGACCCGCTTCGTCTTTCTCAACGGGGCAGGACCACCACCTGCGCGGCCGGTTCGCGGTCGGCCGCCGCCATCAGCGCCGTACGGACCACGACCGCCTGCTGCTCGCTCGCGTCGCGGAGCTTCTTCGGCGTGAGGTGGACGACGGTGATGCCCAGCCCCTCCAGGTGCTCCCGCCGGGCGGCGTACGCGGACCACTGCACCCCGCGCTCCTCCCGATGCCGGCCGTCGCCGGCCCCGCCGAGCCGCGGCGCCCGGGTGTCCAGCTCCACGGCGACCGCCTGCTCGGGCCAGTAGGCGTCCACGCCGCCGAGCCGGGGGCCGCCGGGCAGGCGCAGCTCCACGTTCCACAGCGGTTCCGGCAGTTCGTACATCCGCACCAGGTCGTAGAGGCGGCCCTCCGCCACTGCCCGCCCCTCGGCGAGGAACGAGTCGACGGCCGCCACCACCTGGGGCCGGCCCAGCAGCTTGGCGCGGCTCAGCTCGCGTGCCACGACAGCCGGTTCGCAGTGCCCGCCGCGAACCGCCTCGATGAGCAGCCCGCGTACGGCCAAGGGGTCCTGGAGTCCGGCGATCGCGTCCGCGAGCGCCCGCTCCACAGGAGCCACGGGCAGGCCGCGCACCTGCTCGGCGCGGGCCGTTCCGGCGGAGCGCACCAGCCGCACGTACCCGACCGAGCGCAGCCGCCGGGTGCGCGGCACCAGTACGTCGATGGCGGCCGCCGGCCCGGGCGCCGGGGCGGCGGCGAACCCGTGCAGCGCGAGCGCGGCGAGCCCGGTGACCATGGCCTCCCCGTACCCGGGATCCGGCTGCGCCGGTGCGTCCCGCCCGGCCTCCGGCTGCGCCGGTACGCCCCGACGGCCGGAGGCCGGCGGCCGGCCGGCGTACAGCAGTGCGGAGACCAGTCGTTCCTCGCCGGTGGGCGGTTCCGGGTGCAGTACGTACACGCCGGGCAGCGGCTGCTGCCACGGCCCGCCGTCCCCGCAACGCGCGGCGGCCATGGACGCGGACACCCCCCGCGCCCTCAACTGTGCTGCGGACAGCACGCGTTGGCGGACGTCGCCACAGGTGCGGGGGTGACAGGGGGAGAGCGGCGTGTTCTGGGTCATGTTCCGGGGTATCCCGCAAGCCGTCGCGGCGCTAACCCCTGTTACACGCTCGTCGACAATTCAGGACAACGCCGTCCTAAAGTACGCGCGTTCGACGACCGGAAAGGCCCGGCGATTCCGTTCGGCAGCCGGACGGGCAGGGACGGGATGGGGCCGGACGCACCGGCCCCACCCCGACCCCGCCCCCGTCAGATCGCGGCCCTGGCTTCGGCCTCCGCCGCGCCCGCGTCGCACGCCTGCGCCCGCAGTGCCCGCGCCAGGTCGTCCCGCGCCTCCAGCACCAGCCTGCGCAGAGCCGGCGCCGCGTCCTCGTGGGCGGACAGCCAGGCGTCCGTCGCGGCCAGCGTCGACGGGTCGTCCTGGAGCGCCGGGAACAGGCCCTTGACCACGATCACCCCGATCTGGATCGACCGCTCGGCCCAGACCCGCTCGATCGCGTCGAAGTACTTGTCCGTGTACGGCGCCAGCAGCTCCCGCTGCGACGACGGGGCGAAGCCCGCGATCGTCGCCTCGACCAGCGCGTTGGACAGCGCGTCCGACTCCACCACGCCCGCCCACGCCTGCGCCTTCACCGCGGCGGAGGGCCGCGACGCCAGGCACCGCACTTGGTGCCGCTTGCCGGACGCCGTGTCGTCGCGGGCCAGTTCGGCATCGATGACCGACTCGTCGGCCACCCCGTGCGAGGCGAGCGGGGACAGCAGCGCCCACCGCAGCTCCTGGTCGACGTCGAGCCCGTCGATCCGGGCCGAGCCCTCCAGCAGCCCCGACAGCAGCCGGAAGTCCGCCTCCGAGTCGGCGACCGACGCGAAGAACCGCGCCCACGCCAACTGGTGCTCGCTGCCCGGATCGGCGACCCGCAGCTCCCGCAGCGCGCCCTCGGCCAGCGCCCGGCCGCCCTCCTCGCGCCACTCGTGCGTCGCGTACTGCGTGAGCGCGGTCCGGGTCCAGGCGTGCAGCATCTGGAGCACGCCGATCTCGGATTCCCGGCCGGCGAAGGCCATCACCAGGGAGACGAAGTCGCGGGCCGGCATCAGCCCGTCCCGGGTCATGCTCCACAGCGCGGACCAGCACAGCGCCCGTGCCAGGGGGTCGGTCATGTCGCCGAGGTGCGCCCTCAGCGTGGCCAGGGAAACCTCGTCGAAGCGGACCTTGCAGTACGTGAGGTCGTCGTCGTTGACCAGGATCAGCTCGGGCCGCTCGGCCCCAGCCAGCTCCCCGACCACCGTGCGCGGCCCGGCCACGTCCACCTCGGCGCGGGCGTACCGCACCAGGTCGCCGTCGGCGGCGCGCCGGTACAGGCCGACAGCGACCCGGTGCGGCCGCAGCTCCGGGTGGGACTCGGCCGCCTCCTGGAGGACCGCCAGCTCCGTGACCCGGCCCGCCGCGTCGTACGTGGCCACCGGGGTCAGCGAGTTGACGCCCGCGGTCTGCAGCCAGGAGCGCGACCAGGTGGTCATGTCGCGCCCGGACGTCTCGGCCAGCACGGACAGCAGATCGCCCAGCTGCGTGTTGCCGTAGGCGTGCTTCTTGAAGTAGCGCCGGGCGCCCTCCAGGAACGCGTCCCGCCCCACGTACGCCACCAGCTGCTTCAGCACCGAGGCGCCCTTGGCGTACGTGATGCCGTCGAAGTTCAGCTTGGCGTCCTCCAGGTCACGGATGTCGGCCGTGATCGGGTGCGTGGAGGGCAGCTGGTCGGCGCGGTACGCCCAGGACTTGCGGTTGTTGGCGAAGGTGATCCAGCCGTTCTCGAAGCGGGTCGACTCCACCATGGAGAACGCGCCCATGAAGTCGGCGAACGACTCCTTCAGCCACAGGTCGTCCCACCACTGCATGGTGACGAGGTCGCCGAACCACATGTGCGCCATCTCGTGCAGGATGACGTTGGCCCGGCTCTCGTACGAGGCCTGCGTCACCTTGCCGCGGAAGATGTACTCCTCGCGGAACGTGACACAGCCCGGGTTCTCCATCGCGCCGAGGTTGTACTCCGGCACGAACGCCTGGTCGTACTTCCCGAACGGGTACGGGTAGTCGAAGTTGTCGTGGAAGAAGTCCAGGCCCTGCTTGGTGATCAGGAAGATGTCGTCCGCGTCGAAGTGCCGGGCGAGTCCCTTGCGGCACATTGCGCCGAGCGGGATCTCCAGCGTCGTGCCGTCCTCGAAGGTGCGGCTGTAGGAGTCCGTCACGTAGTGGTACGGACCGGCGACGATCGCCGTGATGTACGTGGAGATCGGCTTCGTCCCGGCGAACCGCCAGACCCCGCCGTCCCGCGACTCCTGTGCCCCGTTGCTCCAGACCGTCCAGCTCTCGGGCGCCGTCACCTGGAAGCGGAAGGGGGCCTTCAGGTCGGGCTGCTCGAAGTTCGCGAAGACTCGCCGCGAGTCGGCCGGCTCGTACTGCGTGTAGAGGTAGACCTCGCCGTCCTCCGGGTCCACGAACCGGTGCATGCCCTCGCCGGTCCGGCTGTACGCGCACTGCGCGTCGACCACCAGGACGTTCTCGCCCTCCGGCAGCTCGTCCAGCGCCACCCGGGTGCCGTCGAAGACGGTGGCGGGGTCGAGCTGCCGCCCGTTGAGCGTCACCGTGTTCACGGCGGGCGCCACGAGGTCCGCGAAGGTCGACGCCCCCGCCCGCGCGTTGCGGAACCGGATCGTGGTCACCGAGCGGAAGGTCCGCGGGCCGGAGGCGGCGTCCCCGTCCCCGTCGGGCCCGTCGACGGCGGAACGCAGATCGAGATCGACCTCGTAGCCGTCGACGCTGAGCAGCTCGGCCCGCTCGCGGGCCTCGTCGCGGGACAGGTTCTCACCGGGCACGGGTGCACTCCTTTGTGTCACGTTCGAATACTTTGATCCTCCCATGCCGTCACTCGGCCCGGCAGGTGGGAATGAGCGGTGCGTCCGTGAACGTTCTGCGCCACAGGTGCGAACGCCCTCATGAGGAGAGACATGTCTGACAACAGCACGGCGACGACCGGAAAGACCCCCGTCGACTTCTGGTTCGACCCGCTCTGCCCCTGGGCCTGGATGACCTCCCGCTGGATGCTGGAGGTGGAGAAGGTCCGCGACGTCGAGGTCCGCTGGCACGTGATGAGCCTGTCCGTACTCAACGAGGACCGGATCGACGAGCTGCCGGAGGAGTACCGCGAGCTGCTGGAGAAGGGCTGGGGTCCGGTCCGCGTAGTCGTCGCCGCCCAGCAGAAGCACGGCGACGAGATCGTCGGCCCGCTGTACACCGCGCTCGGCACCCGCTTCCACAACCAGGACGAGGGCCCCACCCGGGAGGCGATCGAGGGCGCGCTCCAGGACGTCGGCCTGCCGGTCGAGCTGGCGGACTTCGTGGACTCGGACGCGTACGACACCGAGCTGCGCGCCTCCCACAAGGAGGGCATCGACAAGGTCGGCCAGGACGTCGGCACCCCGGTCATCGCCGTCCCCGGCGCGGACGGCGAGCAGATCGCCTTCTTCGGCCCGGTCGTCACCCCCGCCCCGAAGGGCGAGGACGCGGCGAAGCTGTGGGACGGCACGCTGCTGGTGGCGTCGATCCCCGGTTTCTACGAGATCAAGCGGACCCGTACGCAGGGCCCGATCTTCGACTGACCGCGCACCGTGCACCGCGCGGTGCGGGACCCGGCGGCGGCCGCCCGTCCCCGCATCGCCCCGCGGGGCCGGCGGATCACTCGCCGAGCAGCGCGGCCGCCGGTGACATGGGCTCCCACGCGGGGTCCAGCCCGGTCAGCCGCTCGGCGACGCGGGCCCAGGCCGTCTCGTCCGTGCCGAGCCGGGAGCGTACGAGTTCGGCGAGGCCGGTCCGGGCGGCGGCGGCCTCGGGCGGTGCGTCGGTGCGGCGGGCGGTCCCGCTCAGGTAGGCGAGGATGCGCGCGGCAGGGGCCGCCGACCGCAGCAGGTCCGCGCCGGTCAGCAGGCCCGCCGCGAGCAGGCCGTCCAGCTGGGTGGTCGGCGCGCAGTGGTACAGGCCGCCGAGCCCGTGCCGGGCCCGCTCCCGGGTCAGCCGCACGCTCCCGGACAGCCCGTCGGGATCCGGCTCGTGCAACAGCGCCGCGTGCCGCAGCCGGACCTCCTCGGGTACGTCGTCGAGGCGGACCACGTCGGACCAGTACGGGATCGGCTCCTCGGCGTGGGCGGCTTCGAGAGCCGCCCAGTCCACGGCCTCGCCCGGCGGGAGCGACCCGACGATCTCGCGCGCCTGCGCGGCGTGCGGGGCACGCCGCAGCTTCGTGACGAGCTTCCCCGGAGCCAGTTCGCGGTCGAGCCGGGCGCGGAGCACGGCGGCGGGGTCGGCGGCGGCCAGGGCCTTCGCGCACACGGTGGTGGCGGCCCGCCCCAGCAGGTCCGCGCCCGCGACGCGGGCCAGCCGGTCGGCGCCACCGTGCTCGAACAGCCGCAGACAGCCCAGGAGCTGATGGCCGAGGCCGAGCTTCGTTCCTTCCCTGACGAGCAGTTTCTCGACGAGGTCGGGCTCGGCGGAGCAGAGCCATACCGAGCCCCCGGCCGGATAGGCGGAGCCGCGGGCGCGCCAGTCGGCCAGCACCCGGCCGCCCAGCGACGTGTTCCCGGCGACGGGCCGTGAGCGGGCCACGATCCGGTGGACGAGGTGCCGTGGGTTCCAGTGCCGCAGCAGGGCGAGGTCCACGTCGGGGTCGTCGAGGTCGACGAGGCGCTCGACCGCTCCGTTCCTCTTCATCCAGCGGGACTGCGCGGCGAGGACGCGCAGTGCGTCGCGGTCGCGTCGGGCCAGCAGCCGGTCGAGGACCCGGAGCGGCGTGCGGTCGTACCGCAGCAGGTACGCGGCCAGGAGCCAGGGCCCGTCGGGGCCGAGCCGGGGCAGCACGGCGTCGACGACCTCGGCGTCGGCCAGGCAGAGCAGGGTGCCCACCGGCCACGCCCACAAGTGGTTGCCGCGCTCCAGGAGGTTGATCGCCTCGTCGGGTGTGCCCGGTCCGGGCTTCGACACGAGTGGCCCGCCGTCCGCCGCCGGGGCGGCTCCGCCGGACCGCGACTGCGCGCGCCCCAGCAACTCCGCCCAGGTCAGCCCCTCCGCGGCGGCTTCGGACGCCGTCACCGTCGCGGCCAGGCGGAGCCAGGCGTCGGGGTCGGTGCCGAGCTCGGAGCGCAGCCGCCGGGCGAGCGCGGAGGGCCATGCCGCCGCGAACGTTAGCCGCCGCCAGTCGTGGGGGAGCTGGAGCAGTCGGTGCGCGGGCAGCATGGTGAGCAGCTCGTCCGCGGGCAACACGCCCTGGCGGTAGGCGTGTTCGGTGAGGTGTGTGCTCGATCCGTACGACTCCGGGAGCTTCGCGCGTATCTCGGCGAGGCTGGGCGCGGCGTACACATAGCCGTCCTCGGACGCGGGGATGCCTTCGGCGGCGCAGGCGTCGGCGAACCAGTCCGGGGTGGCGAGGCCGGGCGCGTCGTTCCAGTCGTACACGGACAGCGCGCGCAGCACGTCGGGGGCTGTGGGCCGTGGTGCCTCGGCAGGGGCGAGGGAGTACAGCAGGTCGAGGGCGGGCAGGGCGTGGACCCGGTCGACACGGTTCAGGGGCGGCCTGGGCGACGGCGCCGCGGCCGGCATCCCGGGTTCGACGGTCTCCTCGACGGCGGCCGCGCCCGCCTCGGTGATCAACTCCGCGACGGTTCCGTCGTGTTCGGGCAGCAGGGTGTCGAGCGTCGCCCAGGCGTGCGGCCGTTCGCCCAGGTGGGCTGCGGCCAGTGCGCGGAGTTCGGCGGTGGACGCCGCGCCCAGCAGGTTCCGTTCGGCGAGCCGGGCGAGCGCGGCCACGGCGTGGATGGCGGGCCGCGCGGTGCGCACCAGCTCGATGGGGTCGAGGAGGCCCGCGACCGCCATGCCCTGCGCCCAGCGGGTGGCGCTGTCGTCGAGCGCCTCATCGGCCAGGCGCCGCGCGGGCGGGGTGCTGTTGCCCGCACGGCGTCCGCCCGCCCGCCACGGCTCGTTGAGGACGCTCAGCCGGAATGCCAGGCGCTGGGCGTCGTCCGCCGCCTCGTGGCGGGCCAGTTCCTCGCAGGCCTTCGGCATGAACGGGGTCGCGGCGTGGGCGGCGGCCAGGGCGTCGAGATCGTGCGCGTACGGCTCGGCCAGCAGATCGCGCAGGGTGCTGGTGCCCCGCGCGGTGGCCAGCAGCGCGGGCAGCCGGGCCGGGTCCTCGTACGGTTCGCACTCCGCGCGCAGCCGGCGCAGGGCGTCGCCGCCCGTGTCGCCGCCCGCCTCACCGTGCGTATTGCCGTCCGTGTCGCCGTCCGCATCGGACAGGGCGTCGGTCAGCGTGGTCACGACGGCCCGGCTCAGCCAGGCGGCGGCAGGGTCGTCGAGCAGTGCGCGTACGGCCTCCGGGCCGCTCCGCTCCCAGACCCGCAACAGCGCGTACTGCTGCGCGACCTGGCGGAACCCGACCCGCAGCGCGAGGCTCACGAGCTGCGGGTCGCCGGAGCCGAGCAGCGGCGCCAGCCAGGAGAGCGGCACATCGCCGTGCGGTGCCGTCAGCTCGGCGAGCAGCGTGTCGTCGAGGGGGACGGTGTCGGTCCGGTGCGCGATGGCGCGGCGCAGCGACGCGGTGGTGCGGGGGTTGCGGTAGACGGCGGCCGAGACCCGGGCGTCACCGATCGCGGCCAGCCGGGCGAGCACCCGGGCGTCGAGCCGGGGATGTCCGGCCAGCGCGGTACGGGAACGGCTGTCGCCGTGGTCGAGCACGGCGGCCACGAGGGCAGGCGCGGGCGGTGCCCCGCCGGCGAGCAGGTCCGCCGTCAACCGCTCGGGCAGCGCGGCCAGCGCGGCGGCGGCATCGCGGGGCTCGGCGTGCTCCAGGAGCAGCCCGAGTGTGGCGTGGACGCTGCGGGGCGCGGGCGCACGGAGTGTGTCCATGGACCCCAGGGGCGACGGCTGCTCGGCGAGCAGCGCGGTCAGCTCGCCCCGGTACCCGGGAAGCGCGTCGTACAGCCCGCGCCACCGGTCCATGTCGGCCCCGAGCCGACTTGCCGCCAACTCCCGTAGTGTTCTCGCCGCTTTACCATCGACCCCGCCGGCCGCCGAGACCTTCGCCGCCACCGTACGCGCGGGCCGCCCCCGCTCCACCGCCCGCAGAGCGGCGCCCTCTTCAGCCGGGCCCGCCCCGTCCGTACCCCGGGCGGCGTCGAGAACACCGCGCAGCATCCGCTCCGCCGCTCCCGCCTGCGCCTGTGACCTGAACGCCGTGACTGCCATGGCCGCCATGCTAGATCCGACGACTGACATGACCCGCAGCACCTTCGGCCGCGCCGGCGGCGTGGTCACCACGGGGCGAGGTGACCACTGGACAGGAGTATCCCGGGGCTACACGCCGGGGCCGTTGTACGCGCCGCGGTGCGGCTTCGTGGTCGTGGACAGGGGATTCGCCCAGTGGTCGCGGCCTCCGTTGCCACTGATCACGGAGCCGTTGTTCAGGGCGGGGGAGGTGGACCGCAGCTTGTAGCCGTCGACGGAGCCGATCGCGTCGCCCCCAGTACCCGGCTTCACGAAGAGGGGCCGCCGACGATGCCGGGGCGGCTGCGTCAGACGTTCGCGAGGAGGCGTTCCAGAGGTCGGGGTACGTGCGTGAGGTCCAGGTGTGCGATCACGGCCTGCGCGTACTGCGCCTTGCGGCCGCTGTGCGTGCCCATGAACCGGCGCAGCTGGTGTTCCACGGGGCGTTCCCGCTGGGCCGGCTGGCCCTGGAACGTGAGGAAGGGGCGCATCTCGCCCTGGTCCTCGATCACCTGCTGTACGCCATCGGCACCGAGGGCGCGGATCAGCTCGTCCTCCAGGTCGGCGACGCACACCTGGAACCCGAGGGCCTCCAGTCCGGCGCGGGTGAGGCCGGAGCCGAGCCCGACCCGTTCCAGGTGGCGCCGGAAGTGCCGCTCCTCGCCGATGTCGCAGAGCCCCGCCAGCGGGAGGCCGAGCCCCGGCGGGCCGCACACGTTCAGGAAGCGCCCGATGCTCGTCGCGCCGCCGAGCGGTACCACCGCGACGCCTTCCGCGCCGAGGTCGCGGCCGTGGCGGGCGGCCAGGGCCTCGATCGCGACCTGGTCGCTGCTTCCCTCGACGAGCACGACCGTACGCACACCACCGGCCAGTTCCTCCGCCGCCTCGGCTGCCGCGTCAGCACCCGCCCCGCCGGCCGCCCATGCGACCGCCGCCTGACGGAATCGCCTCAACTCGTCCACGAGACCTCGCTTTCCGACGCCATCCTGCACGGCCGGGATCCCGTACGCACACACGTTTTCCCGACCCGTGTCGTGCACCGGCCCGGCCCTGTCGGGCCGTGCCGTCTGCCGTGTACGACGACGTGAACCCTGAGAAGGCGACGATCAGCTCCCCCGAGTTCCCCAACCCACCTCCCGACGGCCCGCAGGGACCGAGGCTCCTGCGGGCCGTCGGCTCCGGTCAACCGCCGGGTACTACCACCGGAACCTGACGAAACACTGCTGGCAGCAGCAGCCCGGCCATCGTCTTTACGGGTTGAGCCACTCCACGACCTCGACCACGTCCCCGACGGTCAGCACGCCCTCGCACACCACCGCGTTCTTCGCGCCGAAGCTGACCCGGTTGCCGTACTCCGGTTCGCGCCGGTACGTCGACAGGGTCCGGATCGGCTCCGGGCCCGCGCGGTGGCCGGTGGCCTGGTCGACCATCGGGACGGCGCACCGGGTCGCCCGTACCGAGTGGGCGAGTTCGACGGAGCCGATGGTCATCCGGCGGACCCGGTCCTCGAAGTGGGGTTCGTCGTCGCCGGTCAGGACGATGTTGGGGCGGAAGCGGTTCATGGGGACGGGCTCGGCGTCGCCCCGGGCGGTGATGCGGGCGTTGAGGTCGTCCAAGGAGGCGGTCGAGGCGACCAGCACCGCGTGCGCGTCCGCGAAGTTGACCTTGCCGGGGGTGTCGCCCCAGCCGTCCCGGTCGAAGCCGGGAACCACCCGTACCAGGCGGGACTTCGCGCCGAGCGCGTCGGAGAACCACTCCGCGACCTCGTCGCCCTGGTCGGCGGCCACGCCGAGCGGCCGGTCGAACATGCTGACGTCACGGCGCGCGCCGTCCCGGTCGATGTCCAGGCGCAACGGCTCGACGCCCCCGGCGGTCAGGGCCAACGCCGCTCCGCCGTCCAGGACTTCCACCCCGATCGCGGCCATCGCGGGGTGCGTGCGCTGGCTGCGGAAGGCGCCGTCGGCGGCGTCCACCACCATGAACGTGCGGTCGTGTTCGAGGCCGGTGCCGAAGACCTGCGCGGAGTCGACCATGGTCCCGGCGCAGCCCTTGACGGGGTAGTACGCCAGCTCGCGGACGGTGATCGTCATGGTGTCCCCTCCGGGGCGGCCGCTTCGAGGTCGTCGACGCTGCCGGACATGATGGTGCGGATGTGGCGGGTGAGGTGGTCGGTGGGCCAGTCCCACCAGGCGACGGCGAGGAGCCGGGCGACGGTCTCCTCGTCGTAGCGGGTGCGGATGAGGCGGGCGGGGTTGCCGCCGACGATGCCGTAGTCGGGTACGTCGGAGGTGACGACGGAGCCGGCGCCGATGATCGCGCCGTGCCCGATCCGTACGCCCGGCATCACCATGGAGCCGTAGCCGAACCAGACGTCGTTGCCGACGACCGTGTCGCCACGGCCCGGCAGTCCGGTCAGCAGATCGAAGTGGTCGGTCCAGGAACCGCCCATGGAGGGGAACGGGAACGTGGACGGGCCGTCCATCCGGTGGTTGGCGCCGTTCATGATGAACCGCGTACCGGTCCCGAGCGCGCAGAACTTGCCGATGACGAGCTTCTCCGGGCCGTAGTGGTACAGCACGTTGCGGGTCTCGAACCCGGTCGCGTCGTCCGGGTCGTCGTAGTACGAGAAGTCCCCGACCTCGATCAGTTCGGACTTCACCAGGGGCTTCAGCAGTACGACGCGGGGCTGGCCGGGCATCGGGTGCAGGACGGTGGGGTCGGCAGGGACTGGGGTCATGGGGCTCATCATCGCATCCACCTCGCATGATGTAAGTTTCTTTTAGGAACTGACAAGAGTGGAGAGGGGTACGCCGTGACGCCGGCACAATGGACCGAGGTCGACGACTACTTCAACGGTCTGCTGGTGGGCCCGGACGAAGCCCTGGACGCGGCCGTGGAAGCCAGTGACGGGGCCGGGCTCCCGGCGATCCAGGTCGCCGCCAACCAGGGCAAGCTGCTGAACCTGCTGGCCAGGCTCCAGGGGGCGCGCACCGTGCTGGAGATCGGCACCCTGGGCGGCTACAGCACCATCTGGCTGGCCCGCGCGTTGCCGGAGGGCGGCAAGGTCGTGACGCTGGAGGCCGATCCGGCGTACGCGGAGGTCGCGCGGGCCAACATCGAGCGGGCCGGGCTCACGGACGTCGTCGAGATCCGGATCGGCCGCGCCCTCGACACGCTGCCGGAGCTCGCGGCGCAGGGGTACGGGCCGTTCGACGTCGTGTTCATCGACGCCGACAAGCCGAGCAACCCCGACTACCTGGCCTGGTCCCTGAAGCTGACCCGGCCCGGCAGCCTGATCGTCGCCGACAACGTCGTACGCGACGGAGACGTTGTGGACGGCGAGAGCGAAGACCCGAAGGTGCAGGGCGTGCGCCGGTTCACCGAACTCGTGGCGGCCGAGCCGACGTTGACAGCGACCGCGCTGCAGACCGTCGGGAGCAAGGGGTACGACGGGCTGATGATGGTGCTGGTCACCGGGTAGGCCCCGGGGTCGCGTTGATACGATCGCGCGTTCGACGCGCGTCGATGGTGCGAAGGCTCCCGACCCCGGCAAGGCGGTCCCCGTGCCGGAGGTCGGCGGCCCGCTGCCCGGCTGACCTGCCCCTCGTGCAACCCGGCAGAGGGTGGCGTCGGCGGGAAAAGCGTTCGACCGGTGCGGTGGGGGCGGCCATGATCGGGTGTATGAGTTTGCGTGTGAGTGACCCGGTTCGTATTGGTACCGAGCGGCTTCCGGGAGGGCGGCTGCTGGGCTGGGCCGAGTGGGGACCGGAGGACGGGGTGCCGGTGCTGTTCTCGCCCGGGGCGGCCACCAGCAGGCATCTCGGCTTCGGCGCCGATGTGCTGGACGGACTCGGGGTACGGCTGATCTCCGTCGACCGCCCCGGTCTGGGAGTCTCCTCGCCCGCGTCGGGGCGTACGTTCGGTGACTTCGTCGACGACATCCGGGCGTTCGCCGGTCTGCGCGGCCTGGGGCGGCCCCTGATGGTCGGCAATTCGCAGGGGGCGCCCTTCGCCCTGGCGTGCGCCGCCGCCGGGGCGGTCCGGGCGCTCGCGGTGGTCTCCGGTGCGGACGAGGTCGCGGAGCCGGGCTTCGCCGATGCGCTTGCGGAGGAGCTGCGGGGGCTGGTCGGCCTGGCCGTGTCCGATCCGGCCGCCGCCGAGCAGGTCTTCGCCGGGTTCACCCCGCAGGGCATGTGGGACATGGTCATGTCCGGCAGCCCGGAGTGCGACCTCGATGTGTACCGGCAGCCCGCGTTCGCCGCGGCGTACCGGCGTGCACTCGACGAAGCCTTCGCGCAGGGGGCGGCCGGATATGCCCGGGACACCGTCCTCGCCATGGGGCGCTGGGGGATCGGGCTGTCGGACATCTCCGTACCCGTCGACCTCTGGTACGGGGAGAAGGACACCGGTCACTCGCCGGACCAGGGGGTCCGGCTGGCCTCGCGCATCCCGGGCGCGGTCCGGCACCTGGTCCCGGAGGTGGGTGGGGCGGTGCTCTGGACCCACGCCGAGCAGGTGCTGAGCATGCTGCTGGAGCGCGGTGCGACCCCCTGAGTTTTTGGACGTGCCGGTAGGGTCCCCATCTGTCACGTCGGGACGAGCCCCCTGTGACCCCCTGAGTCCTCGGACATGACAGAAGGGCCCTCGCCTGTCACGTCCAGGCGAGGGCCCTCCCTTCATCCGCCTGCCCGGTGAAGGTTGAGAAGACGATCACGAGGCAGGGCGTACTTGTGGCCCCCGGTCAGGGGGCGAGCAGCAGTACGTCGGCGCGCTCCTTGGCAGCCGCGTAACGCTTCGCCACGTCCTGCCAGTTGACGACGGCCCACATCGCCTCGATGAAGTCGACCTTCTGGTTCTTGTACTGGAGGTAGAAGGCGTGCTCCCAGGCGTCGAAGACCAGGACCGGGACGGATCCCTGGCCGACATTGCCCTGGTGGTCGTAGACCTGCTCGACGATCAGCTTGTCGCTGACCGGCTCGTACGCCAGGACGCCCCAGCCGGAGCCCTGCGTGGTGGCCGCGGCCTTCGTCAGCTGGGCCTTGAAACCGGCGAACGAGCCGAACGACTCGGTGATCGCGTCCGCCAGGTCACCGACACCGTCCGCCGCGAGCGGCTCGCCGCCGCCGTCGCCGGTCATGTTGTGCCAGTAGATCGAGTGCAGGATGTGGCCGGAGAGGTGGAACGCGAGGTTCTTCTGGAGCCCGTTGATCGCTCCCCAGGCCTCCTTTTCGCGCGCCTCCGCCAGCTGCTCCAGGGTGTCGTTCGCGCCCTTCACGTACGCGGCGTGGTGTTTGTCATGGTGGAGCTCGATGATCTGCGGATTGATGACCGGTTCGAGCGCCGCGTAGTCGTACGGGAGTTCCGGAAGCGTGTACGTGGCCATGTGGTCGAACCCTCCAGCTGCTGCATTGTTGTTATTGCAACCTATGTGCAAGAGCAGGCTAACAGCAGGAGGTGGGGCGAAGTGATCAGCCTTTGGGCCTAGTACCGTCCTCGTGACAGTGGCCGGGCAGGCCCTGCCGGAGGCGCGGCCTCGTCGTTCGCGGGGGCTGGTGCGGGCCTGGGCGCCGTCCCCGGCGCCGGGTGGACCGGCGCCGGGCGGCAAGACCTCCGGGGTCGCGCGTGAGTCGTCAGGCCGAACGGAGAGCGTCCGTCGGGGACGCCTTGGCGGCGCGCAGCGCCGGGTGGATTCCGGCCAGGGCGGCCACCAGAACCGACACCAGCGGTCCGGCGACGACTGTGTAGAGCGGGATCGATGCCGGCCAGCCCTGGGCGAACGCGTAGCCGTACACGGTGAGGCCGCCCATGATCAGGCCGCCGACGCCGCCGATGAAGCCCATCAGGACGGCCTCCAGCAGGAATTGCACGGCGATCTGGCCACCTCGGGCGCCCAGCGCGCGACGCAGTCCGATCTCGCCTCGGCGTTCCATCACGCCCACCACCATGGTGTTGGCAATGCCGACGCCGCCTACGAGCAGGGCGACTCCGGCGAGGGCGAGGACCAGCCCGGTGAGGGCGTTCTTCGCCTCCGCGCGTGCCGTGTACAGGTCGGACGGGCGGCTGACCGCGACGATGCTCGGGTTGGCGGGGTCCGCGGTGGCCCCGGCCACCGCCTGCACGTCGGGGACGCGTTCCGGGTACGTCCTGAGATAGATGGTGACGGCGGTGCCGTCCGCGCCCAGGTGGGCGGTGGCTTGGGGCCAGCCGACGAGGGCGGCGGTGGCGAGCTCGGGGGAGAGTTCGTTCGGCGCCAGGATTCCGCCGACGACGAACCACCGCCCGCCCAGCCACACCCGCTCGCCCGGCCCGCTCACGCCGAGCCGTTGCGCGGCCTGCTCGCCCAGTACGGTCACCGGGAGGTTCTCGCTCGCCGGGTCCAGCCAGTGCCCGCTCTTCATGTGCATGCGCAGGGCGCTGAGCAGGTTGAGCCGAGCGGCCAACACGGTGATGCTGCCGGTCCGTTCCGCCGGAATGAGGTCGTTGCGGTAGACATGGGCCGTGGTGGCCCCGGTCGCGGTGACCTGCTGGACAGGGGCGATGTTGGCGAGCATCTTCTCGGCGGTGAGCGGCAGCGGCACCGTCTTCTGGTCGGGCCCCTTGCCGGGGGCGACGGTGAGCAGGTTGGAACCGAGCTGGTCGAGCCGTTCGAGCAGGTGGGCCTGGTTGGAGTGCGAGATGCCGGTCACCGCGATGACGGCCGCGATGCCGAGCGAGATGCCGAGCGCGGACAACGCGGAGCGCATCTTCCGGGTGCGCGGACCGATCATGCCAAGGCGCAGCAGGTCCGTCGGACGCAGCCGGGTGCGGCGCAGGGGGGACGTCACAGGGCCGCTCCCGCCGGGTGCGCGCCGCGTTCGTCGAAGCCGATGCGGCCGTCGTGGATGCCGATGCGCCGGGGGAAGGACGCGGCAAGGTCGCGGTCGTGGGTGATGACGACGACCGTGGTGCCGTCGGCGTTCAGGGTGCGCAGCAGGTCGACGACGGACGCTCCGGAGACGCTGTCGAGGGCACCGGTGGGCTCGTCGGCCAGCAGCAGTGCGGGGCGTCCGACGAGCGCGCGGGCGATGGCGACCCGCTGCTTCTCGCCGCCGGAGAGTTGGTCGGGACGGTGGCCGAGCCGGTGGCCGAGGCCCACTTCGCGGAGCGCTTCGGCGGCGCGGGCACGACGCACGGAGACGGGCGCGCCGCTGTAGAGGAGACCGGTGGCGACGTTCTCGACCGTGCTGAGCCCGGACAGCAGGAAGAACTGCTGGAAGACGAAGCCGATCCGGTGCGCGCGCAAGGCGGCCAGCTCGGGGTCCAAGAGGCTGGACAAGTCGCGCCCTTCGAATCGGAGCCGGCCGCCGGTGGGCCGGTCGAGCGAGCCGAGCAGCGCGAGAAGGGTGGACTTGCCGGAGCCGGACGGGCCGACGACGGCGAGGAGTTCGCCCGCCTCGACGGTCAGGTCGATGCCGTGCAGGATGCGCAGCGGCGGCGAGCCCGGGTACTCCTTGACGACGCCGGTGAGCTCCAGGACCGGTGCTTCGCCCGAAGGCTGAGAGGCCGTCACTTCGGGACCACCACCTGGTCGCCGGCCCGGATGCCGCCGGATATCTGCGCCTTGGCGTCGGCGACGAGCCCCAGCTGCACCTTGACCAGCCGGGCGGTGGTGGCGTCGGCTCCGTCTGCCACCTTCACGCCGTAGCCACCGCCTTCCAGTGCGAGCAGCGCGGTGACCGGCACGATGAGTGCATCACTGACGCTGTCTCCGACGACGCTGACGACCACCGAGGAGGGACCGGACTTTCTGGCCAGGCGCTGGCCGTCCAGGGCGATGGTGACCGTGGTCTTGTCCGAGCCGTCACCGCTGCCGCCGCCCGACCCGCCTTCCTCGCCCCCCGCGCCGCCACGGACCAGGGAGCGGATGCGGCCGTCGATCGTGCCGCCCTCCGTGAGCTTCACGGTCACCTTGCCGTTGGGCTTGAAACGGGAGAGCTGGTTCTCGGCGGGCTGCACCGTCGCCACCAGATCTGTGCTGGTCACGGTCAGGACCGAACCGGTCCCGACCGCCGCGCCGAGCTGCGCGCCGACTCGCTGTACGCGTGCGGTGGCCTGCGGCAGCATGACCACGCTGCCGAGCGTGACCGTGCCGGTCTGCGGCATACCGAGCGCCTTCTGCCAGCGTTTGACCGCGGTGGCGGTGCCCGGGGTGAACCTCTGGTCGGCCGCCAGGCCGAGCCCCTCGGCATGGCCGAGCTCGATCAGATTGCGCTTGAGCTGTTCGACATCGGGGCCGTCGGTCGTCCCCGGGCCGAGGTCGCGCCACATCGGCCGCTCGCCCTTGAGGAGCACCACGGGCCGGCCGTCGACCTCGTAGAGCCTGCCGCCGGTCCTGATGACGGTGCCGACGGCGGGCAGCGCGGTGAGCGTGCCCCGGCCCGTGGCGACGACGGGCGTGGGGTTGTCGAAGCCGAGTGCGCCGCCGGCCTGGATGCCGGTGGACAGCGAACCCTTCTCGACCGCGACGACGTCGTAGGCGACGGGCGCCTGCCCGGTAGTGGATTCTCCGCGTTCCCAGGGGCGGATCACAGCGAATGCTGCCGAACCGCCGAGCACGGCGATCAGGAGCAGTGGGACGACGACGTTGCGGCGGCTCCTCGGTGCCCGGGCCGGCGTGCTGTCGGCGGGGGCAGCGGTCTTGTCGGTGCGGCTCATGTCATTCGCCGATCGTGTAGCCGGGCATCGGGAGCTTGCCGCAGGCCGGCTGGATGGCTTCCCACTTGGCCGCGTCGAACGTCGCCCTGGTGAAGGTGACGACGGCCGTCCGGGGGTCGGGGTCGGGGATGTCCGGGTAACCGTTCTTGCGTGCGCATGCGACGAAGGCGCGCGCCTGCTTGGCGAGCTTTTCCTCGGTCTTCCCGGTGACCTGCTGGACACCGGGGACCTTGGCGTCGCAGACCTTGGCGGCCTTCTCGTACCCCTCGGCCGACTTGCCGTCGGCGCTGGACGCCGGGAAGGTGATGTTGCCGTCCTTGTCCTGTTCGACTTGCGTCTGCCCCTGCTTGTGCATGCAATCGACCCAGGCCTGCCGGAGTGCGGCACCGTCCTGCTGTTCGGTCTTCTTCGCGCCGTTGTCCCCGGCCACCCTGGGCGCCGAGTCGTCCGAGGAACAGGCGCTCAGCAGCAGTGCCGCCGCCATGACGGCTGACGCCAGGAGGGTCCGTCGGGTTAGACCGTGCATTTTTTGAGCTCCTTGCCGGATGTCGACGATGACGTCCGACAGTTCTATGGACCCGCGCGTTAGCCACTTGTCAGCGCCGGACTAACCGCCGGCTAACCCCCGTGGGGGCAGACTGGCGGCCACACCGCTCAGCGGGGCGAGGTGCGGCAGAACGGAGCAGAGCGGAATGCGGGTGCTGATCGTCGAGGACGAGGCCGATCTGGCCGCGATGCTGGCCGAGGGCCTGAGCGACGAGGGCATGGTCTGCGATGTCGCGCACGACGGCGCCCGCGCGCTGGAGCTGACGGCCGCGACCGACTACGACGTCCTGATCCTGGACCGGGACCTGCCCAAGCGGAGCGGTGACGCGGTCTGCCGGGCGTTGAACACGGTCGGCTACCCGGCCCGCATCCTCATGCTGACCGCCGCCGGCACCCTCTCCGACCTGGTCGACGGGCTCGGCCAGGGCGCCGACGACTACCTGGCCAAGCCGTTCTCGTACCTGGAGCTGGTGGCCCGGCTGCGCGCGCTGGGGCGGCGAGCCCCGGGCGGCAGCTCCAGCACGGTGCTGAGCAGGAACGGGGTGAGTCTGGACACCGTGCGCAGAGTCGCCGAACGAGACGGCCGGCCGCTGAAGCTCACGCCCCGGGAGCTCGGTGTCCTGGAACTGCTGCTCGCCGCGGACGGCGCCCCGGTAGCCACCGGACAGTTGCGGGATGCGCTGTGGGACACCGCGCTGGATCCGGCGACCACCGCGGTCCGGGTAACCGTGCACGCACTGCGCCGCAAGATCGGCGAACCCGCGCTGATCGTCCACGACCCCGGCTACGGGTACCGGCTGTGAAGCGCGCGGGGCTCGTCCGTCTGTCGCCGCACCGGCTGCCGCTGCGCGGCCGGCTGACGCTGGTGACGACGGCTGTCTTCGCGGTCCTCGGCTGCGGGCTGCTCCTGTTGAACTGGCTGAGCTCCCGGCAACTCCTTGAGGCGTACCGCGATCTGGTCGTGCCGGCCGCTGTCACGTCCGAGGCCGGCACGGGGGAGGCCGGCACGCCGGCGCAAGGCTCCGGCGCCGCGCGGGCCGAGGGCGCCGGGCCGCCCGAGGCGCCGGGATCGACCGACGCCGCAGCAGTCGACGCCGCGCACAACTTCGACGACTTCCAGAACAGTGTCCTCGACGGCCTCCTGCTGCGGTCCCTGCTGATGCTCGTGGCCTTCACCGTGCTCGCCGCCGTACTCGCCTGGTGGGCCGGCCGCCGCTCTCTGCGCCGGCTCAGCCAGGTCACCGCGGCGGCCCAGCGCATCAGCACCGGCAACACGCTGGACGAACGGCTCGGCCTGACCGGCCCGCACGACGAGGTCCGCGAACTCGGCGACACCTTCGACGCGATGCTCGACCGTTTGGACCGCAGCTTCACCGCGCAGCGCCGCTTCACCGCGCACGCCTCGCACGAACTGCGTACGCCGCTCACCCTCCAGCGCACCGCGTTGGAGATCCCGCTGGCGCAGGGCCGGGTTCCCGCCGACCTGAAGCCCGCTGTGCAGCGCGCGCTGGACGCCAACGCCCGTACCGAACGGCTGATCGCGGCACTGCTGACGCTCGCGCGCGGTGGGACCGAGACCTCGGTCCCACAGCCGGCCGACCTCGCGGACGCCGCCCGGGACGCCTTGGCGGACCTGGCCGAGGAGGCCCGCGCGGCCGGTATCCGGGTCACCGGCACACCGGAGCCCGCGCCGGTCGCGGGCGACCCGGCGCTGATCCGGCAGATCGCGCTGAACCTGCTGGCCAACGCGGTACGGCACAACCACCGTGACGGCACGGCGTCGGTGGTCACCGGCACCACGGACGCCGCGGCCTACATAGAGGTCGCCAACACCGGTCCCGTGCTGGCCCCGGACGAGATTCCGGCCCTGTTCGAGGCGTTCCATCGTGGCCAGGAACACCGCGGCAACGGTGCCGGGCTCGGACTCGCGGTGGTCCGGACGATCACCGTCACGCACCGCGGAAGGGTGGCCGCCGTCCCCAGGGCCGGGGGCGGCCTCACCGTGCGCGTCGAACTTCCTTGTCGCAGCGGTGAGTTCGGCGGATAGCCAGGAGATCCCGGACCAGCCACTACGAACAACGAGGCCACACCGCCACCCCCACTCGCTGCCCGTGCCGGTTCGGCCGTCATCCGAATTCCCGGATGGTGCGCGGAGGCCCGGACCGGGCACCACGGGACGTCGCGGGTGCGGTGCCCCCGGCCCTGGCGACGCTCAATCCGGGCGTTAGCGTTAGTGCCATGACGATCGAGCATGCTGCCTGCCGGTTCTCTGTCACCTCGCTGACCGCGCTTGCCGGGCTGCATGTCGCATGGGGGCTGGGCTCGGCATGGCCGCTGCCGGACCGGGAAACCTTCTCCGACGTGGTGGTCGGCCGCCCGGATCCGCCGGGCCCGGTGGCGTGTTTCGCGGTGGCGGGCGCGTTGGGGACCGCGGCACTGCTGGTCGCGGGCAGACCGCGGCGGCGCCCGGCGTTGTCCCGGCTCGGTGCGGCCGGCGTCGCGGGCGTACTCGCTCTGCGCGGTGCGGCCGGGCTGTCGGGGCGGACGGACCTGCTGGCTGCGGGATCGACCTCCCCCCGCTTCCGGCGCCTCGACCGGCTCGCCTATTCGCCGCTGTGCCTCGCGCTCGCCGCCTCGACCGCGATCGCCACCGCCCGGCGCAGCGGGTAGCCGGCTGACGGGCGGTGACGATGCCGCCGCCACGATGCGGTCCGGAGCACCGGCGTCAAGACCACGCATGAACCCGGAACTCACCGCATCCAAGCCGGGGACCAGCACAGATAAAGAGGTCCGGCCGGAGTGCCAGGGCTCGTCCATCCGGCAGGCCGATGACGGAGCGACGTGGCGCCGCTGTTGGGGCAGAGTCGAGTCGAGAGCGTCGGCGAGCTCGGAGATCGTGGGCCTGGCGGCCGGGTCGGGCCGGAGACAGTCGTCGACGGCCGTGGCCAGGTCACGGGGGAGGCGTCGGCGGGACGCGACCGGCGGCGCGGTCTCCTCCAGTTGCGGGTACCGGTCCGTCGCGTCGGTAGTGGTCTCGGTGTCGTTCGTGCCGGTCGTTCCGCCCGTGGACCGGTCGGGGGCGAACGGCGCGCCTCCGGTGGCGACTTCGTACAGCGTGACGCCGATGCCCCACACATCGGCCGCGGCCGACAGCGGCCCGCCCCGCGCCTGTTCGGGGGACAGATGGCGGAAGGTGCCGATGCCCGCGGGGGCGATGCCGGGCGGCCGGGCCGCGCTCAGGTCGAGCACCTTGGCATGCCCGCATTCGACCACCACGTTGGACGGCTTGAGGTCCAGGTGGAGCAGCCCCTGACCGTGGAGGTAATGGAGCGCGGAACACAACTGCACGCCGAGCAGCGCCAGATCCTGGGCGGACACCCGGCGCCGCAGCCGGCCGACGAGGTGCGACAGCGTCTCGCCGGTCAGCGTCTCCAGCACGACGACCGGCTCGGGCGAGTCGAAGGTCTCGTACGCGCGGACCAGATGCGGATGGGTGAAGGCCAGCAGCCAGTGGCCCTCCCGCCGCAGCCGCTCGCGCAGCCGCTGTTCGTCGCGGCGGTCGGGGCGCAGCACCTTCACCACGCACCGGCAGTCCCGCTCCTCGCTCCACGCGTCGTAGAGGTCGAGCCAGCCGGTCCGGGCCAGATGAGCCAGGACCTCGTACCCCGGCGCGGGACTCGCCTGGGGCATGAGCGGCGGGGCCGGTGGCGGGGTGGTGCGGGGGCTCATGACAGGACCTTCCGCAGTGGCGGTGGCGGGCCGGTCCCCGCACTCAGCCGGTGCAGCCGGGCGTAGGCGCCGTCGCGCAGCAGCAGCTCCTCGTGCGTGCCGCGTTCGACCACCCGGCCGCGGTCCAGCACCACCGTGGACGTGGCGTCGCGGACGGTCAGCAGATTGTGCGAGATGACGACGGTGGTGCGCCCGGCCATCAGCCGGCGCAGCGGTTCCATGATCCGGCGGCCCGACCCGGCGTCCAGCCCGGTGGTCGGCTCGTCCAGGAGCAGCACGGGCGCGTCCCTGATCATCGCGCGGGCGATCGCGAGGCGCTGGGCCTGCCCGCCGGACAGCGTCCGGCCGCGTTGGCCCACCACGGTGTCGTAGCCCTCGGGGAGCAGCCGGATGAAGCCGTCGGCGTCGGCGGCGCGGGCCGCCGCGACGATGTCCGCCTCCGTCGCGTCCGGGCGGCCGTAGGCGATGTTCTCCCGCACCGTGCCGTGCAGGACGAGCGTCTCCTGAAGCACCACCGCGACGTTCTCCCGCAGCTCGGACAGGAGCAGCTCCCTGAGATCCCTGCCGTCCAGCAGGATCGCGCCCCGGTCCGGGTCGTAGAAGCGCAGTTGCAGCTTCCCGGCCGTGGACTTGCCGGCGCCGCTCGCGCCGACCAGCGCCAGCGTCGTGCCGGGTGCCACATGGAACGACACGTCCGCCAGCGCCCACCGGGACGTACCCGGGTAGCGGAAGGAGACGCCGCGGAACTCCACCTCGCCCCGGGCACGCCCGATCCGCCGGGCTCCGGCGGCCTCGGCGACCTGGGGGCGCTGGTCGAGCAGCTCGATGATCCGCTCGGCGGAGGCGGATGCCGCGTAGAACGTACTGGCAAGACGGGACAGATCGCGGACCGGGCCGTAGAGGTTGCCCAGCAGCGCCAGGAAGACCAGCAGCCCGCCCAGGGTGAGCTGCCCCTGCGCCAGCTTCCAGGTGCCCAGGCCCATGACGGCCAGCGCACCGGCCAGCTCGATGACCTCGACGACCGGGCCGTACACGGCACGGATGCGCGCCGAGGCCATCGCCGCGTGGAACTTGCCCACGCTCTCGCGCTCGAACCGGCGCTCCTCCGTCTCCTGCCGGTTGTACGCCTGCACCAGCGCGACATTGCCGAGCGACTCCTCGGCGATCGCGCTGATCGAACCGCTGCGCCGCCGCCGCTCCCGCGACGCGGTCTTGACCAGCCGGGAGAAGTGCCGGGCCGCGTACCAGAAGAGCGGCACGATGACGAGCGCCAGAAGGGTCAGGTCCCAACGCAGGTAGAACAGCAGACCCAGGAAGACGCCCAGCCGAATCACGAAGTAGAGGCCGTCCGCCACCCCGGAGAGAAGGAACGTCTCGACCGCGTCGACATCGCCCGTGATGCGCGACAGCACGTCCCCCAGCCGGCGCCGCTCGAAGAAGCCGAGCGAGAGACCTTGGACGTGCCGGAACACATCCGAACGCAGAGCCAGCAGGAAACGCTCGCTCACCCAGGTGGACAGCACCTCGTCGGCGAACTCCAGTACACCGGAGCAGAGGATGAGCGCCGCGTACGCCGGCGCGATCCAGGCGAAGGGGCGCAGGTCGCGCGGGACGAGGACGTCGTCCACCACGATCTTGAAGAGCCAGATCTCGGCCGCGTCGACCACGGGACCGATCAGGCTGAGGGCGACGATCGGAACGAGCCGGTGCCGGCCGCCGCGCGTGTACGGCCAGAAGCGTCGGAACACCTCGCGCGGGGCGACCGCGGGCGCGGCGGCGACGACCGCGTCGGGATCGTCCGCCACCGACAGCAACCGCCGCACGAAATGGTGCGAGACACGCCTCATCGACGCGTTCCTTGTGGACCGACGGCTGAGCGGACCAGGAACAGAGGCCCGCTCAGCCGTGCCGGGTGGTGGTCACCAGTGGTGACCGTGGTGGGTGTCACGGCGACCACGGTGGCGACGGTGCCCTTCGCCGCGGTCGTCGTGCCCCGAGGTCATGTTCCTCTTTTCGTCACGGTGCTTGGCGGGGATCAGATGCTTGAAGATCGCCATGGGCTTCCCTCCTCAGAGGCTTCTGGACGGAATACGCTCCAAGGCGCTCGTGGGATTGCCGTTCCCGGGGATTTTCCGTTCCGCCGCCCGCGCCGCCGGCCTTCAGCCACGCCAGGAAGGCGAGCACGAAGAGGACTTCGGAGATCAGGCACAGGATGCCGTACGGCGGTTCCCAGCCGGATTCGCGGTAGCCCGGCAGTCCGACGGTCCGCGACAGCAGGAAACCCACGATCATCCCGATGCTGGTGGCGGCCCCGATCAGCCATGCGCCGAGCGGCCGTTGCCGGCCGAGGAGGCCCGCGGCGACGGCGAGCAGCACCACACCGCCGATCAGGAACAGGACGCCGATGTACGGCATCTCCGTCAGGTGCGAGGGAACCAGCAGGAGATGGAGCACCGCGCTCGCCAGGGCGCAGATCGCTCCGGTCGCGAGCAATGCCATGTGTGTCGTGCGGGGCGTCATCACGACTCCAAGGGTCAGAGGCGGCGTGCGCCGCCGTGCGTCGGTAGGGCGCGCCTTCATTTCCTACGGCACCGCTGGGCCGAGGGTTCATGATCGGCCCGGCCTGCCCTGCCCTGCCCGGCCTGTCTGCCCGCCCGCCCCGTCCGAACGAGAGGTCCCGGGGCGCCCGCAGCAGGAAATCCGCGCGGGCGCGTGTTACGTAAGGAGTATGCGCAGGATTGGCATCCCCCTGGAGCGGGTGCCCGACGAAGCGCTGCTGGCCGGGCTCATGACCGGCGATCCCGAGATCGCCGTGGCCTTCGTACGGCGGTTCCAGCGTCGGGTCTTCGGTGTGGCCCTCGCCGTGGTGGGCGATATCCAGCTCGCCGAGGACATCGCCCAGCAGACCTTCGAGCGCGCCTGCCGGCACGCCCAGGTCTACGACCCGCGCCGGGGATCGGTGCCCACCTGGCTGTCCGCCATCGCGCACAACCTCGCGATCGACGCGGTACGTGCCCGCAAGGCCACCCCGGTCGACCCCGCGGATCTGGAGAACATGATGGAAACCATCGCCGACACGCCGGAGCGGCACGCACTCTCCGCCGAAGCCGCGGCGGACCTGCGCCGAGCGGTCGGCCGGTTGCCACGGGAACAGGCACGTGCCCTGGTGATGGCCGGCATCTACGGGATGACGGCCCAGCAGGTCGCCGACTTCGAGCGGATACCGCTCGGTACCGCCAAGACCCGTATCAGGGCGGCCATGGGCAAGGTCCGGGCGTCCCTCGCGGCCGGGCAGGTGGAACCATGACCGGCAACGACGGGCTGAGCTGCGAGCAGCTCCGGGAGATCGGCGCGGAGCTGGCGCTCGGTGTGCTGCCCGCCAGGGAGCGGGCCGGGGCGATGGACCACCTGGAGGACTGCGCCGCCTGCCGCGAGCACGTCCACGAGCTGACCGCCGCCTCGGACGCGCTGCTGGACCTCGTCCCGGGCAGCGAACCGCCGGCCGGGTTCGAGGACCGGGTGATCGAGCGGCTCGGGCTCGCCCCGGCGCGGCGGCCGGCCGTCCGGCACCCGCGGTGGCGGCGGATCGCCCTCGCCGCCGCCGCGGCGGCAGCGGGCCTGGCACTCGGCGGCGGCGGCTGGGTGCTCGGCGCGTACACCGGCACCCCGGCCCCGGTCGCGCCCATCGCCTCCCCGGTGCAGCCGCAGCTTCTCACCGCCCGACTCACCCACGGGAACCACTCGTTCGGGCAGGTCTACCTCTACGCCGGCGCCTCGCCCTGGCTGTACATGGCGGTGGACGCCGACGGGCACTCCGGCACCGTCCACTGCCTGGTCCAGCGGGCCGACGGCACCACCGTCAAGGCCGGATCCTTCACGCTCGACGCCGAGGGCTACGGCTCCTGGGGCGGGCCCTACCCGGCCGGCACGGCGCCGGTCACCGGCGTACGCCTGACCGACGCACACGGCACCGTGCTCGCGACCGCCACCTTCGGCCGGGCCCTGCGCTGATCAGGCGCGGGCACGTGACGCCGGTCGGGCGCGGGCACGGTGACGTCGCTCAGGCGCGGGCGCGCGTACGGGCCTGAGCGAGCCGGTTCAGGTGGTCCTCGTACTCCTTCGCGTAGTACGCCGCGTGCGCCGGGTCCGGCTCGACGACCGCCGTCGGGGCCGTCCACGCGGCCGTGTCCAGCTCCGCGCCGAACCGCCGCGCCGCCGCGAGCACCGCGCCGCGCGCACCGACCTCGCCCTCCACGATCCGGAGCGGCCTGCCCAGCACCTCGGCGAACAGCCGCATCCACGCGGGGGAACGGGTGCCCCCGCCGCACAGGGCGAGGGTGCCGGTGAGCCCCGCGGCCTCCAGACAGTGCCGGGCGGCGAAGCCGATGCCCTCGCAGACGGCACGGATCAGATCGGCGGGGGTCGTCTCCAGGGACACGCCGGTGAACTCGGCACGCAGCCGGGGCTCGACGAACGGGGCGCGTTCGCCGGACGGGGCGAAGTAGGGCAGGACCCGGACCCCGTTCGCGCCGGGCGGAGTGGCGGCGAGCAGCGCGTCGACCTCCGTGTGGCGTACGCCGGTGGTGGTCAGGACCCAGTCCAGGGCCGCCGTGCCGACCATCGCGGGCATGGCGCGCAGCCAGTGGCCCGGACGGTCGGTGGAGATGTGCAGCCCGGCCGGTTCGCCGTCCAGGTCGAGCCGATCCGTGGCCACCAGCGCGGCCAGACAGGTGCCGACGATCAGCAGCCCGTCGCCGGGACGGGTGACGCCCGCGCCGAGGGCGCTGGCCGGCAGGTCGTACGGGCCGTTGGAGATCCGTAACCCGGAGGGGAGTTCGGCGGTGGCCACCGGGTCGCTGACCGGGGCGAGGAGCGGGGCCCGGTGGGTGAGGCCGAGGGCGGCCACGACTTCCGGGGCGTACGCACGGGTCACCGGGTCCAGGAAGGGCATCGACGCGTCGGAGACGTCCGTGGCCCGGACCCCCGTCAGCCGCTGGAACACCATGTCCTTGCAGTACAGGGCGGTCGTCGCGGCGTCGAGCGCGGCCGGCTCGTGCCGGTCGAGCCAGGCCAGCACCGGGCCCGGACAGCCCGGGAACATCGCGCTGCCGGTGCGCCGGTAGACCGTCTCGAAGACGCCGGACGCCAGCCAGGAGTCGACCAGTTCATGGGCCCGGCCGTCCATCCAGGAGATCGCCTTGCGGACCGGCCGGCCCGCCGCGTCGACCAGCCAGACACCGTCGCCCTGGCCGGTGAGTCCGGCGAACGCCACCCCGTCGGAGCCCAGCGCGGCCAGCACCTCGCGGACCGCGCCGTACACCTCGTCCATGTCCTGCTCCACGGACCCGTCGTGGATCGCGAGCCCCACCGGGCGGGACTCGACGGCCAGCGTGCGGCCGCCCGGGTCGAAGGCGGCGGCCTTCACCACGGAAGTGCCGACGTCGATGCCGATGTATCTCGTCGTGCCGGTCATCGTCATGGTTCCCCTCACAGCGCGTGGGCGAGCGGTTCGCCCCGTACGTAGCGCGCCACCTCGGCCGCCGCGATCCGGGCCGCCTTCTGCGCGACGGCCCGGCTGGCACCCGCCACATGCGGGGTCATCAGAAGGTGCGGGGTACGGAAGAGCCGCGAGCCGGGCGGGGGCGGCTCCTGCTCGTACGTGTCGAGCGCCGCCGCCCGCAACCGCCCCGAGTCCAGGGCGTCGCACAGCGCGTCCGTGTCCAGCAGCCCGCCCCGGGCCGCGTTCACCAGCACCGCGCCGCGCGGCAGCAGCGCCAGCTCGCGGGCGCCGATGAGATGCCGGGACTCCGGGGTGAGCCGGGCGTGCAGGGTCAGCACGCGCGAGCGGGCGAGCAGTGCCTCCAGCGAGCCGGCCCGCATGCCGTGGACGTCGCCGCGCACATACGGGTCGTACACCTCGACCTCGGCGCCGAACGCGGACAGCACCCGCGCCACCCGGCTGCCCACCGCGCCGTAGCCGATCAGGCCGACCGGGGTGTCCTCCAGCTCCAGACCGCAGTTCTCGTACGTGTAGTGGGAAGCGTCCCAGCGGCCGTCGGCGGCGAGGGAGCGGTGCGCCTCGGGGATACGGCGCAGGGCGGAGAGGATCAGCCCGACGGTGAACTCGGCGGTCGCCGCCGCGTTGCGCCCCGGCGCGAAGCACACCCGCACGCCCCGGGCACGCGCCGCGGCCGCGTTCACATTGACCGGCCCGCCCCGGCAGACCACGATCAGCCGGAGATCGGGGGCGGCGGCCAGCACCCGCTCGGTGAACGGGCCCATCTGGGTGACGCACACCTCCACCCCGTCCAGGGCGGCGATCAGCGCGTCCTCGGCGTCGCTCGCCTCGTCGACCTCGGCGACCTTGCCGAAGGGCTCCAGCGGCCAGGGCAGGGTGAGCTCGCCGAGCTGCGGCTCCGTACCGATCGCCCCGAGCGCGTGGTTCAGGGCCTCGGCGAGCAGCGAGTTGCGGACGAAGTGGTCACCGGCGAGCAGAATCCTCGTGGCGGGACGGACTGTCTCGGGGCGGACGGTCCCGGGGCGGGGCATCGCAGACTCGGGGAGGGTCATCGCAGAGCGTCTCCTGTCTGGGCGTCGAAGACATGGACGTGCCGGGGATCGGCGGTGATGCGTACGGTGTCGTCCCGGTCGAGCCGTACCTCCGGACCGGTCACGGCGACCAGTGGCTCCGCCACCCCGTCGAGCGAGAGCGTGGCGATGCCGGATTCCAGCAGGGGCTCATGGGCGGCGACCCGGGCCCGTGCACCAGTGTCGTCCAGGCGCACATCCTCCGGGCGGATGCCGAGCACCACCGCGCGTCCCGCCGGGATCCGGTGCGGTACGGGGACGCGCACGGAGTCCGAGAGACGCACCCCGCCCGATCCGTCGGCCGTGCCCGGCAGCAGATTGACGGCCGGTTCCCCGACGAAGTCGGCGACGAACACGTTCGCCGGGGCGTCGTAGATCTCCTCCGGGGTGCCGAGCTGCTGGATCTCGCCGTCCCGCATCACCGCGATCCGGTCGGCGAGCGACAGCGCCTCCTCCTGGTCGTGCGTGACCAGGATCGCGGTGTGGCCGCTGTCGCGCTGGATGCGTTTCAACTCCCGCCGGGTGGTGTCGCGTTGGGCGGCGTCGAGATGGGAGAGCGGCTCGTCCAGGAGGAGGACGTCGGGGACCCGGATCAGCGCGCGGGCCAGCGCGACCCGCTGCTTCTGGCCGCTGGAGAGACCGGCCGGACGGGCGTCCAGGAGCTCGGTGATCCCGATGCGTCCGGCCATTTCGGCGACCCGGCGGCGGATCTCGGCCCGCCCGCACCCGCCCCGGGCGGCAAGCCCGAAACCGAGGTTCTCCGCGACCGTCAGCGGCGGGTAGAGCGCGTAGTTCTCGAACGCCACCCCGATGTTGCGCTGCCGGGCCGGGAGCGCGACCACCGACGAGCCGCCGATCAGGATGTCGCCGCCGGTGACCGTCTCCAGGCCGGCGATCATCCGCAGGGTCGTGGACTTGCCGCAGCCGGACGGGCCGAGCAGCCCCAGCAGCTCGCCGGAGCGCAGCTCGACGTCGATGGACCGGACGGCCTCGACGGCCACCCGGCCCCGCCCGGTGTAGGTCTTGCGCAGTGCGCGCAGGGCCAGTTCAGTCATCCGTCACCGCCGCCTCGCCCTCATCCGTCATCGCCTTCCGCCGCCCCGGAGTCCCGGCCGGTGGAGCAGACCTCGTAGGGCACCTTGTGCTCGTCCAGCTCCCGCAGCGCCTGCGGGGACGCCCCGTCGTCGACCAGCAGCAGATCGAAACGGGAGAGCGGGGCGAGCCGGTGCAGGGCGGCCCGGCCCAGCTTCGAGTGGTCGAGCAGCAGCACATTGCGGCTCGCCGAGTCGAGCATGGCCCGCTTCACGGAGATGATGTGCTGCTCCTGGTGGTAGGCGAAGCCGCCGGACACGGCGGAGGTGGAGGTGAAGCAGATGTCGACCTGGAGCGACTGCACCGCCTCCACGCAGGAGACACCGAGGAACGAGGAGTGCAGCGGGTCGAAGTCCCCGCCCAGGCCCATCAGATGGATGCCGCGCTCCTGCGACAGCAGATTGATCGCCTCCAGGAAGTTGGTGACGACGGTCAGCGGGGTGATCGAGCGCAGCCGGCGCGCTATCTCCAGCGTGGACGTCGAGTCGTCGAGCATCACGGCCATGCCCGGCTCTATGAGCTTCAGGGCCCGTTCGGCGACGGCGGCCTTCTCGGCCCGCATCGTCTTCAGCCGGTAGGAGACGTTCGACTCGAAGACACCGGACGGCTGGGCGGTGACGCCGCCGCGGAACTTGCGGACGATGCCCTGCCGTTCCAGCTCGTCCAGATCGCGGTGGATGGTCATCAGACTGACATCGAAACGCTCCGCCAGTTCGGCGGCGCTCACCTCGCCCTGTGCGAGGACGTACTCGGCTATGGATGCCTGACGCGGGGCGGGACCCCGCTGCGGAACGTTGCTCACGTGCTGATCCTTCGTCCTGGACGTGCCGGCCGGTCGGCCTCGAACAGCAGCAGACTCTCAGGCGGTACGGAGAGCCGGACCGGCTGGTCGGGGCTCAGGCCAACCGCCTCGGCGCGTGGGACGACGAGGGACAGCCGCTGCCCGCCGATCCGTACGGTGACCTCGGTGGCCCGGCCCAGCAGCTCGGTGACATGGACGGCGCCGGTCAGCTCCGGAACCGGGGGCCCGCCGCCGCTCTCCGCCGGGCCCGCCGGACCAGCCAGGCCGATGTCCCGTGGCCGTACGCCCAGTTGGACGGCGGTCCCGGGCGGCGCGGGCACCGCCAGCGGCAGCTCGTACGCCCCGTCCGGCGACCGGAAGTGCCCTTCGGACGTCACCGTCCCGGGCAGCAGATTGATCCGCGGCCGGCCGAAGGACCGGGCGACGAAGGTGTCGTACGGGCGGTGCCACAGCTCCTCGCGGGTGCCGGTCTGCACCATCCGGCCGTCCCTGATCACCCCGATCCGGTCGCCGAGCGCCAGCGCCTCCACCGAGTCGTGGGTGACGTACAGCGTGGTGGTGCGCCGCACCGCGCCGATCGCCCGCAGCTCCGCCCGCATCGCCTGCCGCAGCTTCGCGTCCAGGTGCGACAGCGGCTCGTCCAGCAGGAACGCCCTGGCCGGCCGCACCAGCACCCGGCCGAGCGCCACCCGCTGCCGCTGGCCGTTGGAGAGCCGGCCCACCTGACGGTCCAGCAGGGTGCCGATGCCCAGGAGTTCGGCGATCTCCCCGATCCGCTCGCGCGCCTCGTGCGCGGGGAGGCGGTGGCGCGGCGAGCGGAGCGGGGAGGCGAGGTTGTCGTACGCGGTGCGGTGCGGGTAGAGCGCGTACGACTCGAAACACATGGCCACGCCCCGGTCGTAGGGCTCCACACCAGCCATGTCCGCCCCGCCCAGCTCGACCGTCCCGGCCTGCGGCTGCTCCAGGCCCGCGATCGTCTTGAGCGCGGTCGTCTTCCCGGCGCCGGACGGGCCGAGCAGACAGAAGAACTCGCCCTCGGCCACCTCCAGGTCCAGGCCGTCGAGCGCGGTGTGCTTCCCGTAGCGCTTGCTGACCCCGCGCAGCGCGATGGCCGCCGGGCCGGTCATGACTTCACCGCCCCGAACGACAGCCCGCGCACCAGATACCGCTGGATGGTGAGCGCCAGCAGCAGCGGCGGGACGACCGAGACCAGGGCCGCCGCGGCGGTCAGGTTGTACTTGGGCCGGTCGCCGCCGAGGAAGGACAGCGCGCCGACCGTCACCGTCTGCGCGTTCGACGAGGTGAGGATCAGCGGGAAGACGAAGTTGTTCCACGCGAAGATGAACGCCAGCAGCGAGACGGCCGCGATCCCCGGCTTCACCAGCGGCAGCGCCACCTCGAAGAACGCCTGCTTGCGGGTGTAGCCGTCCAGCAGCGCCGCCTGCTCCAGCTCGGGTGAGAGATCGGAGAAGTACGACCGCATGATCCAGACGATCAGCGGGAGCGTCACCAGTTGCAGCACCCACACCATGCCGACGTAGGTGTCGAAGAGCCCGAGCTGCTGGTAGAGCACGAACAGCGGGATGATCACGGTGAGTTCGGGCGCGAAGCGGAACGAGAGCAGGGTGAACATCAGGTTCTCCGAGCCGCGGAACCGCCACCGCGCCGCGGCGTACGCGGCGGGCAGCCCGATCACCAGCGACAGCGCGACCGCGCCCAGCGACACGACGAGGCTGTTCACGAAGAACCGGAGGAACGGCACTCCCTGGTCGTTCCCGGCGCCCAGCACCGTGCGGTACGAGTCGAGGGTCGGGGTGAACGAGAAGTACGTGCTGAACAGCTCGTTCGTCGGCTTCAGCGACAGGACCACCATCCAGACGACGGGGAACAGCGCGAAGACGAAGTAGGCGATCAGCGCCAGGTCGGCGGCGACGGAGAGCAGTCTGCGCCTCACCGCTCCACCTCCGTGCCGACGACCGGAGTGCGGCCGAGCAGTCTGCGCCTCACCGCTCCACCTCCGCGGCCCGGTTCTGGATCCGGCCCAGATAGCGCACCAGCACCATCGTGACCAGGTAGACCACGGCCCACAGCACGATCATGTAGCTGATCCCGAACGAGTAGCGCTGGAAGCGGATCGCCTCCAGATAGGCCCGGATCTGGAGCACCATCGTCGAGTCCCCGGGACCGCCCTCGGTCAGCGCGTAGATGATGTCGAAGACCTTCAGCGAGTCCATGAACCGGAAGATCACGGCGACCAGGACGTACGGCCAGAGCATCGGCAGGGTCAGGCGCCGGAAGGTGAACCACCAGCCCGCCCCGTCGACCGCCGCCGCCTCAAACGGGGAGGCGGGCAGCGAGCGCAGACCGGCCAGCGCGAGGATCGCGACGAACGGGGTGTAGACCCACACGTCCACCGTGATCGACGAGAGCAGCGCGCCCGTCGGGGTGTCCGTCCACTGCACACCGCCGAGCCCGAACGGCTCCAGCAGGTGGTTGATGACGCCGACCGAGGGCTGGAGCATCAGCTTCCACATGATCGCGGCGACCACCGGAGCGATCATCAGCGGCAGGATCAGGATCTTCTCCAGCACCCGCCCGACCAGGCTCGACCGGTGCAGCAGCAGTGCCACGGCCACCCCGAGCACCGTCTCGGCGGCCGCCGCGCCGACCGCGTACGCCACCGTCACCCGCGCCGAGTCCCAGAACGCGGGCTGGGTGAGGATCCGCCGGTAGTTCCCGATCCCCACCAGGTCTGGCTGCGGCTTGCTCGCCGCGAAGTCGAACACCGTGTAGTAGAGACCGAGTCCGAACGGGTAGAGGATGCCGCCGGTCAGCAGCAGCGCGGGCACGATCAGCAGATACGGCCGCAGCGAGCGGCGCCACGCGGGCACGGCCCGCACCGCCGGCTTCTCGCCACCCTCCGGGCCAGCGGCCGCCCCGTGGCCGGCCTCCGGCGCGGTGGCCGTGCGTCCGGGCACCGGTCAGCCGACCTTCGACGCCAGATCGCCGGCCAGACCGTTCAGCACCGACGAGGCGTTCTTCCCGCCGTAGATCTCCTGGAGTGCGGCGGCCCAGCTGGTCGTCGCGTCGAAGAACTGCTCCTGCGGGGTGAACTGGATCCTCGTCTCGTCGACGACCGTCTCGAAGGTCTCGATGAACCCCGGGACGGCCCGCATCTTGTCCTTGTACGCGGCGTCCTGGCCGACCGACTTCCGTACCGGGTCGATGTGGTTGTGCTCGATCGCGCCCTTGCGCAGATGCTCCTTGCCGGTCGCCCACTGGAGGAACAGCCAGGCGGCGGACTTGTTGCGGCTGCGGGCGTTCATGCCGAGCGACCAGATCCACATGTTGGTGGCGAGCGAGCCGCTGGGGCCCTTCGGGCCGGGGTGGAAGGCGATCTTCCCGGAGGCGGGCGAGGCCCCCTTCACCGCCTGGAAGTAGGCGGCGGTGTCCGCGTCGAAGAGCATCCCCGCCTTCTTCGCCCCGAGGTCGCTGGAGCACTGGTACCAGGTGTACGAGGTCCAGGACGGCGGCCCGCCCTTCTTGACCATCTCCGCCCAGTCCCGGGTGAACGCGATCGCCTCCGGGGAGTTCATCGCGGGCTTCACCTTCCCGCCCTCGACGGTGAAGTCCTTCAGGCCGTTGCGGGCGTACATCGTCATGAAACCGGGGTGGATCGTCGCCCAGCTGCGCGAGCCGCGCACCGCGACCCCGTACATCCCGTCGAAGCCCGCGCCGGGCGCCCGGCGGGTGATCGCCCCGGAGACCTCGCGCAGCTCGTCGAAGGTCTCGGCCGGCTTCAGGCCGAGCTTCTTGAACACCTCGGTGTTGTACGCGACGACATTGGTCTCCCAGCCCCACGGCAGCGCGTACTGCCCGCCCTTCCCGAGCGGCGCGCCCGCCTTCAGCGACCACTGGTCGGCCGCGAGGAGGTTGGGGAAGAAGTCCTCCTGGTCCCACTCGGCCCCGGTGGCCGAGGAATTGCGCATCCAGGGGCCGAGGTCCTCCAGCCAGCCCGGCGGCCCGTACTGCCACACCATGTACGCGCCGAGCATGAACACGTCGTAGGAGGCGCGTCCGCTGGACAGGTCGACGGTGAGCTTGTCGAAGTAGTTGTCCTCCGGGAAGACGTCGTACTCGACCTTGATCCCGGTCTTCTCGGTGAACGCCTTCAGATCGGCGATCAGCGCGTCGGTGTACGGGTGCTTGTTGAGCAGCGCCTTGACCGTCTTTCCCTCGGCCCGCTTCCAGTCGAAGGGGCCGGTGACCTCGTCGGCCGCGGAGCCGTCGCCCGTGGCCCGGTCGCCGCCGAAGCCCGCGCCGCAGGCGGTCAGCAGCGGGGTGGCGGCCGCGGCCGCGCCGAGGGCGAGGAACCGTCGCCGGTCGTGGGCGTGCATGTCCATCCGTGACCTCCACGGTCCGGCCGGAGATGGGTGGGGGGCCGTTCACACGTTGAGCCGACTGGTTAACAGAGCTTGGAACAACGCAAGTTGGCCGTCAATCCCTCGCGCAACGGAAATTCTCGGTGCAGAGTGAGAACTTCACAGAGGGGACCGATATGTGGATGGGAATCGATCTCGGCACGCAGAGCGTCCGCGCGGTGGTGGCAGGAGACAGCGGCGAGATCCTCGGCAGCGGCTCGGCCCCGCTCACGGGCAGACGTGACGGCGTACGGCATGAGCAGCAACCCCTCGACTGGTGGACCGCCCTGTGCGCGGCCAGCCGTCAGGCGCTGCGCGACTGCCCCGCCCCCCGCGCGCTGGCCGTCTGCGCCACCTCCGGCACCGTGCTGCTCGGCGACCGGGAGGGCCGGCCGCTGACGCCCGGGGTGATGTACGACGACGGGCGGGCCGTGGCGGAGGCTGCCAGGGCGGGGACCGCGCCGAGCTGGGCCCTGCCCAAGGCGATGTGGCTGCTGGGGGAGTACGGGGCAGGGGCGGACGGCGCGGTACGGGTGATGCACCAGGCCGATCTGGTGCTGGCGCGGCTCGCCGGGACGCCGCTGCCCACCGATTCCAGCCATGCCCTGAAGACCGGCTACGACCTGGAGCGGGACGAGTGGCCGCGGCGGCGGTTCGGGAAGCTGGGCCTGCCCGACGGGCTGTTCCCGGACGTGGTGCGGCCGGGGACGCGCATCGGCGAGGTGGGGCGGGCTGCGGCCGAGGAGAGCGGGATTCCGGCGGGCACCGCCCTCGTGGCGGGGATGACGGACGGGTGCGCGGCGCAGATCGCCTCCGGTTCGCTCACCGTCGGCTCCTGGAATTCGGTGCTGGGCACCACGCTGGTGCTGAAGGGAGTCACCTCGTCGCCGGTGCAGGACCGGGCCGGAGTGGTCTACAACCACCGCGCGCCGGACGGGAGCTGGCTGCCCGGCGGCGCCTCGGGCGTCGGCGGCGGCGCGCTGACCGCCGCCTTCCCGGCGGTGGACCCGATCCGCATGGACGCGCTGGCCCGCGACCACGAACCGGCGCGGGTGGTGGCGTACCCGCTGGTGGCGACGGGGGAGCGGTTCCCCTTCGTCGCGCCGGAGGCCACCGGGTTCCTGCTCGGCGAGCCCGCCTCCGACGCCGGGCACTGGCTGGCCCTGCTCACCGGCGTGGGCCTGGTCGAACGGCTCTGCTTCGACTACCTCCATCTGCTCGGCGCCCAGGCGTACGGCCGGCTCACCTTCACCGGGGGCGCGGCCCGCAGTGGTTACTGGAGCCGGCTGCGCGCCGACATCCTGGGCCGGTCCGTGTGCGTCCCGCAGTACAGCGAGCCCGCCCTCGGCATGGCGATCCTCGCCGCGTACGGGGCGGGGGCCGGGACCAGTCTGATCGGGACAGCGGGTGCGATGGTGCGGCTGCGGCACGTGCTGCACCCGGACCCGGCGCGTACGGCGTGGTACACCGAGCCGTACCTCACGCTGGTGGACGAACTGGAGCGACGCGGCTGGCTCCCCGGCCCGGTCGCCGCCCACGCCCGCACCCGGGCAGAGCAGTCGTGACCGTCCGCGACCACCCGCACCCGAACGGACGAACCATGAGAACGGAGAAGTCATGACCGGGAGCCCGGCCACCCTGCTGCTCGCCCGCCACGGCCAGACCGTCTGGCACGCGGAGAACCGCTACGCCGGGGTCAGCGACATCGCCCTCACCGACGAGGGCCGCCGCCAGGCCCGGCGGCTGGCCGAGTGGGCGGCCCGGAGCGAGGTCGACGCGGTCTGGACCTCCACGGTCAGCCGTGCGATCGAGACCGCGCGTCCCGCGTGCGAGGCGCTCGGCATCACGCCCCGGCGCGAACACGAGCTGCGCGAATGCGACTTCGGTGAGGTGGAGGGGCGGACCCTGGCGGAATTCGCGGCCGAGCACCCGCGGCGGGCCCGGGAGTACCGCGCCGACCCGGTGGCCCACCCCTTTCCGGGGGCCGAGGACCCCCGGGCCGCGGCGGCCCGGGGGTCCTCGGCGCTGCGCCGGATCGCCGACGCGCACCCGGCGCAGCGGGTGCTCGTCGTCGCGCACAACACCCTGCTGCGGCTGGTGCTGTGCGAACTGCTGTCGGTTCCGCTGGGCTCCTACCGCCGGGTCTTTCCGCAGCTGCGGAACGCGGCGGTGAGCGAGGTGCGGATCGGGGAAACGGGCGGTGCGCTGCTCTCCCTCAACGTGCCCTGCGCACCGGAGGTCAGCCGTTGACGGCCGCTGCCGCCGCCCGCCGCTGCCGTACGAGACCGATGGCGATGAGCACGACGGTCAGGACGCCGGTCGCCAGCAGCTGGTCACGAGTGTCCGGCTGGCGCAGCATCAGGAAGAAGATGCCACCCATAGCCAGGAGCGCCAGCACCGGCAGGACGGGGAAGAACCACATCCGCACGACGAGCAGCTCCGGGGCGGTACGCTCCAGCCGGACGCGCAGGATCAGCTGGGAGACGCCGATGAAGATCCAGACGACCAGGATCACCGCGCCGATCATGTTGAGCAGCCACGGGAAGACGTCGTCGGGACGCCAGTAGCTGAGCAGCACGCACAGGAAACCGAAGAAGGACGAGACCAGGACCGCGGGACGCGGGACCCCCGAGGAGATCTTGCCGAGCCGCTTCGGGCCCTGGCCGCGGGCGACCAGCGAGCAGGCCATGCGCGAGGCGCCGTAGATGTTGGCGTTCATCGCGGAGAGCAGGGCGACCAGGATGACCACGTTCATGATCTCGGCCGCGCCGCTGATGCCGAGGTGGTCCAGGGCCGCGTAGAACGGGCCGACCGTCGCGACCTTCGGGTCGTCCCACGGGACCAGCGTCACGACGACCGCCATCGAGCCGACGTAGAAGAGCGCGATCCGCCACATCGCCGTCCGCACGGCCTTGGCGACACCCTGCACCGGGTTCTCGGACTCGGCCGCTGCGATGGTGACGGTCTCCAGACCGCCGTACGCGAAGACGGAGGCGAGCAGCCCGATCACCAGGCCCTCGGTGCCGCTCGGCATGAAGCCGCCCTCACCGCTGAGGTTGGCGGTGCCGGGGGCGTCCGTACCGGGCAGCACGCCCAGGATCGCCAGCACGCCGAGGACCAGGAAGAGCGAGATCGCGACGACCTTGAGGGCGGCGAACCAGAACTCGAACTCGCCGAACTTCGTCACCGAGGCCAGATTGGTGCCCAGGAAGACCACCATGAACAGGGCGACCCAGGCCCACTCCGGCGTGCCGGGCAGCCAGCCGGTGACGATCTTCGCCGCGCCGATGCCCTCCAGGCCGACGGCCACACAGAGCAGTACCCAGAACGCCCAGCCGGCGGTGAAACCCGCCCATGGCCCGATCGCCCGCTCCGCGTGGACGGAGAAGGAACCGGAGGCCGGGTTCGCGGCCGACATCTCGCCGAGCATGCGCATCACGAGCATGACCAGCAGCCCGGAGACGGCGTACGCGACGATGATCGACGGTCCCGCGGCGGCGATGCCCGCGCCCGAGCCGACGAAGAGTCCGGCGCCGATGACGCCGCCGAGGGCGATCATCGACAGGTGGCGCTGCTTGAGCCCGTGAGTGAGGGCCGAATCGGCCCCGGCGTGGGAGACGGCGGCCGGGGAATCGGTGGGGGGAGACACGGAATTCCGAGACATGGACAAGCTCTGTTCGATAGGTGAGACGAGAGAGGTGGGGCGAGGAGGGCCGAGCGGTATGTGGGGGGCGTGCGCGCACAGTCTGAGCACGCACCCCGCCCACGGGGAACCACTGTCCGCTATACGGGCACGATGCTCACACAAGGTGCACACCCGGACACGGGCGGAGTTCGGCCGGGTCGGCGCCCGCTCGGCCATCGGTCGGCCCCGGCTCGAAGCCGACGCTCCATCCCGGACGGAAGCCGCCGGCCCACCCCCGGTGGAACCGGATGGAATTGGCGGGAACCTACAGTCCCTCCCGGTGGCCCCACCCGACCCGATCGGAGGCATTCCGCCCCCACCTCAGTGACGAGCATCACGCCGTCGTGCGATTGCGTACCGCCCATTGTGTAAACCCCACCAACGCCCCGGTCGACGCTTTGTGGGCCACTGATGGTGATCGAGCGTTAACCCGTGGGCTAACGTCGGGCTCAGTCTGTCCCCACCTGCCCTCACCTCGCGGAGTCCCGATGAGCACTGCTGCCGCCGCCCCTGCCCGCACCGGAGCGGTCCTCGCCGACCTGCTGCCCGCCGCCAGGCACCGTTACGCCGTCGACACGGCCCTGGTCCTCGGTGGCGCCGCGCTCACCGGCATCGCCGCCCAGATCGCCGTACCGGTCCCCGGCTCCCCGGTACCGGTCACCGGCCAGACCTTCGCCGCGCTCCTCGTCGGCACCGCCCTCGGCGCCCGTCGCGGCTTCCTCTCCCTCGCGGTGTACGCGCTGGTGGGCATGGCCGGCATGCCGTGGTTCTCCGAGGGCACCTCCGGAATGGGCTTCCCCTCGTTCGGCTACGTCCTCGGCATGCTGCTCGCCGCCGCCGTGGTCGGCGGCCTCGCCCGCCGCGGCGGCGACCGCTCCATGCTGCGCACCGCGGGCACGATGGTGCTGGGATCCGCGATCATCTACGCGGTCGGCGTCCCGTACCTGGCGCTGGCCACCGGCATGTCGGCGAGCGCCGCGATCGCGGCCGGCCTGGTGCCGTTCCTGATCGGTGACGCGGTGAAGGCCGCGCTGGCCATGGGCGCGCTGCCCGCGGCCTGGAAGCTCATCGGCCGCCGGGGCTGATTCCGTAACTCCCCCCGAAGAGGCTCGCCGGGTCGTGGTGCGACACCAGACCGGCGAGCCTCCGCTGTGTCCGGGCGTCGTGAAAACCCTCGGTCCGGTCCCCGCCGCCGAAGGAGAAGCCGAGCGAGCGGCCCAGGGCGTGAGGGGTGAGCAGCTCGGCCACCTCCGCGTACAGGGCCCGTACCGAGGCCACGTCCGTGCCGTCGAGCGGTGAGAGCAGCCGCAGCAGGAACCCGGCCTCGCGGTAGGGCACCGCGTTGTCGACGGCGGGCCGGGCGGCGAGCGCGCCGCCCAGGTGGTTGAGCTGGACCACGGTCATCATCGGCGCCTTCGGCCCGGTCAGCTCCAGCACGCGTCCGGCACGGTCGGCGTCCAGCCCGTCGAGCACCACGCTGTCGCCGTAGTACGCGTGCGGGAACGGCGGGTCGCTGTGAATGGTGTGGCTGTCGGCGTACGGCATCTCCCGCAGCGAATCCGCCGCCGCGGGCCCGATCGCCCGCAGTGGCGCGACCAGCCGCTCGCCCTCGGCCGCGCTGCCGGTGTACGCGGCCCTTACCGAGAGCACGTAGTGCCCGCGCAGCGGTTTTGGCAGCTGCGGGGAGTCGGGGTACCGGATCGCCGCCAGCGAGGACGTCAGGGCGTCGGGCACGGTCCGGGTCCACTCCAGATAGCCGCCGATCACCTCTTCCGCCGCGACGCCCGCCCCGTCCCCGTAGAAGGCGATCGAGCCGCCGTACAGCCGCTCGGCCCCGACCAGGCCGATCTCCATGGCGGTCACCACGCCGAGCCGGTGGCCGCCACCGCGCAGCGCCCAGAAGAGGTCGGGCTCGCTGTCCGGGTGGACATGGCGCAGTGTCCCGTCGGCCGTCACCACGTCGAGGGAGCGCACGTGGTCGGCGGCGTACCCGAACTCCCTGGCCAGGACGGAGAGCCCGCCGCCGAGGGTGTAGGAGACCGCGCCGACCGACGGGGACGATCCGTTCAGCGGGGCGAGGCCGTGCGGTGCGGCGGCCTCGATCACCTGCCCCCAGGTGACGCCCGCGCCGATCCGGGCGGTGCGGCGGACCGGGTCGATCTCCACGAAGTCCATCCGGCGGGTGCTGATCAGGACCCCGCCCTCGATGGCGCCGGGCAGCCCGTGGCCGGTGGCGTGGACGCGGACCGGCAGGCCGCGCGCGGCGGCGTCGGCCACGGCGGCGCGTACGTCCTCGGCATGGGCGGCCTCGACGACGAGGTCGGGGCGGATCGCGAAACCGGTCTGGAAACCGGACAGGGCGGTGGTGGTGGTCATGGAAAGGCTCTCCGATCGCTGGTGCGGTGACGCAAGCGAGGGAGAGCCTTTCCGGTAAACCTGACAACGGCCGTCAGGTATTGGCGGGTGTCCTGGAATCCGTGCCGTTGCGGCGGTTCCTGACCTCACGGACCAGCGAGACGGCCACCACCAGCGCCGCGACGAGCAGCGAGAGCAGCACCTGCTCACGTCCGCTGTCGTCGGTCAGCATGTAGACCAGCACGAACGAGATCATCGCGATGGTCGCCCAGGTCAGGTACGGGAAGAGCCACATCCGTACGACCAGCTTCTCGGGCGACTCGCGCAGGATCATGCCGCGCATCCGCAGCTGGGTGAAGCAGATGACCAGCCAGACGAAGAGGGCGACCGCACCGGAGGAGTTAAGCAGGAACTGGAAGACGGTGTCGGGCCACTTGTAGTTGAAGAACACGGCGACGAAGCCGAAGACGACCGAGGACAGGATGGCGGCCTGCGGCACGCCCCGCTTGTTCGTCCGGGCGAACGCCTTCGGCGCGTCCCCGCGTCCGCCGAGCGAGAAGGCCATCCGCGAGGCGGTGTAGAGGCCGGAGTTCAGGCACGACAGCACGGCGGTGAGGACGATGACGTTCATGACCTGTCCGGCGTGGGGGATGCCGATGGAGTTGAGGGCGGCGACATAGCTGCCGTCCTTCACGATCGACGCGTCGTTCCACGGCAGCAGGGTGAGCACGATGAAGATCGAGCCCAGGTAGAAAACGGCGATCCGCCAGATCACGCTGTTGGTGGCCTTCTGGACGGCGCGCTGCGGGTTCTCCGACTCACCGGCGGCCAGGGTGACGATCTCGCTGCCCATGAAGGAGAAGACGACCATCAGCACACCGGTGAGGATGGCGCCAGGCCCGTTGGGGAAGAACCCGCCGGTGTCGGTGAGATGCGCCAGCCCCGCGCCGGGGTTGTCCGAGCCGGGCAGCAGTCCGAAGACGGCGAGCAGTCCGACGACGACGAACGCGCCGATCGCCACGACCTTGATCCCGGCGAACCAGAACTCGAACTCGCCGTACGACCCGACCGAGACCAGGTTGGTCGCGGTCAGCACGAGCATCACGATCAGTGCCCACGCCCACTGCGGGACGCCCGGCACCCAGCCCTCCAGGATCTTGGCACCCGCCGTGGCCTCGACGGCGAGCACCACGACCCAGAAGAACCAGTACAGCCAGCCGATCGAGAAACCGGCCCAGCGGCCCAGCGCCTGGTCGGCGTAGGCGGAGAAGGAGCCCGAGCTGGGGCGGGCCGAGGCCATCTCGCCGAGCATCCGCATCACGAAGACGACCATCAGGCCGACCAGGGCGTACGACAGCAGGATGGCGGGTCCGGCGGCGGCTATACCGGCGCCGGAGCCCACGAAGAGGCCCGCGCCGATCACGCCCCCGATGGCGATCATCGAGAGATGGCGGTTCTTCAGTCCCGGCTGGAGACCGTCCGGGGAGGGGGAGGCGGAGGGGTCGTGCGGGGAGTCCGGCCCGCCGGGCCGTTCGACCGGCCCGGCCGTGGTGGTCTGCGACGTCATGGAATCGAATCCTTACGTTCTCGGATCACGCGATGCGTGCCCGGCCGCCGCAGTGGGGCGCGACAGCAAGTGATGCATTGAAGCCCGGCGAACCGCAAAAACGGAACCCCTTCTTCCGGATCATTTGCCCGATCGTTGCCCAAGTGGCCCGGCTCACACGCGATCCGCGCCCCGCGGTCACGCGGTGTGCGCCGCGGATCCCCGGGCGCGACGGCCGGAGCGTTCCGACCCCGATGGCCGCTACCCCGTGTCGCACGTGCCACACTCGGAACATGCGCGTGTACCTCGGCTCGGACCATGCCGGCTATGAACTCAAGAACCACCTCGTCGAGTGGCTCACGTCCCAGGGCCACGAGGCCGTCGACTGCGGCCCCCACATCTACGACGCCCAGGACGACTACCCGCCGTTCTGCCTGCGTGCCGCCGAGCGGACGGCCGCGGACCCGGACAGCCTCGGCATCGTGATCGGCGGCTCCGGCAACGGCGAGCAGATCGCCGCCAACAAGGTCAAGGGCGTCCGTGCCGCACTGGCCTGGAGCGAGCAGACCGCCGCCCTGGGCCGCGAGCACAACAACGCCAACGTGATCGCCATCGGCGGCCGGATGCACTCGGTGGAGGAGTCCACCAAGTTCGTCGAGATCTTCCTCGCCACCCCGTACTCCAACGAGGAGCGTCACACCCGTCGCATCGAGATGCTGACGGCGTACGAGACGACCGGCGAGCTCCCCCCGATCCCGGCCCACCACCCGCAGCACGGCTGACCGGCCTCCACCCCTGTGCCGCCGGCGCGCCCGGCGGCACAGCCATGTCCGCCCCGCATCCCACTGAGCCCCACTGAGTCCCACCGAGTCTCACCGAGGAGAGCCGCCACCGTGCCCGAGGGACACACGATCCACCGCCTGGCCGCGGACCACCGGGACAGGTTCGCCGGGCGTCCGGTGCGGGTGAGCAGCCCGCAGGGCAAGTTCTCCGCCGGCGCCGCGCTGCTCGACGGCCGGCCCCTCACCGACGTGGACGCCCACGGCAAGCACCTCTTCCTCGGCTTCGAAGGCACCGGCTGGGTCCACATCCACCTGGGCCTGTTCGGCAAGCTCGGATTCGGTACGGTCCCGGCCCCGCCGCCCACCGACACGGTCCGGCTGAGGCTGCTGAACGACGAGCACCACGCGGATCTGCGCGGCCCGACGACCTGCGCACTGATCACCGACCCGGAGAAGCGCGCGATACACGACCGCCTCGGGCCCGACCCGCTGCGCACCGACGAGGACGGCGAGCGGGCCTGGCTGCGGATCTCCCGCAGCCGGATCACCGTCGCGGCCCTGCTGATGGACCAGAAGGTCATCGCGGGGGTCGGCAACGTCTACCGCGCGGAGGTGCTGTTCCGGCACGGGATCGACCCGTACCGCCTCGGCAGGGACCTCACGCGCGCGGAGTGGGACGCGATCTGGGCGGACCTGGTGGCGCTGATGCGCGAGGGCGTGCGGAACAACCGGATCGACACGGTCCGCCCCGAGCACATGCCGGAGGCGATGGGGCGCCCGCCGCGCGTCGACGACCACGGCGGCGAGGTGTACGTCTACCGCCGGGCCCGCCAGTCCTGCCACATCTGTGGCGGCGAGATCCGCACCGCCGATCTCGCCGCCCGCAATCTCTTCTGGTGCCCGGGGTGCCAGAAGGCCTAGAAGGCCCCCCGGGCCTGCCCTAGAACCCCCGCGGCAGCCACGGCGCCGTGTCCGACAGGAACGCGGCCGACGCCTCCGCCAGCGCGCCCGCCCGCAGCTCCCTTACCCGCCCGGCCAGCCCCAGCGAGCTCAGCGACTCGCCGCCCAGATACGCCGAGCCCAACTCCCGTACCGAGAGCGCCAGATCGGCCGCGTCCTCGGTCCGCCGGCACGTCGCGGCGCCCTTCGCGTCGGCCGTGAGCCGCCAACGCCCCGCGTTCCACGGGCAGAACGCGTCCTCCACCTCGAACACCACGTCCAGCGGGCCCCGGTACGACCGGGCCTCCAGCGCCGCCCCCAGCTCCACAATGCGCACGTGGAGCGAATCGCGGACCCGGACGTTGCACCGCCGCACGTCCGACACCAGGTGGAGCACCGCGTCGTCGACCGGCCGGTTGCGGGCCACGATCGTCGTCATCAGGTCGATGTCGAAGACGAACCGCCACAGCGCCGCGTACGCCGCCGGGTCCAGGGCGGCCAGGTCGTTGACCACGACGGTGCCCTTGGGGCCGGCCGGCTCCCACTCCGGCTTCATGTGGTACGTCACATTGCCGACGATCTCTCCGTCCCGCTCGGCCAGCACGCACTGCTGCGCCGAGGAGCCCTGCCGGCTGGAGACCGGGTCGACCATCGGCTTGCGCTCCCAGCCGGGCCCGTGGACCGGGACGCCGGGACGGCCGGAGACCAGCCGCTCGTACACGCTCTCGCACGCCGCCATCGCCTCGTCCGGCTTCGCGTGGCGCAGCCGCACCTCGTCCGTGCCCGGCGGCACGTCCAGCCGGATCCGGTCCTTCTCGATCGTCAGCGACATCTGCCGCGAGGCGGCGCCATAGCCGAAGCGGCCGTAGATCACCGGCTCCGAGGCCGTCAGGACGGCGATCGGCTCGCCCAGCGCGCGGATGTCGTCCAGTTGCCGGCGCATCATCGAGGTCAGCAGCCCGCGACGGCGGTGCGTGGCGGCGACGCTCACCATCGTGATCGCGGCGGCGGGCACCAGCGCCCCGCCCGGCACCGCGACCCGGAAGCTGAACGCACCCGCCGTGCCGACCACGTCGTCACCGTCCCAGATGCCGAGCGACCGCTCGTGCTCGGTCAGCTGCTCGAACAGCTCGCGCTCCTCGGGAGCCTCCCCGTCCCCGCCGAACGCCAGCTCCAGACACCCGAACCATTGGTTCCATTCGGACGGACGCAGTACGCGAAGCTCAGTAGTCATGGGCCATGCCTACCAGGGGGCAGGGGCGCGGGGCGACCCGATTTCGAACGCATTGTCACGGGGTCCCCCTGCACCTCGGGCGGCCGGGTAGATAGGGTCCCCGCAATGGCCCGTCGCGCAGGAGCAGACACGTACCCGGCCCGATTGCGGAAATCGGCGCACCGGGCACGCATCGCGCTGCGCAAGTCCGGGGTCGACTACTTCCGCGGCGACGGCTCGGACTGGATCGCGCTGGCCGGTCTGCTGCTCACCATTCCGGCCATCACCTGCGCCACCCTGTTCAACGCCGTGTGGTGCTCACCGGCCGCACTCGTCCTGCCGATCGTCGCGGGTGGCCTGCTGCTGCGCCCGGCCAGCCTGCTCGGCCTGTACGCGACCGCCGCCACGGCCCTGATCGTGGAGTCGCTCGCACTGGGGCCGTACGGCGACGGCCCGGCCCGGGTGACCCCCGGCATCGTCCTGGTGGTCGCGGCCTGCGGCTTCTTCGGGCTGGTCCTCGCCCAGTTCCGGGCCAGGGTCGGGGTGCCGTGGCGGCGCGGCGGCACCATGCTCTTCGACCTGCGCGAACGCATCCGGGTACAGAGCGCGCTGCCCCGGCTGCCGCAGGGCTGGCACCGGGAGATGGCGCTGCGCCCGGCGGGCGGGCAGTCCTTCTCCGGGGACTTCGTGGTCGCCGCCCGGACCAACGGCGGACGGACCCTGGAGGCCGTGCTCACCGATGTCTCCGGCAAGGGCATGGACGCGGGCTCCCGCGCCCTCCTGCTGTCCGGGGCCTTCGGCGGGCTGCTCGGCTCGCTGCCCCCGCACGGCTTCCTGCCGGCGGCCAACGGCTATCTGCTGCGCCAGGACTGGGACGAGGGGTTCGCCACCTCGATCCATCTGGTCCTGGACCTCGAATCGGGCGACTACGAACTCCTGTCGGCCGGTCACCCGCCCGCTCTCCAACTCCACTCGGGCAGCGGCCAGTGGGAGGAAATGGCGGCCGAGGGGCCGCTGCTGGGGGTGTACGACGGGGCGCAGTTCGACGCCGTGAAGGGCTCGCTGGCCCCCGGCGACGTACTGATGCTGTTCACGGACGGCCTGGTCGAGGCGTCCGACCGCGATCTCGCGGAGGGCATCGACCGGCTGACCGGCGAGGCCGACCGCTATGTCGCCACCGGGTTCGAGGGCGCGGCCTGGCACCTGATCGAGGCGTGCGCCAAGGACGTCAACGACGACCGGGCGCTGCTGCTGCTGTCGCGCAGGTCCTGAACAGCTGGTCCTGGCCGCGCAGGCCCTTTGCGTGCAGGTCCTGAGCCGCGCGGCACCGGCGCCTCCGGGCACGGGGGCCGACGAGCTTCGTCTCCCCGTACCCGGACGCCGATGAGGCCCGGCTCAGGCCGGGACCGAGAGCTTCCCGGCCTCGCTGTCACCGCTGTTTCCGTCCTGGCCCCGCCCGCCCGGCAGGATGCGGGCCAGCCAGTGCGAGCGCCCGGCCGCCAGCGGGGAGAGGACCGCGAGGACGAGCACGTACCCGGCGATGAACGGCGGGAGCCGCTCGTCCAACCCGGCGCCGGCCGCCATCGTGGCGAGGATCAGCGCGAATTCGCCGCGGGCCGTCAGGGTGGTGGAGATGTTCGCCGCGGCCTGCGGGCCGAAGCCGTAGACCCGTGCGGAGACCATGCCGGAGAGGATGTTCATCGCCACGGTCAGCACGACGGCGGCAAGCACCGGCCACATCACTCCCGGCAGATCGCCGGGGTTGATGGAGAGTCCGAAGGCGAAGAAGAAGATCGCCCCGAAGGCGTCGCGCAGCGGGTGGACCAGCTTGAGGATGCGCCCGCCCGACGTCGTGCTGCCGAGCATCAGACCCACCATGAAGGCGCCGATCGCGTCCGCGACCCCGAACCACTCGGAGACCCCCGCCACGAACACGGCGGCGCCGAGGAAGGAGATGACGAGCAGTTCGTCGTCCGAGGTGTGGATCAGCTTGCTGACGAGCTTCGTGCCGAACCGGGCGGTGAGCGCGAGCAGCAGCAGGAAGCCGAAAGCCTTGCCCCCGTCGAGCACCGCGGCGGCGAGGCTGTCCGAGCGCGACAGGATCGGTTGCAGGGCGGCGAGATAGAGGGCGAGGAAGATGTCGTCGACGACGATGATGCCGAGGATCGTCTTGGTCTCCGGGCTGGCCAGGCGCTTCGTGTCGACCAGGATCTTGGTCACGATGGCGGACGACGAGATCCCGATGACCCCGGCCAGGACGAGGGCCTCCGAGGTGCCCCATCCCAGCACGAAACCGAAGGCGAGCCCGGCGCCGACGTTCAGCGCCAGATAGACGGAGCCCGCGATGAGCATCTTGCGGCCGCCGGTCTTGAGGTCGTCGAGGTGGAATTCGAGACCGAGGTAGAAGAGCAGCAGCACCAGGCCGAGCGCGGAGAGCATCTCCAGCTCGTGCGGGTCGGCGACGAGCACGATCCCGGGGGTGTGCGGGCCGAGCAGGATTCCGGCGAGGATGAACAGGGGGATGGTCGGCAGTCCGATGCGGCTGCCGACGCGGGCGAGAACGGCGGCGGCCAGGAAGGCGCCGCCCATGGCGATGAGCGTGTCTGCGTGTCCGATGAGCCCAGTCCTTCGTCAGGTCAAGAGAACGTCAAGGAATCGTCAGTAATTAGTTTACCGAATGATTAACCTTGCAACTGTGCTCCCTCCGGGCACACCGGCCCCGGGGCCCTGTCGTGACCTGCCCGGATCCGCCCCCCCCGGAGCGGACCTGGGGTTTTCCCCACCTCCGATCCGCCAGCAGCCGCCATGTTCCCGGCCCACCCCTGTTCCGTAGCTTCGAATCACGGTCGAAGAAGCGGCCGTCGAGCAACGGAAGGCGGACATCATGGGGCTGCGACGCACCCGGCAGCGCGCGCAGGACAGTCAGTACCCGGCGGGCTTCCACCAGGGGCCCGTCCCCGCGGACCTCGCCGTCGAACTGCGCGGTGTCCGCAGGCAGTACGGCAGGGGCGGATCCGTCGTCCACGCGCTGCGGGGCATCGACCTGGCCCTCCCACGCGCCACGTTCACCGCCGTCATGGGGCCCTCCGGCTCCGGCAAGTCGACCTTCCTCCAGTGCGCGGCCGGGCTCGACCGCCCCACCGAGGGCTCCGTACGCCTCGGCGGCACCGAGATCACCGGCATGAGCGAGAACCGGCTCACCGAACTGCGCCGCACCCGCCTCGGCTTCGTCTTCCAGGCCTTCAACCTGCTGCCGTCCCTCACGGTCGAGCAGAACGTCGTCCTGCCCATGCGCCTGGCCGGACAGCGCACCGGCTCCGCCCGCAGCCGCCGCGAAGCCACCGAGATGCTCGACAGGGTCGGCCTCGGCGACAAGGGCCACCGCCGCCCCAGCGAGCTCTCCGGCGGCCAGCAGCAGCGCGTCGCCGTCGCCCGCGCCCTGGTCGCCCGGCCCGATGTGATCTTCGCCGACGAGCCGACCGGAGCCCTCGACACCACCACCGCCGCCGAGATCCTCGCCCTGCTGCGCAACGCGGTGGACGGCCTCGGCGCCACCGTCGTCATGGTCACCCACGACCCGACGGCCGCCTCCTACGCCGACCAGGTGCTCTTCCTCGCCGACGGCGAGATCGTGGACCGCCTGCCGCGCGCCGACGCCGGCCGGATCGCCGCCCGGATGGCCGCACTGACCGCACGGACCGTCCCCGCCCACTCCGGAGCAGCAGCCTGATGTTCATCCCGCACGTCCCGAACGGCCTCGCCCGCGCGGCCGTTCGCTTCAAGCCCTCGTCGTTCGTCGGGACCTTCGTCGCGCTCCTGCTGGCCGCGGCGATCGTCTCCGCCTGCGGCATCCTGCTGGAGACCGGCCTGCGCGCCTCGGTACCCGCGGACCGCTACGCGAAGGCACCCGTGGTGGTCTCCGCCGACCAGCAGGTCCACATGACGGTCGGCAGCGGCGAGGGCGCGTACGACGCCGCCACCCCCGTACCGGACACCGCGCGGCTCCCCGAATCCCTGGTGGGCAAGGCCGCCTCGGCCCCCGGCGCGGCCACCGCGATCGGGGACGTCAGCTACTCCGTACGGCAGGACGACACGCTCCTCACCGCTCACGGCTGGGGCTCCACCGCCCTCACCGGCGCGCGACTGCTCACCGGCGAGGCGCCCGGGACCGGCGAAGTCGTCGTCCCCACCGGCACCGATGCCCGGGTCGGCGAGGAGATCATCCTCGACACCCCCGCGGGCGTACGGGAGTTCCGTGTCGCGGGCACCACCGCCACCGAGGCCACCGTCTGGTTCGCCGACCGGCAGGCCGTACAGCTCTCCGGGCACCCTGGCAGGGTCGACGCCATCGCCGTGCTCGCTGCCCGCTCCACCCCCACCGGCACCCTCGCCGACCAGGTACGCGAGGCCGTCGGCCACACCGCCGGGGCCCAGGTCCACACCGGTGACGGCCGGGGCGCCGCCGAGGACGCGGAACTCGCGGGCGCCAAGGAAGGCCTCGTCGGCCTCGGCGGCTCCTTCGGCGGCGTCGCCACCATGGTCGCCGTTTTCACCGCCGCCGGTACGGTCGCCCTCTCCGTCGGCCAGCGCAGCCGCGAGTTCGCCCTGCTGCGCGCCATCGGCGCCACCCCGCGCCAGTTGCGCCGCACCATCGCCACCGAGTCCCTGCTCGTCGCCCCGCTCGCCGGAGCGCTCGGCTGTCTGCCCGGCATCGCCCTGGCCCACTGGTGGTTCGGGCAGCTCCAGAACATGGGCGCCATTCCCGAAGCCGTCGCGCTGCGGGTGTCCTGGCTGCCGCTGACCGTCACCGTGGCAGCCACGATGCTCACCGCGCTGGGCGCCGGATACTTCGCCGCCCGCCGGCCGTCGAAGACCAAGCCGGGGCTGGCTCTCGCCCAGTCCGCGGTGGAACGCCCCCCGTTCGGCTGGATCCGCACCCCGCTCGGTATCGCCGCCCTCGCCGGCGGCGTGGCTTTCGCAGGGGTCGCCGCGTCCACGAGCGGCGAGGACGCGGCGAACGCCGCACTCGGCGTTGTCATGTTCTTCATGCTCGCGGTCGGCCTGCTCGGCCCGCTGATCGCGCGGATCTGCGCCGCCGTCATCGGTTTCCCGCTGCGCGCCACCGGCGCGTCGGGCTCGCTGGCCGCCGCCAACTCCCGGACGAACTCGCGCCGCCTGGCCTCCGCGATCACCCCGATTGTGCTGGCCATGGCCTTCTCCTGCACGCTCGTGTTCATGCACACCAGCGAGGAACGGGTGATCGCACACCAGCAGCGCGACGCCATCACCGCCGACCACATCGTCTCCGCCCCGGCCGGACTCGCCTCCGACGCGACCGAGCGGGCCGCCGCCACACCCGGCGTCAAGACCGCCGTCGGGCTGCTCCGCAGTTCCGTTCTGGTGCCCACCGGGGACGGGCCGCTCCAGAGCACTTCAGCCCAGGGGATCACCGGCTCCGGCCACGACCTCGCCAAGGTCCAGGACCTCGACGTCCGGACCGGATCGCTGACCGGCCTGCGCCCTGGCACCGTCGCCATCGACACCACCCTCGCCGGATCCACGAAGCTCGGCACGGGCGACCTGCTGGCCCTGCGTCTCCCGGACGGCACCAAGGCGACTCCGAAGATCGTCGCCGTCTACGGCCGCGGCCTGGGCACCGGTCTGGTCACACTGCCCGCCGCAGACCTCAGCACCCATGTCACCTCGCCGTACGTCTCCGAACTGCTGGTACGGGCCACACCCGCCGCAGCACAGAAGCTCGCCGCGCTCGGCACCGTCACCGACCGGACCGGCTACGCCGCCGCTCAGGACCAGAGCCGTGAGATCAACGCCTGGGCCAACACCACCATGGCCGCGGTCCTCGGCGGATTCGCCGCCGTCGCCGCGGTCAACACCCTGGTGATGACCGTCCTGGACCGCCGCCGCGAACTGACCATGCTCCGCCTCGTCGGTTCCACCCGGCGCCAGGTCATGGGCATGATCCGCTGGGAGGCGCTGCTCGTCACGGTCGCCGGCGCCGCGATCGGTACCGGCATCGCACTGGCCACACTGGTCCCGATGGTGAAGGGACTCACGGGCGAATCGCCTTACATCCCGCCGACGTTGTACGGGTCCTTCCTCGCCGCGACCATCGGACTCGGCCTGGCCGCGATGACGGTCCCGGCCCGGGCCGCCCTGCGTGGGAGAACCGAGCGTCCGTAGAGTCGGGCCATGCCCACCCCACGCGCACAGCTGACCCTGGCCGAAGTCGAGGCGATCGCCCGAGAGGCCCACGCCGAACAGCGGGACAAGGCGGGACGCCCGTACACCGAACATCTCGCCGCGGTCGCCGAGGGCGTACGGATCAGAGGCGGCAGTGACGGACAGATCGCCGCGGCCTGGCTGCACGACGCCGTCGAGGACGACGCACTGTCGGGGGAATGGCTGGCCGCCGCCGCGCTGCCACAGGAGGTCAAGGACATGGTCCTCGCCGTCACCAAACGTGACGGCGAGGACCTTCGTTCGTACACCCGGCGCATCCTGGACACCCCGGGCGCCCTGCTGATCAAGGAGTCCGACCTGGCGCACAACGCGGACCCGGCCCGCCTCGCCGTGCTGGAACCGGCGACCCGTACCCGGCTGGCCGAGAAGTATGCGCAGGTACGGGCGCTGCTGGGGCTCACGCCGGGCGAACCGCCCGCCGAGCAACCGGTTCAAGCCAACACGGCGGAGGACTGATCAACTTCCCGGCCGGGCCCGGACCGGAGACCGGATCGGCCTCCAGACCGGATCGGCCTCCAGACCGGATCGGCCTCCAGACCGGATCGGCCCGGAGAGCGGCCGGGCTCAGAGCCGGGCCGAGGCCCGGCGGAAGGCCCAGTCCATGTCCGGCTCCGTCACCGGGCGCAGCACCCGGCGCACCGGTGGCGTGCACATCAGCGTGACCGCGGCGGCCGCGACCACCGAGACGAGCACCAGCCCGGCGGGGGCCGAGAGCCAGTCGTAGACGTCGAACACCCCGGCGTACCCGGCCCCCTTGACCAGGAAGCCGTGCAGCAGATAGCCGCAGATCGTGCCGGTGCCGAGCACCGTGAACCACATGCGGCGGCGCGGCACCCAGGCCAGGAACCCGATGGTGAGCAGCAGCGCGCAGCCGAACATGGCCAGCGTCATCACGGCACCGGACCACCACGGGGCGCCCATCTCCTGCGCGCTGTTGCTGCGGTAGAACCAGCCCAGCTGCATCCGGGGCGCCGCCCAGTACGCGAACAGCAGGGCCCCTGCGAACAGCGGTAGCGCGAGCATCCGCACCTCGCGCCGGCGCACCAGCTCGAAGTGCTCGGGCTTCAGCCGCAGTCCCAGCACGAAGAACGGAAGGAACTGCAGAACACGCTGGAGATCGAGGTCGTCGCCGATCGTCGGGGAGAAGGAGGCGAGCACGGCGATGACGAGCGCGACCGGCAGCGGATGGCGCAGCGCCTGCCAGAGCGGCGTGGTGATCCGCCAGATGAACAGCGCGATCAGGAACCACGTCAGGTACCAGGGGTCCATCAGGCTGATCGACTGATCAGCCGCGTCGTCCGCGTACCGCTTGAACAGCGAATACGCCGTCTCGAACACCACATAGGGCACGGCGACACCGGTGACCAGGCGCTTCACCTTCGCGGCCGACATGTCGAAGGAGCGGGAGAAGTAGCCGGAGACGATGATGAACGCCGGCATGTGGAAGGTGTACGCCACCATGTACAGCGCCCGTGCGGTCCGGCTGCCGTCCATCACCGGTTCCCATGAGTGCGCCACCGCGACGAGCACGATGGCCAGATATTTGACGTTGTCGAAGTAGGCGTCACGCCGCTTCGCCGGTGCGGAGGCCGGAGGCTTGTTCGCCACCGGTGCGGGGGGTGCAGCGGTGGCGGTCGTCCCTCGGTGTCTGGGCTCCGGCTCCCGGGTCGCCGATGGGAGCGGGGCCCTCTGAAATACGTTCGGAGCGTGGAACATCTCATGCACCTTAGACGGCCCGATTGCAATTCGTAAAACCGCTCGGGGATATCGCTCGGTCCTGCCTTGTGTTCCTGTCCAATCGAAAGTGAAACCACCGGCAACCGCCCGCTATGCACCGATTCATCCACCTTAAATGGTGCATATCGGCAGCCTGTTGGGCGGCGTGAATTTAATCGCACCCGAGCCTGAGAATTGCATGTGAATGAAGTGTGCGGATATGGAAACCGTCACATTCGCAAGCCATTGTGAATGTGTGATTCACAGCTCGCGCACAGGGTTGCGGAACACCGCTCGCGGACTTGCGGGGCATGGACGGAGCCCTGTGCGACCCCTCGTGCGGTCGTGCGCCCCGGATGCGCGCGGGGGCGCAAGGATGGCGAGATCCCGCCACTTCGATCCGTCACCCGGCAGCGACCACAGGGGAGTTGGTGGCACGATGGACGGGACGGAGGGTGCTCGGCCGCACACCTCCGGGCCGGCAAGGCGGACCGACCAAGGGTGTGATCAGTCGTGGCCATTTCACTGTCTGTGGTGCTGATGTTGGCGATCATCCTGGTGGTCCTGATCCGGGGCGGCTCGATCAAGCCCGGGCCGGCGATCGTCGCGGCGCTCTTCGGCTTCTTCCTGGCATCGACCGGCATGGCGCCGTCGATCACCAGGTTCATGAACTCGATAGCGGAGACCATCAACCAGATCTCCTTCTGAATCCGGTCCGCCGCCCGCGCTCCGGCACGGGCGGCGGACCGGCGCAGTCCATACGGAACGCAAAAGGCCCGGTCCGGCGAAGAATTCGCCGGACCGGGCCCAAGCATGGAGCGGGCGACGGGAATCGAACCCGCGTAGCTAGTTTGGAAGACTAGGGCTCTACCATTGAGCTACGCCCGCAAAGCCGCACCGCAGATCCGGGGACCGGCGGCACGTGAAGCATCGTAGCGGGTCGCGGAGGCTGCCCGCACACCCGATTGCGGCCACCCGGTGTCGCGTCCGGTGCCACCCGCGAAAAGTGGCCGATGCACGGCCTGACTGCATGTACCCTACGTGTCGCACCGACGGGGTGTGGCGCAGCTTGGTAGCGCGTCCGCTTTGGGAGCGGAAGGTCGTCGGTTCGAATCCGGCCACCCCGACCACCAGCAAGATCTCAGGACCACACGAGCAACATCCAGGGACCACCCGCAAGATCGCAGACCACGGGCAAGATCGCATTGTGGGAGTCCGACTCCTTGCCGTTACTATGCAAAATGCGTGCCCGTGTGTCTGATGTACCGGGCTCGGTCCGCGAAGCCGCCTCCAGTGCGGTGGAGCAGAACCCCAAGAAGTCAGCCACAAGGAGACCGAACCGTGAAGAGCGCCGTGGAGACCCTGAACCCGACCCGGGTTCGGCTCACTGTCGAGGTGCCCTTCGAGGAGCTCAAGGACAGCCTCGACGCGGCGTACAAGAAGATCAACCAGCAGGTCACGGTGAAGGGCTTCCGCAAGGGCAAGATCCCTGCCCGGGTCATCGACCAGCGCTTCGGCCGCGGTGCGGTGCTGGAGGAGGCCGTCAACGACGCCCTCCCGAAGTTCTACACCGAGGCCGTCAACGAGGGTGAGCTCAACGTCCTCGGTCAGCCCGAGGTCGACATCACCGAGCTGAAGGACGGCGAGCTGCTGGCCTTCACCGCCGAGGTTGACGTACGCCCCGAGATCGAGATCCCGGACTACTCCGGCATCGAGGTCACCGTCGACGCCCTCGAGGTCAGCGACGAGGACGTCGAGAAGGCCGTGGAGCAGCTCCGCGAGCGCTTCGCCTCCACCAACCCGGTCGAGCGCGCCGCCGCCGAGGGCGACGTCGTGACGATCGACCTGCAGGCCAAGGTCGACGGCGAGGTCCTGGAGGACGGCGTGGCCGAGGGTGTCTCGTACACCATCGGTTCCGGAGAGCTCCTCGACGGCATCGACGCCGCCGTCACCGGCCTGGAGGCGGGTGGCGAGGCCACCTTCACCTCCGAGCTGAAGGGTGGCTCCGCCGAGGGCAAGGAGGCCGAGGTCACCGTCAAGGTCGCCACTGTCGCCGCCCGTGAGCTCCCCGAGCTGGACGACGAGTTCGCCCAGATGGCGAGCGAGTTCGACACCATGGACGAGCTGAAGGCGGACAGCCGCAAGCGCCTGGAGAACACCAAGCAGTACGACCAGGCCACCCAGGCCCAGGAGCGTGTCCTGGACGAGCTGCTCAAGCTCGCCGAGGTCCCGATCCCGGAGAAGCTGCTCGCGGACGAGGTCCAGACCCGCAAGCACAACCTGGAGCACCACCAGCTGGGTCAGATGGGTCTGACCCTCGACAAGTACCTGGAGATCCAGGGCAAGACGGTCGAGGAGTTCGACGCCGAGACCTCCGAGCAGGCGATCAAGGGCATCAAGACCCAGTTCATCCTGGACGAGATCGTCAACAAGGAGAAGCTGAACGTCAACCAGGAGGAGCTCACCGAGCACCTCATGCGGCGTGCTGCTTCCTCCGGCATGAGCCCCGACCAGTTCGCCCAGGCCGTCGTCGAGGGCGGCCAGGTGCCGATGCTCGTCGGCGAGGTCGCCCGCGGCAAGGCGCTGGCCGTGGTCGTCGAGGCCGCCAAGGTCGTCGACACCAACGGTGAGGTCGTCGAGCTGGAGGACGACGAGGACGTGGCGGAGGAGGCCATCGAGATCGTCGAGGCCGCCGAGGGCACCACCGAGGCCGCCGAGGAGAAGAACGAGGCCTGAGCCTCGCGCTGAACCCGAATGACGGGCTCCGGACGCATGCGCGTCCGGAGCCCGTCGCCGTATGGCGTACGGTGCCCCACAACCCTTGTGCGGACTGCGCAGCTTGCGCTCCCAGCGAACAGTTGCGGAAGCGGGATGGCGTTGTCCTACCTGCGCGTTAGGGTCCATGAATAGGAAGGGCAGGGGAGTCCCCGCCCACCCGGTACGAAGACGCTGAGACGGCCGGAGCCGTCAGAGACGAGCAGGTGGATACGTGACGAATCTGATGCCCTACGCCGCCGGAGAGCCGTCCCTCGGTGGAGGCCTCGGTGACCAGGTCTACAGCCGGCTGCTCGGCGAGCGCATCATCTTCCTCGGTCAGCAGGTCGACGATGAGATCGCCAACAAGATCACCGCGCAGCTGCTTCTTCTCGCCGCGGAGCCCGAGAAGGACATCTACCTCTACATCAACAGCCCCGGCGGTTCGGTGACGGCCGGCATGGCGGTCTACGACACCATGCAGTACATCCCGAACGACGTCGTCACCATCGGAATGGGCATGGCGGCCTCGATGGGCCAGTTCCTGCTCACCGGCGGCACCGCGGGCAAGCGCTTCGCGCTCCCGAACACCGACATCCTCATGCACCAGGGTTCGGCCGGCATCGGCGGCACGGCCTCGGACATCAAGATCCAGGCCCAGTACCTGCTGCGCACCAAGCAGCGGATGGCGGAGATCACCGCCCGTCACTCCGGCCAGACCGTCGAGACGATCATCCGCGACGGCGACCGCGACCGCTGGTACACCGCGGAGGAGGCCAAGGAGTACGGCCTCATCGACGAGATCATCACGATCGCATCGGGCGTTCCGGGCGGCGGCGGCACCGGCGCCTGATCCGGTCACCGGATCCGGCTCCACCGCCCCGCGCACCTCTCGTACGCCGAGACACCCAGCCACAGAACGCCACCAGGATGGTGAACACCCACATGAACAACTTCCCCGGCGCCTCCGCGAGCGGCCTCTACACCGGCCCGCAGGTGGACAACCGCTACATCGTGCCGCGCTTCGTGGAGCGCACCTCGCAGGGCGTGCGTGAGTACGACCCGTACGCGAAGCTCTTCGAGGAGCGCGTGATCTTCCTCGGCGTGCAGATCGACGACGCCTCCGCCAACGACGTCATGGCGCAGCTGCTGTGCCTGGAGTCGATGGACCCGGACCGGGACATCTCGATCTACATCAACAGCCCCGGCGGCTCGTTCACCGCGCTCACCGCGATCTACGACACGATGCAGTTCGTGAAGCCGGACATCCAGACGGTCTGCATGGGCCAGGCGGCCTCCGCCGCGGCCGTGCTGCTCGCCGCTGGTACGCCCGGCAAGCGGATGGCGTTGCCCAACGCCCGTGTGCTGATCCACCAGCCGTCCTCGCAGACCGGCCGTGAGCAGCTCTCCGACCTGGAGATCGCGGCCAACGAGATCCTGAGGATGCGCACCCAGCTGGAGGAGATGCTGGCCAAGCACTCCACCACCCCGCTGGAGAAGATCCGCGACGACATCGAGCGCGACAAGATCCTGACCGCCGAGGACGCCCTCGCCTACGGTCTCGTCGACCAGATCGTGTCGACCCGCAAGCAGGCGGCCATGTCCGCCTGACGTCCGCCTTCACCCCTTGGCACACCATGTTCGCCCGGTCTCCGCCGTGTGAACCGTGCCAAGGGGGGCCCGAACGGGGGTCAAGGCAAGGTACCGTCGGATAGAGGCACCAGGAGCCGCTGAACCAAGCTGCTCCCAGGCGAAGGGGAAGCACCTCGTGGCACGCATCGGTGATGGCGGCGATCTGCTCAAGTGCTCGTTCTGCGGAAAGAGCCAGAAGCAGGTGAAGAAGCTCATCGCGGGACCCGGTGTGTACATCTGCGACGAGTGCATCGATCTCTGTAACGAGATCATCGAGGAGGAGCTCGCAGAGACCTCCGAGGTGCGGTGGGAGGAACTCCCCAAGCCGCGCGAGATCTACGAGTTCCTCGAGGGGTACGTCGTCGGGCAGGAGCCCGCGAAGAAGGCCCTCTCGGTCGCTGTGTACAACCACTACAAGCGGGTCCAGGCGGGCGAGAACGGCGGCGCGCAGGGCCGCGACGACGCCATCGAGCTGGCCAAGTCCAACATCCTGCTGCTGGGCCCCACGGGCTCCGGCAAGACGCTGCTCGCGCAGACGCTGGCCCGCATGCTCAACGTCCCGTTCGCCATCGCCGACGCGACGGCGCTGACGGAGGCCGGCTATGTCGGCGAGGACGTCGAGAACATCCTGCTGAAGCTGATCCAGGCCGCGGACTACGACGTCAAGAAGGCCGAGACCGGGATCATCTACATCGACGAGATCGACAAGGTCGCCCGCAAGAGCGAGAACCCGTCGATCACCCGCGATGTCTCGGGCGAGGGCGTCCAGCAGGCCCTGCTGAAGATCCTGGAGGGCACCACCGCCTCCGTACCGCCGCAGGGCGGCCGGAAGCACCCGCACCAGGAGTTCATCCAGATCGACACGACGAACGTGCTGTTCATCGTGGGCGGCGCCTTCTCCGGCCTGGAGCGGATCATCGAGTCCCGGGCGGGTGCCAAGGGCATCGGCTTCGGCGCGACGATCCGTTCGAAGCGGGAGATCGAGGCGAGCGACCAGTTCCAGGAGGTCATGCCGGAGGATCTGGTGAAGTTCGGGATGATCCCGGAGTTCATCGGCCGGCTGCCCGTCCTGACCTCGGTCCACAACCTGGACCGCGAGGCGCTGCTGCAGATCCTCGTCGAGCCGCGCAACGCGCTGGTGAAGCAGTACCAGCGGCTCTTCGAACTCGACGGCGTCGAGCTGGACTTCGACCGCCCGGCCCTGGAGGCCATCGCCGACCAGGCGATCCTGCGCGGCACCGGAGCGCGTGGCCTGCGGGCCATCATGGAGGAGGTCCTCCAGTCGGTGATGTACGAGGTGCCGTCCCGCAAGGACGTCGCCCGCGTCGTCATCACGGCCGACGTCGTCCGCAACAACGTGAACCCGACGCTGGTCCCGCGCGAGCCGCGGACGATCGGCAAGGGCGACGGCGGGCGGCACGAGAAGTCCGCGTAGCGGTACGAACGCATACGGAAAAGGGGCGCCCGGCCGGGCGCCCCTTTTCCGTATGCGCGGTCCGATCAGACCTTGGTGCGGGACGTGTTGTAGAGCTTGGCGGTCAGGGCGGCCAGGTCGTCCTGGGACATGCCCTTGCCGGCCATGGAGAGCGCCACGTCGACCCCGCTCACCACACCGACCGTGCTGTAGTCGGCCCAGACGCAGGTGGGAATGGTGAACTCCTTCGGCCCGTTCTTCGCGGTTCCGTCACCCTTGCTGTTCGTCACCTTCATGTCCTGGCACTTCATCAGCGCCCCCTTGAAACCGGACGGGGTCTTGGCCTGGGCGCTTCCGACGAGGGAGTACTGCAAGTCCTTGTTCTTCTTCTGCATGTCGTTCTCGGTGTTCGTGAACGAGTTGTCGATGACCTTCGCGGGGTCGGTGACGTCGCCCCAGATGCCCTGGAGCGTGAGGCCCTTGATGCTGAGCTCGTTCTCCTTGGTGCCCGCGCTGTACTGAGCCACCGTCTGCTGGGGGTTCTTGATCCCCATCCCTTCGGCCTTCGTCTTGCTCTCGCCGGTCATCGGCGACGACGCACCCCCCGACGAGTCGTTCTTGTAATCGTCCACCGACGCGGCGGGCGTCAGCTTGTACCCCTTGGTGGAGTCCGCGACGTCGCTGTTGCTCGCGCCGCCCCCCGACGTCAGGAAGTACACGCCGCCGCCGATGACCGCCAGCGCCACGACCACGCCACCGATGATCAGGCCGGTCTTCTTCTTCGGCTGGGCCGGGGGCATCGGCATCGTGCCGTACGCCTGCTGGCCGCCGTAAGGAGGCGTGGGGGGCTGCTGGCCGTACGGGCCGGGCTGCTGGGCGTGGGGGTAGCCGTAGCCCTGCTGCTGCGGCGGGACACCCTGGGGGGCCTGCTGGGGGTAGCCGTAACCGGGCTGGCCCTGCGGGGGCTGCTGGCCGTACGGGCCCGGCTGCTGGCCGTACGGGCCGGGCTGGCCCTGCGGCGGGCCACCGTAGGGTCCGGGCTGGCCCTGGGGCTGCTGGCCGCCGTACGGGCCCGGCTGGTTGTAGCTCATCTGCGGTGTCCCCTGTTCGTGATGCTTACGCGTTCCGAACATCCTGGCGGAAGGGTCGCCCGGATGGAGCACCGGGAGTCACACCGTTACTGAACAAACCGGTTTCAACGCATGACTGTGACGGCCCTAAACTGTCCCCCGTGACCGAGAACACTCAGCAGACGCCAGCCAGCAACCCCGAACTGCCGACCCAGTACGCACCGGCCGAGGTAGAGGGGAAGCTGTATGAGCGCTGGGTAGAACGGGGTTACTTCACCGCCGACGCGACGAGCGACAAGCCCCCGTACACGATCGTCATCCCGCCGCCGAACGTCACCGGTGCGCTCCACCTGGGCCATGCCTTCCAGGTCACGCTCATGGATGCCCTCACGCGGCGCAAGCGCATGCAGGGCTTCGAGACGCTGTGGCTGCCGGGCATGGACCACGCGGGCATCGCCACCCAGAACAAGGTCGAACAGCAGCTCGCCGAGGAAGGCAAGTCGCGGCAGGATCTGGGCCGAGAGGCGTTCACCGAGCGTGTCTGGCAGTGGAAGGACGAGTACGGCGGCCGGATCCTGGGCCAGCTGAAGCGCCTCGGTGCGGGACTCGACTGGTCGCGCGAGCGGTTCACCATGGACGAGGGGCTCTCCGAAGCCGTCCAGACGATCTTCAAGAAGCTCTATGACGACGAGCTGATCTATCGCGCCGAGCGCATCATCAACTGGTGCCCGCGCTGTCTGACCGCGATCTCCGACATCGAGGTCGACTACCAGGACGACGACGGCGAACTCGTCTCGCTGAAGTACGGCGAGGGCGACGAGACCGTCGTCGTGGCAACCACCCGCGTCGAGACCATGCTCGGTGACACGGCCGTCGCGGTTCACCCCGACGACGCGCGGTACGCGCATCTCGTCGGCAAGCGGATCAAGCTGCCGCTGACCGACCGGACGATCCCGGTCGTCGCCGACACTCATGTCGACCCCGAGTTCGGCACGGGTGCTGTCAAGGTGACACCCGCTCACGACCCGAACGACTTCGCGATCGGCCAGCGCCATGACCTGGAGCTCATGACGATCATGGACGAGCGCGGTGTCATCACCGTGCACGGCCCCTTCCAGGGACTCGACCGCTTCGAGGCGCGCTCCGCGATCGTTGCCGCCATGCGTGAGCAGGGCCGCGTCGTCGCCGAGAAGCGCCCGTACGTCCACTCCGTCGGGCACTGCTCGCGCTGCAAGACGACCGTCGAGCCCCGCCTCTCCCTCCAGTGGTGGGTCAAGGTCGAGACGCTCGCCAAGGCCGCGGGCGACGCGGTCCGCGACGGCCGGGTCGCGCTCCACCCGCAGGAAATGGAGAAGCGGTACTTCGACTGGGTCGACAACCTCAACGACTGGTGCATCTCGCGGCAGCTGTGGTGGGGTCACCGGATTCCCGTCTGGTACGGGCCGAACGGCGAAACGGTCTGCGTCGGCCCCGACGAGGAGGCGCCCACCGGCGAGGGCTGGGTCCAGGACGAGGACGTCCTCGACACCTGGTTCTCGTCCGGTCTCTGGCCGTTCTCGACGCTCGGCTGGCCGGAACAGACCCCGGACCTCGAGAAGTTCTACTCGACCGATGTCCTGGTCACCGGCCACGACATCATCTTCTTCTGGGTCGTCCGGATGATGATGTTCGGTCTGTACGCGATGGACGGTGAGGTCCCCTTCAAGACCGTCGCGCTCACCGGTCTGGTCCGGGACGAGTTCGGCAAGAAGATGTCGAAGTCCAACCCGAACGCGGTGGACCCGATCGACTGGATGGACGCGTACGGCTCGGACGCCGTGAGGTTCACGCTCGCCACGGGTGCCAACCCGGGTGCGGACGTGCCGATCGGAGAGGACTGGGTCAAGGCCTCCCGCAACTTCGCCAACAAGATCTGGAACGCCACCCGCTTCGCGCTGATGAACGGCGCGACGGTGGAGGGCGAGCTGCCGCCCGTCGAGCAGCTGTCGGCGACCGACCGGTGGATCCTGTCGCGGCTGAACAAGACGGTCGCCGAAGTCGACGCGTTCTACGACGACTTCCAGTTCGCGAAGCTCTCCGACGCCCTCTACCACTTCGCGTGGGACGAGGTCTTCGACTGGTACGTCGAGCTGTCGAAGACGACCTTCTTCGCGGGCGGCGAGGGCGCCAAGGTCTCAGGCCGGGTTCTCGGCGAGGTCCTGGACGTGATGCTGCGCGTGCTGCACCCGATCGTCCCGTTCGTCACCGAGACGCTGTGGACCACGCTCACCGGCAAGGAGACCCTGGTCATCGCCGACTGGCCGAAGGACTCCGGCTTCCGCGACGACGCGGCCGAGCAGGAGATCGCGCTCGTCCAGCAGGTCGTCACCGAGGTCCGCCGGTTCCGCTCCGACCAGGGCCTGCAGCCCGGCCAGAAGGTCCCGGCCGAGCTCACCCTGACGGGTACGCCGCTCGCTCCGCACGAGGCGGCCATCCGCCAGCTGCTGCGGCTCCAGCCCGCCGAGGAGGGCTTCCACGTCACCGCGTCGCTGCCCGTCGCGGGGGCCACGGTCGCGCTCGACCTCTCCGGCACCATCGACGTCGAAGCCGAGCGCAAGCGCCTGACGAAGGACCTGGGCGCCGCCGAGAAGGAGAAGGCCCAGGCGGTCGGCAAGCTCTCCAACGAGGCGTTCCTCGGCAAGGCCCCGGACAACGTGGTCGACAAGATCCGCGGCCGGCTCGCCAAGGCCGAGGCCGACATCGAACGGATCTCCGGCCAGCTGGCGAACCTGCCGCAGAGCTGATCCCCTGAGCACGGAGCCCCCGTCCCCCTGACCGACCAGGGGGACGGGGGCTTCGCTCTTTCCGCCGGTGTCCGGCTGCCGGTATTCGTCCCCGCCACCGGGCGCTGCGCGCGATGTCCGTGCCCATCCGTAGACTGGCCCCGTGAGTGAGCCCCGCCCTTCCGACCGGCACGACGACTCCGATCCCGACGAGACCTTCGCGGAGATCGTCGACGAAGAGACCCAGCGCGACCCCGACCTGGCGGTGATCGAGGCCGGGAGCCGCACGCTGCGCACCCGCTCCGGACCGCCGCAGGGCGACGAGGTCCCCGCCCGCCCCGCCGACCCCGAGGTGGACAAGGCGCTGCGCGCCGTGGAGCAGGAGCTCGCGGGACGCTGGGGCGAGACCAAGCTGGAGCCCTCCGTCACGCGCATCGCCGCGCTGATGGACGTGCTCGGCGAGCCGCAGCGCGCGTACCCCTCGATCCACATCACCGGGACCAACGGCAAGACGAGCACGGCCCGCATGATCGAGGCGCTGCTCGGCGCCTTCGACCTGCGTACCGGCCGCTACACCTCGCCGCACGTCCAGTCGATCACCGAGCGGATCAGCCTGGACGGCTCCCCGATCGACCCCGAGCGGTTCATCGAGGCGTACCAGGACATCAAGCCGTACGTGGAGATGGTCGACGCCCAGCAGCCGTACCGGCTCTCCTTCTTCGAGGTGCTGACGGGCATGGCCTACGCGGCGTTCGCCGACGCGCCGGTCGACGTCGCGGTCGTCGAGGTCGGCATGGGCGGCAGCTGGGACGCGACCAACGTCATCGAATCCTCGGTCGCCGTCGTCACCCCCATCTCGCTGGACCACACCGACCGGCTGGGCACCACGCCCGCCGAGATCGCCGGCGAGAAGGCCGGGATCATCAAGCAGGGCGCCACGGTCATCCTGGCCCAGCAGCCGGTCGACGCCGCGCAGGTCATGCTGAAGAAGGCCGTCGAGGTCGATGCCACGGTGGCCCGCGAGGGCATGGAGTTCGGCGTCGTCTCGCGCGAGATCGCGGTCGGCGGGCAGCTGCTGACGCTGCGCGGCCTGGGCGGCGAGTATGAGGAGATCTTCCTCCCGCTCTACGGCGCCCACCAGGCGCACAACGCGGCGGTGGCGCTCGCCGCGGTGGAGGCGTTCTTCGGGATCGGCGCCGAGCAGCCCGGCTCGCTCGACCCCGACACGGTCCGCCGGGCGTTCGCCTCGGTGGTCTCCCCGGGCCGCCTCGAAGTCGTCCGCTCCAGCCCCACCGTCGTCCTGGACGCGGCGCACAACCCGGCGGGCGCCCGCGCCACCGCCGACGGGCTCTCCGAGGCGTTCGGCTTCTCCCGGCTGATCGGTGTCGTCGGCACCAGCTCCGACAAGGACGTCAAGGGGCTCCTCGAAGCCTTCGAGCCGATCTTCGCCGAGGTCGTCATCACACAGAACTCCAGCGGCCGCGCGATGGACGTCGACGAACTGGCCGCCGTCGCGGTCGAGGTCTTCGGCGAGGAGCGCGTCCAGGTGGAGCCTCGCCTGGACGATGCGCTGGAGGCGGCGATCACCCTCGCCGAGGAAGAGGACGAGTACGCGGGCGCCGGGGTGCTGGTGACCGGTTCGGTGATCACGGTCGGCGAGGCCCGGCTGCTTCTGGGAAGGCGCTGACCGATGCGTACGCTCTGTGCATCCACGCTGATCGGCGAGTTCTTCGTGATCGGCTTCGCCGGACTCGTCGCGATGAAGTCCGACGACCTGACCAATGCCACGGTCTGGACGGTCTGCGGCATCGGCATGCTGCTCTCCGTGCTGCTCTGCGGGATGATCACCCGCCCCGGTGGCATACAGCTCGGCTGGGTGCTGCAGATCGCCCTGGTGCTGAGCGGCTTCGTCGTCCCGATGATGTTCATCCTCGGCGTGGTCTTCGCAGGTCTGTGGTGGGCCTCGGTGTACTACGGCCGCAAGATCGACGAGGCGAAGGCCCGCTGGGCGGCGGCGCAGGAAGCCGCCGAGGCCCCGGCCGGCGGCTGATGCGGTGCCCGGTGGCCAAACCCGGCCGCCGGGCCGTCCCCGTACCCCTGTAGCCTCGGGTTCACCGCACCCGCATGCCTGCAAGGAGCCGCACACCATGACCCAGCGCACCCTCGTTCTCCTCAAGCCCGACGCGGTCCGGCGCGGACTGGTCGGCGAGATCGTCGGGCGGATCGAGCGCAAGGCCGGCTGGCGGATCACCGCGCTGGAGCTGCGTACCCTCGACCGCGCCACGCTGGAGCAGCACTACGCCGAGCACGTCGGCCGCCCGTTCTACGAGCCACTCGTCGAGTTCATGCAGTCCGGCCCGATCGTGGCGCTGGTCGCCGAGGGCGAGCGGGTCATCGAGGGCGTCCGTACGCTGGCCGGCCCCACCGACCCGATCGCCGCCGCGCCCGGATCCATCCGCGGTGACTTCGGCACCATCACCCGGGAGAACCTCATCCACGCCTCGGACTCCGAGGAGTCCGCGGAGCGGGAACTGAAGCTCTTCTTCCCCGGACTCGTCTGATCCACGATCAGCCGAACAGAGCTCATCACCTGGGGCGACCGAATTAATTCGGTCGCCCTTCGGTATAGGGTCCCAGATCGCGGGAACGCATCCCTCCGACGTAACGTCACCATGAGTGGAACGGCCACCCGTTCCGCCCACAATGGCGAAGGACCCTCGCGCGGTGTCCGTCAATACGGCACTACGATGGAATCTTCCACGCCCGCAGCGCTCAGCTCGCCGTCCAGAACAAGCCATATATCGCTTTCTCGGAAGGCCCGACGCATCCTCAATGGGGAACAAGGGGAAATCAATGTCGTTCATCGGCCGTGACATGGCTATCGACCTCGGGACTGCCAACACGCTGGTGTACGTCAGGGGGCGCGGCATCGTCCTGAACGAGCCGTCCGTCGTGGCCATCAACACCAACACCGGCGGCATCCTGGCAGTCGGCTCCGAGGCCAAGAAGATGATCGGGCGCACGCCGGGCAACATCGTTGCCGTGCGGCCCCTGAAGGACGGCGTGATCGCCGACTTCGAGATCACCGAGCGGATGCTCCGCTACTTCATCCTGAAGATCCACAAGCGCCGCTACCTGGCCCGCCCCCGGGTCGTCGTCTGCGTGCCCTCCGGCATCACCGGGGTCGAGCGACGCGCCGTCATCGAGGCGTCGACGCAGGCCGGTGCCCGCCAGGTGCACATCATCGAGGAGCCCATGGCCGCGGCCATCGGTTCCGGGCTGCCGGTCCACGAGGCCACCGGCAACATGGTCGTCGACATCGGTGGCGGCACCACCGAGGTCGCGGTCATCTCGCTGGGCGGAATCGTCACTGCCCAGTCGATCCGTGTCGCCGGTGACGAACTGGACAACGCGATCATCCAGCACGTCAAGAAGGAGTACTCGCTCCTCCTCGGCGAGCGCACCGCCGAACAGATCAAGATCACGATCGGTTCGGCGTACGACATGGACAAGGAGGAGCACACCGAGATCCGCGGCCGCGACCTGGTCTCCGGGCTGCCCAAGACCGTGGTCATCTCGGCCGCCGAGGTCCGCAAGGCCATCGAGGAGCCGGTCAACGCGATCGTCGACGCGGTGAAGACCACGCTCGACAAGTGCCCGCCCGAGCTCTCCGGTGACGTCATGGACCGCGGCATCGTCCTCACCGGCGGCGGCGCGCTGCTGCGCGGACTGGACGAGCGGCTGCGCCGTGAGACCGGCATGCCGATCCACATCGCGGAGGACCCGCTGGACTCGGTGGCGCTCGGATCCGGCAAGTGCGTCGAGGAGTTCGAGGCGCTCCAGCAGGTCCTGGACGCCCAGCCCCGCAGGTGAACAAGCCCGCAGGTGAACAAGCCCGCAGGTGAACAACCCGTGGGCGAACCGCCCCGCGGGTGAACCACCCGGCGGGTGGACAACACAGCGGTCCGCTGAACGGAACACTGCCGTTCCCTGCAGCCGATCGTTGATATACAGGCACGAACATTCCGACGAGGAAGGCACGGCCGCCGCACGTGAGGGACACACGAGAGAGCCGGCTGCTCCTGGTGCTGCTGATCGCCATCGCGTTCGCATTGATCACGGTGGACATCCGCGGGGGCGAGGAGTCGCCGGTGGACGGCGCCCGGCGGGCCGCCGCAGCGGCCTTCGGGCCGGTGGAGAACGGCGTCGCGGCCGCTGTCGACCCGGTGGGCAACGCCATAGGGGCGGTACGCGACTCCGGCGAACGGCACAACCGGATCGCCCAGCTGGAACAGCAGAACGCCGCGCTCAAGACGAAGCTCGGCAGCGACGACCGCAACCGCAGCCGGGTCCGTGAACTGGACCGGCTGCTGAAGAATTCGGCCGCCGGCCAGTACGGCATCAAGGGCGCCGAGGTCATCGCCATAGGAGCGGCCCAGGGCTTCTCCTGGACGGTCACCATCGACGCGGGTTCCGACGACGGAATCAAGCGCGACATGACGGTCATCAACGGCGACGGGCTGGTCGGCCGGGTCACCACCGTCGGCCCGGACACCGCCACGGTGCTCCTCGCCAACGACCCCGACTTCACCGTCGGCACCCGCATGGAGAAGACCGACGAACTCGGCTTCGCCACCGGCCAGGGCTCCCAGCCGCTGTCCGTCCAGTTCCTCAACGGCAAGGCCAAGGTGAAGAAGGGCGACCGGCTCGTCACCTTCGGCTCCAGCAAGGACAAGCCCTTCGTGCCCGGCGTCCCGGTCGGCGAGGTCGTCCGGGTCGACCCGTCCGGCGGCGGCCTGACCCGTACCGTCTACGTCCGCCCGTACGTCGGCTTCAGCAAGCTCGACATCGTCGGCGTCGTGGTCCAGGCCCCGCGCGAGGACCCTCGTGACATGGTCCTGCCGAAGCAGCCGGCCAAGCCCGCCAAGCCGAAGCCCACTCCCACCGTGACCGTCACCATCTCGCCCAACGGCGACATCGTCGACACCGAGGGGAACGTGGTCGGCAACATCCACGAGAGCCCGGATCCCGGCAACAGCCCGGACCCGAACGGCACTCCGGGCGCCACACCGAACGCTGATAACGCGGTAGACGAGCAGAGGTAGAGCTGATTCCCATGCGCCTGAACCGGATTCTGCTCTCCACCGTCCTGGTCGTCGTCGCTCTCGTCGTCCAGGTCTCCGTGCTCGCCCGGCTCCAGCTCCCCGGCGCCGTGCCGGACCTGCTGCTCCTGGTCGTCCTCGCTCTCGCCTTCGTGTACGGGCACGTCAGCGGCGCCCTCATCGGCTTCGGCGCGGGACTCCTCGCCGACCTGGCACCGCCCGCCGACCACGCCGCCGGACGCTACGCACTGGTCCTCTGCGTCATCGGCTACCTCGCCGGGCTGGCGAAGCCGGAGAACGGGCAGCTGAAGTCGGCGATGGTCCCGATGATCGGGGTCGTCGCCGCGGCGATCGGCTCGACCCTGCTGTACGCGATGGTCGGCGCGCTCGTCGGGGACACGGCGGCCCGTCATGTCGGCCTCGGCAGCCTGCTGTTCACGGCGGCCGTCTACGACCTGCTCCTCGCCCCCTTCGTCGTACCGCTGGTCATGGCGATCGCCAGACGCACGGTGAACGACCCGCTCTCGGACGCCTCCGGCGGCGGCGACGTGGCCGCGGGCTGGCTCGCCTCCGGCACCGGACTGCGGATCGGCAGCCAGCGTGGCGGACTGCGCGTCAAGGCCGCCCGCAGCCGCGCGGCCCGCGCCGGACGGATCAAGGGGGTCAAGCGCCTGTGAGACCGCACCGCAGGCGGAACACCGCGCGTACCTCCGGCCCGACCATCACCGGGGGCACCCCGTGACCAACATCCCCGAGACCGGCCGGACCCAGCGGGTCCAGATCCGTCTCATCGTCATCCAGGTCCTCGTCTTCTCCCTGCTGCTCACCCTCGGCGGACGCCTCTGGTACCTCCAGATCCGCAACGGCCAGGAGTACAGCGACGAGGCGAAGAACAACCACGTCCAGCAGGTAGTCCAGCCCGCCGTCCGCGGCTCCATCCTCGACGCGCGCGGTGTGCCGCTGGCCGACAACGAGACCCGTCTCGTCGTCTCCGCGAGCCGCACCGAGCTGATGAAGACGGACGACGACGGCAAGAGCGTCCTGACCCGGCTCGCCGGCGTCCTCGACATGAAGCCCAAGGAAGTCCTCGACAAGGTCCGGCTCTGCGACTCCAAGACGCCGCAGCCCTGCTGGAACGGCTCGCCGTACCAGCCGATCCCGGTCACCGACGAGGCCACCACCCAGCAGGCCCTCACGATCCGCGAACGAGCCGAGGACTTCCCCGGCATCACCGCCGAGCCCACCGCCGTACGCCGGTACGGAGAGCCCGGCAAGGCCAACACCGCCCAGGTCCTCGGCTACCTCTCGCCGGTCACCGACGAGGAGATCACCAAGGCCCAGGACACCGACTCGCCGTACCTCCGCTCCGACCAGGTCGGCCGCTCCGGCCTGGAGCGCACCTACGACAAGGAGCTGCGCGGAAAGGCCGGGGTCACCCGCTACGAGGTCGACAACCTCGGCCGGGTCATCGGCCAGGCGAAGAACGACAAGGCGGAACCCGGTTCCAGCGTCGTCACCTCCATCGACGCCCGGGTCCAGGCCGTCGCCGAGTACGAGCTCAACGAGGCCATGAAGACGGCCCGTAAGTCCTTCGACAAGAACACCGGCGAGAACTACAAGGCCGACTCCGGCGCCGTCGTCGTCATGGAGGCCAAGACCGGCCGCGTCGTCGCGATGGCCTCGCTGCCGAACTACGACCCCAACTCCTGGGTCGGCGGCATCTCCGCCAAGGACTACGCCAAGCTCACCGGCAAGAACTCCAACTTTCCGCTGCTGAACCGGGCGATCCAGGGCCAGGCCGCCCCCGGCTCGATCTTCAAGGTCATCTCCTCGACCGCCGCGGTCAACGCGGGTTACCCCTTCGACGGCCACTACCCATGCCCCAGCTCGTACAACGTCGGCGGGCAGACCTTCAAGAACTTCGAGTCCCAGGGCTACGGCGACATCACCATCGGCCGGGCCCTCGAAGTCTCCTGCGACACCGTGTACTACGGCATCGCGCACAAGGAGTGGCTGAAGGACGGAGGGATGAGCCCGAAGAAGAACACCAAGGACTGGTTCTACAAGACCGCCCATCAGTTCGGCCTCGGCAAGGAGACCGGCATCGACCTCCCCAACGAGGTCAGCGGCCGGGTCCCCGACCGCAAGTGGAAGCAGGACTTCTACAAGGCGAACAAGGACGCCTGGTGCAAGCAGGGCAAGAAGGGCGGCACGTACGTCGAGCAGATCGCGTACGAGAACTGCCTCGAAGGCGACAAGATGCGCGCCGGTGACTCCGTCAACTACTCGATCGGCCAGGGCGACACGCTCGTCACGCCGATCCAGATGGCCACCATCTACGCCGCGATCTCCAACGGCGGCACCCTGTACGACCCCACCGTCGGCAAGGCGGTCGTCAGCGGCGACGGCAAGAGCGTCGAGGTGATCAAGCCCAAGTCGCACGGCAAGCTGCCCTTCTCGCGCAAGACCCGCAACGAGATAGACGGTGCCCTCGCGGGAGTCGCGACCCGTGGTTCGGCCGCCTGGCGATTCGGCGGCTGGCCGCAGGACAAGATCCCGATGCACGCCAAGACGGGTACCGCCGAGGTCTACGGCAAGCAGACGACCTCCTGGTTCGCCACGTACACCAAGGACTACTCGATCGTCATGACGATCTCCCAGGGCGGTACGGGCTCCGGTGCGTCCGGGCCCGCCGTGCGCAACATCTACGACGCCCTCTACGGTCTCGACGACTCCGGCCAGCAGGACCTGAAGAAGGCGCTGCTGCCCAGCCCGCAGAAGTCCCTGCCGAAGATCCAGCAGGACGGCTCGATCGACGCCCCGCAGATCAAGCCCTACAACCCGGACTCGCAGAAGACCCCGGAGGAACAGACCCTCGCCGCGGTGCTGGGGAGGCGTGACTGATGGCCGGCTTCTCCGTCCAGCGGTACGCCCCCGAGCGGTCCGCCTGGGGCAAACTCACCGCCCGCGACTCCGTCGTACGCAAACTCGACTGGCCGCTGCTCGGCTCCGCGATCGCGCTCTCCTTCATCGGCTCGCTGCTGGTCTACTCGGCGACCCGGGGACGTGACTCGCTCACCCACGGCGACCCGTACTACTTCCTCTTCCGGCACGTCCTCAACACCGGCATCGGCTTCGCCCTGATGGTCGGCACGATCTGGCTCGGCCACCGCACCCTGCGCGGCGCCGTCCCGATCCTCTACGGCCTCTCGGTGCTCCTGGTGCTCGCGGTGCTCACCCCGCTAGGCGCCACCGTCAACGGCGCCCACGCCTGGATCATCATCGGCGGCGGCTTCTCGCTCCAGCCGTCCGAGTTCACCAAGATCACGATCATCCTGATCATGGCGATGCTGCTCGCCGAGCGCGTCGACGCGGGCGACCAGCTCCATCCCGACCACCGGACCGTCGCCAAGGCCCTCGGCCTGGCGGCCGTCCCGATGGCCGTCGTCATGGGAATGCCGGACCTCGGCTCCGTGATGGTCATGGTCGTCATCGTGCTCGGCGTGCTTCTCGCCTCCGGCGCCTCCAACCGCTGGATCGCCGGGCTGCTCGGCGCAGGTCTGGCCGGCGCGATCGCGATCTGGCAGCTCGGCCTGCTCGACGAGTACCAGATCGCCCGCTTCGCCGCCTTCGCCAACCCCGCGCTCGACCCGGCGGGCGTCGGCTACAACACCAACCAGGCCCGCATCGCGATCGGCTCCGGCGGCCTCTCCGGGACGGGCCTCTTCCACGGCACCCAGACCACCGGCCAGTTCGTCCCCGAGCAGCAGACCGACTTCGTCTTCACCGTCGCGGGCGAGGAGCTCGGCTTCCTCGGCGCCGGGCTGATCCTCGTCCTGCTCGGCGTCGTCCTGTGGCGCGCCTGCCGGATCGCCCGCGAGACGACCGAGCTCTACGGCACGATCGTCGCCGCCGGAATCATCGCCTGGTTCGCCTTCCAGTCCTTCGAGAACATCGGGATGACGCTGGGCATCATGCCGGTCGCCGGGCTGCCGCTGCCGTTCGTGTCGTACGGAGGGTCCTCGATGTTCGCCGTCTGGGTGGCCGTCGGGCTGCTCCAGTCGATCAGGGTGCAACGGCCGATAAGCGCCTGAGCCGGTACCGGAGCACTGCACATTCGCGCACAAGGCGGCTAGATTCGGGTCATGGCGGACTCGAAGCGCGAGATCGAGCGGAAGTACGAAGCCACTGCGGACACCCGGCTCCCGGACCTGAGCCGGGTGGCCGGGGTCTTCACGGTCGCCCACCGGGGCGTCACCGAACTGGACGCCGTCTACTACGACACCGAGGACCTCCGGCTCGCGGCGGACTCCCTCACCCTGCGCCGCCGCACCGGCGGGAGCGACGCCGGCTGGCACCTCAAGTTCCCGGTCGCCTCCGGCATCCGGGACGAGCTGCGAGAACCCCTCTCCGACACCCTGCCGGACTCCTTCGCGGGGCTGCTGCGCTCCCGGGTCCGCGGCCGCGGCCTCGTCCCCGTCGTCCGGCTGGTCTCCGCCCGCGACGTCCACCACCTGCTCGACGCCGAGGGCGCCCTGCTCGCCGAGGTCAGCGTCGACCGGGTGCGGGCCGAACGGCTGGCGGCGGGCGCCGGTACGGCCGCCTGGACCGAGATCGAGGCGGAACTCGCGGACGACGGCGACCCCGCCTTCCTCGACGCCGTGGAGCGCCGGCTGCGCAAGGCCGGGATCCGCCCGTCCGCGTCCCCGTCCAAGCTGTCCAGGGCACTCGCCGAGACCGCGCCGAAGCAGCAGAAGAGCCCGGCGGGGCGGGGGAAGAGCCCCGCGGGCAAGTCCCGGCAGAAGCCCACCTCGGGCGATCACGTCCTCGCGTACATCCGCCACCAGACCGAGGCGATCGTCGCCCTGGACCCCGCCGTGCGCCGCGACCTCCCCGACTCCGTGCACCGGATGCGGGTCGCCACCCGCAGGCTGCGCAGCGCGCTGCGGACGTACCGGAAGATCCTCGACCGCGACGTCACCGGCCCGGTCGGCGCCGAGCTGAAATGGCTGGCCGCCGAGCTCGGCATCGAGCGCGACCAGGAAGTGCTCGACGCCCGGCTGCGCGCCCGTCTCGCGGAACTGCCCGGCACCCTGGTCCTCGGCCCGGTCCACAGCCGGCTCCGGATCTGGTCGGTGGCCACCCGGGGCGGCTCCCACCGCCGCACCGTCGCCGTGCTCGACGGGAAGCGGTACCTGGCCCTCCTGGAGAGCCTCGACGCCCTGCTCGCCGCCCCGCCCCTGCTGCCCGCCGCCGCACGCGCCCCCGGGCGGGAGCTGCCCCGCGCCGTGCTGAAGGAGTACGGGCGCCTCGCGGACCGGACCGGCCGCGCCCTGGAACTCCCGCCGGGCCACGACCGGGATCTGGCCGTGCACGAGGCCCGCAAGGCGGCCAAACGCGTCCGGTACGCGGCGGAGGCGGCCCGGCCCGCGCTGGGGAAACCCGCCAAGCGGTTCGCCAAACGGATGAAGGCGGTCCAGAGCCTCCTCGGCGACCACCAGGACAGCGTGGTGGCCCGCGAGACCCTGCGCACCCTGGCCGTCCAGGCGCACGCGGCGGGGGAGACGGCCTTCACCTGGGGACTGCTGTACGGGCGGGAGGAGGCGATCGCCGCCGCCCGGGAACGGGAGCTGCCCGAGGTGTGGCGGCGGGCGTCACGGCCCCGGTTGCGGGCGGCTCTGGAAGGCTGAGCATCGGGGTACGCTTGATGGTCACCCTTGCCGGCTCTCGAAAGTTCGCGATGTCTGTCGATTCGGTCTTCCCACAGCTCGAAGCTCTGCTCCCGCATGTGCAGAAGCCCATCCAGTACGTCGGCGGTGAGCTGAACTCCACCGTCAAGCCGTGGGACGAATGCGACGTCCGCTGGGCCCTGATGTACCCGGACGCGTACGAGGTCGGGCTTCCCAACCAGGGCGTCATGATCCTTTACGAGGTACTCAACGAGCGCCAGGGCGTGCTCGCCGAGCGCACCTACAGCGTGTGGCCGGATCTCGAAGAGCTGATGCGCGAGCACCGGGTCCCGCAGTTCACCGTGGACAGCCACCGCCCGGTCAAGGCGTTCGACGTCTTCGGGCTGAGCTTCTCCACCGAGCTCGGCTACACCAACATGCTCACCGCCCTGGACCTCGCCGGCATCCCGCTGGAGGCCCGGAACCGCACCATCGAGGACCCGATCGTCCTCGCGGGCGGCCACGCCGCGTTCAACCCCGAGCCGATCGCCGAGTTCATCGACTGCGCGGTCATCGGCGACGGCGAGCAGGCCGTCCTGGAGATCACCGAGATCATCCGTGCCTGGAAGGCCGAGGGCCGCCCCGGCGGCCGCGAGGAGGTGCTCTTCCGCCTCGCGAGGACCGGCGGTGTCTACGTCCCGGGCTTCTACGACGTCGAGTACCTCCCGGACGGCCGGATCGGCCGCGTCGTACCGAACAAGTCGGGCGTGCCGTGGCGGGTCTCCAAGCACACCGTCATGGACCTCGACGAGTGGCCGTACCCGAAGCAGCCCCTCGTGCCGCTCGCCGAGACCGTCCACGAGCGGATGTCCGTCGAGATCTTCCGCGGCTGCACCCGCGGCTGCCGTTTCTGCCAGGCCGGCATGATCACGCGCCCCGTGCGGGAGCGAAGCATCACCGGCATCGGCGAGATGGTCGAGAAGGGTCTCAAGGCGACCGGCTTCGAGGAGGTCGGCCTGCTCTCGCTCTCCTCCGCCGACCACACCGAGATCGGTGAGATCGCCAAGGGCCTCGCCGACCGCTACACCGAGGACAAGATCGGCCTCTCGCTGCCGTCCACCCGCGTCGACGCGTTCAACGTGGACCTGGCCAACGAGCTGACCCGCAACGGCCGCCGCTCCGGTCTCACCTTCGCCCCCGAGGGCGGCTCCGAGCGGATGCGCAAGGTCATCAACAAGATGGTCTCCGAAGAGGACCTCATCCGTACCGTCGCCACCGCGTACGGCAACGGCTGGCGCCAGGTGAAGCTGTACTTCATGTGCGGCCTGCCCACCGAGACCGACGAGGACGTCCTCCAGATCGGCGACATGGCGGTCAACGTGATCGCCAAGGGCCGCGAGGTCTCCGGCCAGAACGACATCCGCTGCACCGTCTCCATCGGCGGCTTCGTGCCCAAGCCGCACACCCCGTTCCAGTGGGCCCCGCAGCTGAGCGCCGAGGAGACCGACGCCCGGCTCACCAAGCTCCGCGACAAGATCCGCGGCGACAAGAAGTACGGCCGCTCCATCGGCTTCCGCTACCACGACGGCAAGCCCGGCATCGTCGAGGGCCTGCTCTCGCGCGGTGACCGCCGCGTCGGCTCCGTCATCCGCGCGGTCTACGAGTCCGGCGGCCGCTTCGACGGCTGGCGCGAGCACTTCAGCTACGACCGCTGGATGACCGCCGCCGAGAAGACGCTGCCCGAGTACGGCGTGGACGTCGACTGGTACACCACCCGCGAGCGGAGCTACGAGGAGGTCCTGCCCTGGGACCACCTGGACTCCGGCCTCGACAAGGACTGGCTCTGGGAGGACTGGCAGGACTCGCTCGACGAGACCGAGGTCGAGGACTGCCGCTGGACCCCGTGCTTCGACTGCGGCGTCTGCCCGCAGATGGACACCAGCATCCAGATCGGCCCGACCGGCAAGAAGCTGCTGCCGCTCACGGTCGTGAAGTAGCCGGTCGCCGCGGGCGCGTCCCCGCAGGTGACAGCTGAGTGACGAAGGCCCGGCCGGGAAACCCCCGGCCGGGCCTTCGCGTCGTTCACGGCATGGACCACGGCAGACACCAGGCCCCGGCGGAGTACCGAGCGACGAGGGCTGCCTGAGATCTCAAGCCCGGTGCCGCCTGGCCGGTCGAGCACCTGGTCGTACGGCCGCTTCACTGGCTGTACCGGGAAGTGCTCACCCCGCTCGGCCATGGCGCTGTCCGGCTGCTCGACAAGCTGGCGCGCGGAATCGCGGCCATCGGGACCGGGCTGTGGCCGGCGGCGGTGTGGCTGGTCGGGACGCTGCTGGTCGCGCCGCTTCACGCGCTGCACCGGCGCCTCCTTTTCCCGCTGGGCCGGGAGATCGCCGCCGCGTTCGGTATCGCCTGGCCCCCGGCATCTGGTCGGCGCGCCCGTGGCCTGGGCCTACCGCACGGTCTGCACACCGGTGGGCCATTTCCTGCGCGATCGGATCTGGGGGCCGGCCGGGCGGGCCGCCGCCGAGGCGGGACGCGCGGCCCGGTCGGCGCTGCGCTCGGCGGGCGAGACCGTACGCCAGGTACGCCGAGATGCGTGGCGTGCCCTGGTCGGCGGTGCCCGGGAGCCCGAGCCCCGGGAACCGGGGACGCGTGTTACGCGTAGGCTGGGTGCTACGCAACAAATAACGACTGTGCCCAGCGCGGCGCCCGAACCAGAGATCTCCTCGCCCGGAGAGAAAGAAGCCGAGCGGGGGTGAGCCGGACCGGACACCCCGGGCCACCCGCATTTCGAGGGCGGCGCGCCACCGCGTCCGCCCCGCACCGAGGAGAAGAACCACTGGGCAAGCGACAGCCCGAAGGCCCGCCGCCCGCACCGGCAGTGCAGCGCATCCGACTGCGCTACACCAAGCGCGGCCGCCTCCGGTTCACCAGTCACCGTGACTTCCAGCGAGCCTTCGAGCGGGCACTGCGCCGCTCCGAGGTGCCCATGGCCTACTCGGCAGGGTTCACCCCGCACCCGAAGGTGTCGTACGCCAACGCCGCTCCGACCGGCACGGGCAGTGAGGCCGAGTTCCTGGAGATCGCCCTCACCGAGGCCCGCGATCCGGCCGTCCTGCGGGACCTGCTCAACGACTCGCTGCCGGACGGTCTCGACATCACCGACGCCGTGGAGGCCCGTACCCCGGGTCTCGCCGACCGGCTGACCGCCTCCGTCTGGGAGCTCCGTCTCGACGGTGTCGCCGTGGCGGACGCGGCCGAGGCCGTGGCCGCGTTCAACGAGGCGGAGACCGTCGAGGTCCAGCGCCGTGCCAAGAACGGTATGCGCACCTTCGACGCCCGCGCCGCCGTGGTCGACCTGCAGGCCCTTGATCCACAGGCTGATAGGCCCGAGGACAGGCCCTGTGCGATACTGCGGCTGGTTGTTCGGCACGTGACACCTGCCGTGCGACCTGACGACGTCCTGTCCGGTCTCCGCGTTGTGGCCGACCTGGCGCCGCCGGTCCCCGCAGCGGTGACCAGGCTGGCGCAGGGGCTCTTCGACGAGGAGTCCGGCACGGTGACCGACCCGCTCGCGCCCGACCGCGAGGCAGCCCCGGCCGCTCCATCAGCGGCCACCGGGACCGCCGTCGCGACGGCGCCGGAAGGTGCAGGTTCCGCGTAAGGCGGTCGTTGCAGCGCAGCCTCCGACTCGGGAGCCTTCCGGTTCGGGCCGCGCGATGACCCATAAGACTTTCGCCAGGCCGTGCGCACCACGCGTTCGGAACCGGCGAGCCAGACATTGAGTTCCCGTGCGGCGCCCGCGCCCCGGACGGCGGAGCCGCGTACATCACGCGGACCGTGCCGGACCGGAACCAGGCGCGGCGCCCGGGAGCCTGACGGGAGAACCGCCCGCATGCCCCAGTCCAACGAACCCGGCGCGACCGGGAACGCCGAAGAGAACAACGCACCCGGAGACAAGCTGCCGCCGCGCCGCAGGCGCCGCGCAGCGTCCCGCCCGGCCGGTCCGCCGGTGGCGGAAGCCCAGGCTTCGGCCACGCCCGCCATACCGGCCGTTGACGCCGCAGTGTCCGAAATGCCCGCCGACGCCGAGAGCGCCGCGACGGCGGAAGCCGCGCCGCCCGCCCGCACGCGCCGTCGTGCGGTCCGCAAGGCGACCGCCCCTGCGGGTGCGCCGCAGGCCGCCGAGGTGACCGAGGCCGCCGCGCCGGCTGCCGAGGTCGAAGAGGCCGCTGAGGTCGTGGAGGCCGCGCCCGCGCGTCCGCGTCGTCGTGCGGTCCGCAAGGCGACTTCCCCGGCGGGTGCGCCGAAGGCCGCCGAGCCGGTTGCCGAGCCCGAGGTTGTCGAGCCCGAGGCCGAGGTCGTGGAGGCCGCGCCCGCGCGTCCGCGTCGCCGTGCGGTCCGTAAGGCGACCGCTCCGGCGGGTGCGCCGCAGGCCGCCGAAGCCGTGGAGATCGTCGAGGAGGCACCGGCCGCCGTCGAGCCCGAGCCGGCCGCCGAGATCGCCGAGCCCGAGCCCGCCGCACCGCGTGGTCGCACCCGGCGCAGGGCATCGGCCCCGGCCGGCGCCCCGCAGCACGTCGAGCCGGTCATGGAGAGCGCCGCGCCCGCGGTCGCCGAGGCGGAAGAGGTCACCGAGCCCGCCGCCGAGGCCGTCGAGGCCCCGCGCGGCCGTCGCCGTGCGGTCCGCAAGGCGACCTCCCCGGCAGGCGCGCCGAAGGCCGCCGAAAAGACCGAGGAGACCGGCGAGAAGCCCGCCGCCGAGAAGCCTGCGGCTGAGCCCGCCGAGCCCGCCGAGCCCGCTGAGCCCGCCGAGGCGGAGGAGGCCGCGCCGCGCGGCCGTCAGCGCCGCCGGGCCACCGCCCCCGCCGGCCGGCCGGAGTTCACGGCCAAGGCCGAGGAGCCCGTACGCAAGAGCCGTCGCGCCGCGCGCCCCGCCGTGGCCGTGTTCCAGGCGCCGGTCTTCGCCGAGCCGATGTTCCAGACCCCGGAGACCGCGGCCGCCGCTGCGGCGGCGTCGCGCTACGAAGAGGTCGAGGCCGAAGAGGAGGCCGAGACGGTCGAGGAGCCGACGGCCACCGTCGAGGCTCCGGCCGCCGAGGCCGCGCCGCAGGGCGTTTCGCGCCGCCGTCGCCGCCGTCGCGGTGAGGCCGCCGAGCCCGAGCAGGCCGTGGCTCCCGTGGAGGAGCCGGCCGAGGAGGAGCTGGAGGCCGAGGTCGAGGCCGAGGGTGAGCACGAGGCCGAGGGCGAGGAGACGGACGAGTACGGGGACCGGCCCTCGCGCCGTCGCCGTCGTGGTGGCCGTCGCCGTCGTCGCGGCGAGGCCGCCGAGGGTGACGAGGCCGCCGAGCAGCACGGCGACGAGGCCGCCGCCGACCACGCCGAGGACGAGCAGGAGCGAGCCCAGGAGCCCGAGGAGGAGGACGAGGACCACGAGGCCGCCGCCGGTTCGAGCAGCAGCCGTCGCCGTCGCCGTCGTCGTCGTCGCAGTGGGGATGTCTCCGCCGACGCCGACAGCGGCACGGACGACCCGGAGCGCACGGTCGTCAAGGTCCGCGAGCCCCGAAAGAAGGAGGAGCGGGAGCCCGGCACCGGCTTCGACGAGGTCCAGTCCATCAAGGGCTCGACCCGTATGGAGGCCAAGAAGCAGCGCCGCCGCGAGGGCCGCGAGCAGGGCCGCCGTCGCGTCCCGATCATCACCGAGGCCGAGTTCCTGGCCCGCCGCGAGGCCGTGGAGCGGGTCATGGTCGTCCGCCAGAACGGCGAGCGCACCCAGATCGGTGTCCTGGAGGACAACGTGCTCGTCGAGCACTACGTCAACAAGGAGCAGGCCACCAGCTACGTCGGCAACGTCTACCTGGGCAAGGTGCAGAACGTCCTGCCGTCCATGGAGGCTGCCTTCGTCGACATCGGCAAGGGCCGCAACGCCGTCCTGTACGCCGGTGAGGTCAACTTCGAGGCGCTCGGCATGGCTCACGGGCCGCGCCGTATCGAGACCGCGCTCAAGTCCGGCCAGTCCGTCCTCGTCCAGGTGACCAAGGACCCGATCGGCCACAAGGGCGCCCGCCTGACCAGCCAGGTCTCGCTGCCCGGCCGCTACCTGGTCTACGTGCCCGAGGGCTCGATGACCGGCATCAGCCGCAAGCTGCCCGACACCGAGCGGGCCCGGCTGAAGACCATCCTCAAGAAGATCGTCCCCGAGGACGCGGGCGTCATCGTCCGTACCGCCGCGGAGGGCGCGAGCGAGGACGAGCTGCGCCGCGATGTCGAGCGGCTCCAGCAGCAGTGGGAGGACATCCAGAAGAAGTCGAAGAGCACCGGCAGCTCCAACGCGCCGACCCTGCTCTACGGCGAGCCGGACATGACCGTCCGGGTCGTCCGCGACATCTTCAACGAGGACTTCTCCAAGGTCATCGTCAGCGGCGACGACGCGTGGGAGACCATCCACGGATACGTCTCGCAGGTGGCGCCCGACCTGACGGACCGCCTGTCGCGGTGGACCTCCGAGGTCGACATCTTCGCGACGTACCGGATCGACGAGCAGCTGATGAAGGCGCTGGACCGCAAGGTCTACCTGCCGAGCGGCGGCTCGCTGGTGATCGACAAGACCGAGGCGATGGTCGTCGTCGACGTCAACACCGGCAAGTTCACCGGTCAGGGCGGCAACCTCGAGGAGACCGTCACCAAGAACAACCTGGAGGCGGCCGAGGAGATCGTGCGCCAGCTGCGGCTGCGCGACCTCGGTGGCATCGTCGTCGTCGACTTCATCGACATGGTGCTGGAGTCCAACCGGGACCTGGTGCTGCGGCGCCTGCTGGAGTGCCTGGGACGCGACCGTACGAAGCACCAGGTCGCCGAGGTCACGTCGCTGGGCCTGGTCCAGATGACCCGCAAGCGGGTGGGCCAGGGCCTGCTGGAGTCCTTCTCCGAGACGTGCGTCCACTGCAACGGCCGCGGTGTCATCGTGCACATGGAGCAGCCGACCACGGTCGGTGGCGGCGGCAAGCGTTCCAAGAAGCGCGGCCGGGGCGTCGACCACGAGCACGTGGCCGAGGCCGAAACCGTGGCGGAGGTCGAGACCGAGGCCGAGGTGGCTGCCGAGGTGGCCGCCCCCGTGGCGCTGCCCGAGCCGGAGTTCGTGCCGGACGAGGAGCTGTACAGCAGCCCGGCCGAGGCCGAGGCGGCCGCCACACGCGGCCGTGGCCGTCGCCGCGCGACCCGCAAGGCAACGGCCCCGGCCGGCGCCCCGAAGGCCGCTGCCGCCGCTGCCCCGGCCGTCGTCGAGCCGGAACCGGTCGTGATCGCGGAGCCCGAGCCGGTCGTGGAGCCGGAGCCGGTCGCCGAGGCACCGGCCCCGGTGGTCGAGGAAGCCCCCGCGGCCGAGGCCCCCCAGGGCCGTACGCGCCGTCGGGCGACCCGGAAGGCGACCGCCCCGGCGGGCGCGCCCGCCCCGGTCGAGCCGGTCGCCGAGGCGCCGGCCGCCGAGCCGGCCGAGCAGCCGGAACCGGTCGTCGAGGCCGCGCAGCCGGAGGCCGCACCCGAGGAGGTGGCCCCCGAGGCCGCCCCGCCGCGTGCGCGTCGCCGGGTGACCCGCAAGGTCACCGCCCCCGCAGGCTCGCCCGCCGGTGCGGACGGGGCGGAGGTCGTCGTGGTGACCGCCACGGCCGAGCCGACGCCCGAAGCCGAGCCGACGCCCGAAGCCGAGCCGACGCTCGACTCCGAGACCGCCGTAGCGGCGGCTCCGGCCAAGAAGGCGGCCCGCAAGACCGCCAAGAAGGCCACCGCCAAGAAGGCGGCCACCAAGAAGACGGCTGCCAAGAAGACCGCCGCGAAGAAGACGACGGCCAAGAAGGCAGCAGCCAAGAAGACGGTTGCCGCCGAGAAGTCGCCGAAGTCCGCCGTCTCGGCCGACGCCGAGAGCTGACCGGCGGCAGGATCACATAGGCAGTAGGTGCGGGTCCCCAGGGGACCCGCACCTACTTCGTGTGCGGGGGGTGGGTGCGGAGTATGCGGGCCAACACCTGGTGCCGTTAACCCCCATGAAACCGCCTGTGAAAAGCCTGATAATGTGACGCGGCTGCCGCCTGACAGGCTGATTCCCGAAGGCCGATCGGCGCGTCGGCCCACTTCAGGCAGAATCAGAAAGCCTCATTGCCTTGGGCGCACTCCCGGGGCATATGAGCGATTTGTGCACAATGTTTCGGTACAGAATCGGCCATGCGCCGGGGCGGCGGTGCCTCATCCGACATTCGCAGGCCCTTGGAGTCATCGCCTCTCAAAGCTCTTGCGGTGTTCAAGGAGGGTGTCCATGTCGAGCGACAACAGGGAAATGATTCCTGCTGCCCGGCCGGTGATCGGCGAGGAAGAGATCGAGGCCGTGGTACGCGTGCTGCGCAGCGGCCGTGTCGTGCAGGGCCCGGAGGTCGCGGCCTTCGAGGAGGGCTTCTCCGAACTGGTCGACGGACGCCACTGCGTGGCGGTCAACTCGGGTACCTCCGCGCTGCACCTCCTGCTGCTCGCCCTCGGGATCGGCCCCGGCGACGAGGTGATCGTCCCGTCGTTCTCCTTCGCGGCCTCCGCGAACGCGGTTCGTCTCGCCGGTGCCGACGTGGTCTTCGCGGACATCGAGCCGGACAGCTTCGGTCTGGACCCGGCTGCCGTCGAGGCCGCCATCACGCCGCGCACGGCCGCGATCATGCCTGTCCACCTGTACGGTCACCCGGCCGCGATGGACGCGCTGATGCCGATCGCGCGGAAGCACGGGGTCGCGGTCGTCGAGGACGCCTGCCAGGCGCACACCGCGGCGATCGGCGGGACGCCGGTCGGTGCCTTCGGCTCCGGTGGCACCTTCAGCTTCTACCCCACCAAGAACATGCACTCCCTCGAAGGCGGCATGGTCACCACCGCCGATGCCGAGGTGGCGCGCACCCTCAGGCTGCTGCGCAATCAGGGCATGGAGCAGCGGTACGCCAATGAGATCGTCGGCGCCAACATGCGCATGACCGATGTCTCCGCCGCCGTCGGGCGCGTACAGCTCGGGAAGGTGCTCGGCTGGACCGAGCAGCGGCGCGCCAACGCCGCGTACCTCGACCGGCACATCAGTGCGCCCAACGTCACCGTCCCGCCCGTTGCCGACGGTGCACGCCACGTTTACCACCAGTACACCATCCGGGTGCAGGGTGACCGTGACGCCGCCATGGCCAGGCTGAGCGAGGCGGGCATCGGCAACGCCGTGTACTACCCGACTCCGATCCACCGGCTGAAGCCGTACTGGGAGCCGGACCAGAAGGCGGGCCGGAACTGGGATCTGCCGCAGACCGAGCGTGCCGCCGCCGAGGTCGTCTCGCTGCCCGTGCACCCCTCGCTGACGACGCAGGACCTCGAGCGCATCGTCGACGCCGTGAACTCGCTGGGAGAGATGCAGTGACCGCAGGACTGAGAGCGGGCCTGATCGGCCTCGGCTCGATGGGCCGCCACCACGCCCGTGTGCTGGCCGGCCTGGAGGACGTGCAGTTGGTCGGCGTCGTCGACCCGATGGGGGACAAGAACGGCTGGGCGCAGGGCGCCCCCGTGCTGGCCACGGTCGACGAGCTCATCTCGCTCGGTATCGACTACGCGGTCGTGGCGTGCCCCACCGCCCTGCACGAGGAAGTCGGGCTCCAGCTGGCCGAGGCCGGCGTCTGCGCGCTGATCGAGAAGCCGGTCGCGGACACCGTCGAAGGCGCCCGGCGACTGGTGGAGGCCTTCGAGGCGCGCGGCCTCGTCGCGGGCGTCGGCCACATCGAGCGCTGCAACCCGGCGCTGCGGTCCATGCGTTCCCGCCTGGAGGCGGGCGAGCTGGGCGAGGTCTTCCAGGTCGTCACCCGTCGGCAGGGACCGTTCCCGCACCGCATCGCCGATGTAGGCGTGGTCAAGGACCTCGCCACCCACGACATCGACCTGACCGGCTGGGTGACGGGTCAGACCTACACCTCGATCTCCGCCCACACCGTGTCGAAGTCCGGCCGCCCGCACGAGGACATGGTCTCCGCGGTGGGCCGGCTCTCCGACGGGACCATGGTCAACCACCTGGTCAACTGGCTGAGCCCGTTCAAGGAGCGGTTCACCTCCGTCACCGGCGAGCGCGGCACGTTCATCGCCGACACCCTCACCGCCGACCTCACCTTCCACTCGAACGCCGCCGTGACCACCGAGTGGGAGGCGCTCCAGGCCTTCCGGGGTGTCTCCGAAGGGGACATGATCCGCTACGCCATCCCCAAGCGCGAGCCGCTGCTGGTCGAGCACGAGCTCTTCAGGGACGCGGTGCGCGGCGACTCGAAGGACATCTGCACCCTGCGGGAGGGGCTCCGCACGGTCGAGGTGGCCGCAGCGGTACTGGAATCGGCGAGGAGCGGACGCACCGTCACGACCTCTGTGGGAGAGCTGGCCACACATGGAACCTGAGAACATCGTCACGTCACGTCCCGGCAGCCGGGGCCGGATCGTCATGCTCGTCGACAACGGGGTGAACGGGGACTCCCGGGTCCAGAAGGAAGCGCGCTCCGCAGCCGACGCGGGCTGGGACGTCATCCTGCTCGGCAAGTCCCCCGGCAAGTCCGAGCAGCACTGGCTGCTCGGCGAGGCTCAGGTCCGGCTGCTGAAGGTGCCCGGACCGATGCAACGCCGGCGGCACGAGTACCGGCGCGCTCCGCTGCGTTCCCCGCTGGCCTATCGCCCGGGGCCGCTCGCCGCCTACCGCAAGCAGAAGATGAAGGCGTGGCGGGCCGACCTCAACGTCCGTCTCATCGAGGCGGGCATGAAGAGGTCCGCGCTGTCGAAGGCCAGGCTGCTCCCGGAGCGGGTCGGCGCGAAGGTGGCCGGCCGCTGGGTCGGTCTGCGTCTGCGGCGTACCCACGCCCTGGAGCAGCGGCGCAAGCGGATGGACTCCCTGCTGGACCGGTTCACCACGGCGTTCTGGAAGCGCGTGATGGGCAAGCGGGCCTGGCGGAAGCTCGACCCCTACCTGCTCGACCTCGACCTCGCATACGGCAAGGTGATCGACGAGCTGAAGCCCGACCTGATCCACGCCAACGACTTCCGCATGCTGGGCATCGGCGCACGGGCCACTCTGCGTGCGCGCGCCGCGAAGCGGGACGTCAAGCTGGTCTGGGACGCGCACGAGTTCCTGCCCGGCATCAAGCCGTGGGACCCGCACCCCCGCTGGCACATCGCGCAGTGCCTCCACGAGCTGTCCTACTCCAAGTACGCCGACGCGGTGACCACCGTCTCGGCGACCCTCGCGGACATGCTGGTCGAGCGGCACGGACTGGCCGAGACGCCCGGGATCGTGCTGAACGCCCCCGACGCGGAGATCTCTCCCGAGCAGGCCGCGGAACCGGTGCCCGATCTGCGCGAGCTGTGCGGGATCGGCCCCGACGTCCCGCTCTCCGTCTACAGCGGTGCGGCGGCCCCGCAACGCGGCCTGGACATCATGGTCGAGTCGCTGCCGCAGCTGCCGGACCTGCACGTGGCGTTCATCGTGCTGCGGCCGAAGTCGCCGTACATGACGGGACTGGCGCAGCGCGCGGAGGAGCTCGGCGTCGCCGACCGGGTGCACATCCTCCCGTACGTACCGCACTACCAGGTCGTGCCCTTCCTGGCGACGGCGGACCTCGGCGTCATCCCGATCCACCACTGGCCGAACCACGAGATCGCCCTCATCACCAAGTTCTTCGAGTACTCGCACGCCCGGCTGCCGTTCGTGGTGAGCGATGTGAAGACGATGGGCGACATGGTCGCGCAGACCGGCCAGGGAGAGGTCTTCAAGGCCGAGGACGTGGCCGACTACGTCCGTGCGGTGAAGAAGGTCCTGGCGGACCCGAAGAAGTACCGGGAGGTCTACGACAGGCCCGGACTGCTCGACCAGTGGACCTGGGAAGCCCAGGCGGCGGCGCTCGACGAGGTGTACACGAGGCTGCTGCCCGGTAGTAAGCGCGCATCCGTCGAGAGACCCACCGAGGTGACCGTGTGACCGGCAGAGCCGATGCCCTCGCTGTTCCTGACGTTACGGTCGTCGTGGCCGTGTACAACACCATGCCCTACCTCACCGAGTGCCTGAACTCGCTCGTGGGGCAGTCCATCGGGCTGGACCGGCTGGAGGTCGTCGCGGTCGACGACGGTTCGACGGACGACAGCGGTGCCGAGCTCGACCGGTTCGCCGAGCGTTTCCCCGGCACGGTCAAGGTCGTCCACCAGGCCAACTCCGGGGGCCCCGCGACGCCGAGCAACCGGGCGCTGGAACTCGCCACCGGCAGATACGTCTACTTCATCGGTTCCGACGACTATCTCGGCGAGGAAGCGCTGGAGCGGATGGTGGCCTGCGCGGACACCAACGGTTCCGATGTCGTCATCGGCAAGATGGTCGGTACCAACGGGCGGTACGTGCGGCAGTCGCTCTACAAGGCCAACGACCCGGACATCAGCCTCTACGGGCCCGAGCTGCCGTTCGCGCTGGCCAACACCAAGCTCTTCCGCCGCGACCTCGTGGAGCAGCACAAGCTGCGCTTCCCCGAGGACATGCCGGTCGGCAGCGACCAGCCCTTCACCATCGAGGCGTGCGTCCGCGCCCGCAAGATATCCGTGGTTGCCGACTACACCTGCTACTACGCGGTGAAGCGCGGCGACGCGAGCAACATCACCTACCGGGCCAACCATCTGGCACGGCTGCGCTGCGCCGCCGCGATCATGGACCGGGCGGCAGAGCTGATCGAGGCCGGACCGAAGCGGGACGCCGTCTTCAAGCGCCACTTCACCTGGGAGCTCTCCAAGCTCATCCAGGCCGACTTCGTCGAGCTCGACGACGAGACGAAGCGGAGCATCTGCGCCGGTATCACTCATCTGGCCGACACCTACCTGACGGACCCGCTGAGCGATTCGCTCCCCGTCAAACTGCGCGCGCGGCTCCGGCTCGCGCAGCGCGGCGCCGTCGACGAACTGTGCCGCGCGATCACCGAGGAAGCCGCGCACGGCGCGCCGCCCTTCCACCTGGAGGACGGCAGGGCCTTCGCCCGCTACCCCGGTTTCCGCGACGCGGGCCTGGAACTCCCCGACCGCTGCTTCGAACTGGTCGGGGAGATCGTTCCCGGCCGACTCGCCAACAAGACCCAACTGGTCGAGTCGGGGTGGGTGCAGACCGGCGAGGAACTGGCGCTGGCACTGACGGTCCGGATCGGCGTCGTCGGCGACACCGGCTCCGCGGTCGTCCGCCTCGCAGAGGGGGCCATGCCCAGCAGCGCCGACAAGGCGCGCGCCCGCCGCCTGCCGGACGGGCACGATCTGCCCCCGGCACAGGGCGAGTTCACCCGCGAGCTCACGGCCGACGGCAACGCCACCCTGCTGCACGCCCGGATCCCGCTCGCTCCACGCAAGGCCAAGCGCGGGGTACGCGTCTACGTCGACGTGGCCGGAGCAACGTATGAGATCCCGGTACGCGGAGACGCGCAGCCCATGCCGCTGGCCCGCAGGTGGCGCGGCGAGGCGGACCCGTACCGTGTCGCGGCACGGCTCAACTCCAAGGGGCGCGTGGTGATCAGCACCGGCCCGCTCCACCCGCCCAAGACATCGCTGGGCTCGCGGCTGCGATCCCGACTGCTCGGCGCCAAGCGTTCCAAGAGGAAGTAATCCATGAACATCTGTGTAGTCGCCCTGGGCAAGATCGGCCTGCCGCTCGCCGTGCAGTTCGCCGCCAAGGGCCACCGGGTGATCGGCGCCGACGTCAACGAGAAGGTCGTCGAGCTGGTCAACTCCGGCGTAGAGCCGTTCCCCGGTGAACACGATCTCGACGTGAAGCTCAAGGAAACGGTCGAGGCGGGCCTGCTCACCGCGACGACGGACACCGCGTCCGCGGTCGCGCAGTCCGAGGCCGTCGTGGTCGTCGTCCCGCTCTTCGTGGACGCGGAGGGCACCCCGGACTTCGGCTGGATGGACTCCGCCACCAAGGCGATCGCCGCCGGTCTCAAGCCCGGCACCCTCGTCAGCTACGAGACCACGCTGCCGGTCGGCACCACCCGTACCCGCTGGGCGCCGATGCTCGAAGAGGGCTCCGGGCTCAAGGCCGGCGAGGACTTCCACCTGGTGTTCTCCCCGGAACGGGTGCTCACCGGCCGGGTCTTCGCCGACCTGCGCCGCTACCCGAAGCTGGTCGGCGGGATCGACGAGGCCTCGGCCGAGCACGGCGTCGCGTTCTACGAGTCGGTCCTGGACTTCGACGACCGTACCGACCTGCCGCGCCCCAACGGCGTCTGGGACCTGGGCACCGCCGAGGCGTCCGAGCTGGCCAAGCTCGCCGAGACGACCTACCGGGACGTCAACATCGGCCTGGCGAACCAGTTCGCCCGCTTCGCCGACCAGCAGAACATCGATGTCCTCAAGGTCATCGAGGCCTGCAACTCCCAGCCGTACAGCCACATCCACCAGCCGGGCATCGCCGTCGGCGGCCACTGCATCCCGATCTACCCGCGGATGTACCTCTGGAACGACCCGTCGGCGACCGTGGTGCGTTCGGCGCGCGAGGCCAACGCGGCCATGCCCGAGTACGCGGTCGATCTGCTGGCCGCCGCCTACGGCGACCTGGACGGGGTGGGCGTGCTGGTGCTGGGCGCGGCCTACCGCGGCGGCGTGAAGGAGACGGCCTTCTCCGGCGTCTTCCCGACCGTCGAGGCGCTCAAGGCGCGTGGCGCGGTGCCGTTCGTCTCCGATCCGATGTACACGGCCGAGGAACTGACCGCGCACGGCCTCGTCCCGCACGAGGGCCAGACCGTCACCGCCGCGATCCTCCAGGCCGACCACGCCGAGTACCGCGAGCTGGCCGCCGCCGACCTCCCGGACGTCCGCGTCCTGGTCGACGGCCGTCGCACGACGGACCCGGCCCGCTGGGAGGGTGTCCGCCGCGTCGTCATCGGCGGCTGATCACCGTACGCACGCGAGGGGCCCCGGCCGACCTGGTGGTCGGTCGAGGCCCCTCGTACGTTCGTTTCCGGTCCGCCTACGAGGCCGCGGGGCCTGCCTCGACGAGCGTGGACTCATCGGTGACGCGGTAGCGCGTGCCGGTCTGCGGGCACTCCCAGAGGTCCGGCTCGCCCTCGCGCTCCACGAGCTTCACGCCCGCGTGGCCGACCCAGCCGATCTGTCGGGCCGGGACGCCGACGACGAGGGCGAAGTCGGGGACGTCCTTGGTGACCACGGCGCCGGCGGCGATCATGGCCCAGCGGCCGATCCGGACCGGGGCGACGGCGACGGAGCGGGCGCCCAGGGAGGCGCCTTCGGCGATCTTCACGCCCACGGCCTCCCAGTCGCCGCCGCGCTTCTGCTTGCCGTCGGGGTCGACGGAGCGTGGGTTGTGGTCGTTGGTGAGGACCACCGACGGGCCGATGAAGACTCCGTCGGCGAGCTCGGCGGGTTCGTACACGAGCGCGTAGTTCTGGATCTTGACGTTGTCGCCGATCCGGACGCCCGTGCCGACGTAGGCGCCGCGTCCGACCACACAGCCCTCGCCGAGCCGGGCCTGCTCGCGGATCTGGGCGAGCTCCCAGACGCTGCTGCCGGCGCCGATCTCGGCGGTCTCGTCGACCTGGGCGGTGGGCTGGACTCTGTAGTTCACTGCGCATCTGCCTTTCGGAGTCGGTCCTCGACCGGCGAGCCCACGTCGTGGCCCGTGCTCAGCAGGAGGCGGTCGTAGTCGTCCCGGACGGTCTCCCAGTCCCAGGTCGCAAGGGCGTACCCGGACGCCTCACGCCCGGCGGCGGCCCGGATCTGCTCGGACGCGGTCGCGGCGAGGATGCGGTCGGCGGCCTGCTGCGGGGTGGTGACGACCCAGTCCTCGGGGAAAAGGGTGCGCGTGCTGTGCGGGCGTCCGGCCACGAACGGCCAGTCCCGGACGACCGGCACGGCACCGGAGGCCGCTCCCTCCATCAGCCCGACATGGCAGCCCTCGCGGACGGAGCTGCTGAGGATCACTCCCACTCCGGCGAGCACACCGGGCACGTCGTCGCTCGGCCCGAGCCTGCGTACGGCGCCCGAAGGCTCCAGCTCGGCGAGTTCCCTCTCCAGGGCCGAGTGATAGGCGGCGGCCGCGGCGCTCGGCGCCGGATTGATGCCGCCGCCGACCATCAGCAGGCGGTAACGCTCGTCCCGGGCCCGGAGCAGCCGCAGCACCTCCAGGGCCCAGCGCGGGTCCTTGGCGATCTGCCCGATCCCCACCAGGCCCACGGTGAACCGTACGTCATCGCTCTTGGGACGGTCGAAGCGCCGCAGGTCCAGCGCGTTGTGCAGGAAGTGGAGGTGCGGCGCGTCGGTGGCGAGCAGCCGGGGGACGGCCGCGGTGGTCATCTCCCGCATGTGCTCCGCGATGAAGACGATGTCGTCGATCCGGGAGAAGTCCATGATGTGCGGCCAGTGGGTGAACGACTCGTACTTGTGGAGCCGGACCACGACCCGGGTGCTGCCGGGGTCGACCAGGGTCATGAACGCGGCAGCCGTGGAACACCATTCGACGAAGACCGTGTCCGCCCAGTCCAGGTGGGGGCGGAGTGCCGCTTCCACCGCGGCTCCGTACGCGGCCTGGCCCCCGAGCGGCAGCTCGATCATCCGTTGCAGCCCTTTGGCCAGCGGAGCGGTCACGGGGTCGGCCGCCAGGTCCAGGGTGCGCAGCTCGACATCGGGGTGGTTCGCGTAACGCTCGGTGAGCAGACCCAGGAAGTTGGCGTTGGCGAGGTTCACCACCAGCAGCCGCAGCGGCCGGTCGGCCGGGGGCGCGGCAGGGGGCGTTTTCCGGCCGCGGGGTGCGGCCACCGCGCGGGCGGTGGCGCTGGCCCGCAGCCGGGCGGTGAAGCCGGCCGGGTCGTCGGAGAGGGGGGAGTGGAGCCGGTCGATGTGCGGGACCCGGTGGAAGGCCAGCTGCAGGGCCCGGGTGAGAGCCGCCGCGGCCTCCTTCCTACGGCCTGCCTTCAGCTGCGCGTCCGCGCAGGCCAGCTCGGCGGAGTACGCCTGGACGAGATGGCGGGGGACGAGGCCCCGGCCGAGCTGGGCGTCGGCTGCCTCGCCCAGCAGATCCGCCTTGAGCCGACGGTTCCCGACGCGTTGCGCGCAGACACCCAGGACCCGCTCGGCGACGAATGGCCGGTCGGTGCGGGACAGCCGGGCGACCGCGCGGCGGGCAACCTTGGCCAGAAGTTCATCGGGGATCTGTGGTCTTGGCACGGTTCGACTCCACTGTCTCGGTAGAACTCGGACCGTACGGTCAAATGACAGTGAGGGAAAGTCGCGAACTGGTTCTGTAATCAAGGGGCTTCACAGGGTCACCAATGCCTGCGGGAGGTGCCTGCGGAGGACTGTGGTCCGGCTCGCGGGGGTCCGGTTCGACCGTCCGGGGTGGCCCCGTGATCTTGGCCATCGGCATGCTTCCATGCGCGTCGAGACGCTTCCTGTAGGCGTGAACCCGCGATGCCGTGTGCCAGTGACGGATGCGGATGAGATTTCGGTTTCGTTCCGCAATCTGGCACCTGGCCTGAAATCGTCGGTGCGGGCTCGTGCTCTGCCGACAGTGCATGCGCTGGGCACATCTGCAAATCACCCTGGCTGTGAAGTCGCCCGGTCGTGACAGCCTGGAGTCGCACCTGAAGCGGCCTGGCCCGCCGTCGGGCTTCGGCTTGCCAGGAAACACGGTGCCGGGATGAGAGCCGTTGTTGTCGAGTGGACGCCGCGTGGTCTCTTTTGTCGGTCGCCTCCCTGATTCAGGTTGAGAATCTCGCGATCTGTGGGTGACCGGCTGACTGTGCCAGATATCCCGATTGGGCGAATCCGGCGCCGTCGACAGCAGCTGGGCTGCCGTGACAGTGGCTGGTCCCGCTGTATGCGGCATGTGCGCGCGATGGGGGCTACTCCTTCCCCTTGTGTAGTTTTAGTGATCTTTTGAAGTGTTGGACATGTGCATCCGACCTACCCCCCATAAGACTTTAATGTCGCCTTTTTGAAACTTGTTACTGCTCGATTTCGGCTTAACGGCATGTATCGGACATGTTCTTGACAGGCCCATGTGGTCGTTATTGCATTCGCTTTGCTGTGCGCTACCAAAAATTCGTGAATCGGGGGGATGGGTGGTGTGCGGCTTTCTCTCAAGGGGTGGGATGTGAATACGAAATCCGGCATGTCCGGAATCATTGCCGCGATCGGCCTGCTTGTCGCGACCGGGGGTGCGACGGCCGCGGGGGCCGTCCCCGCCGCCGCGGCGGCCTCCTGCGCGGGCGTGAGCACGGACTTCAACGGTGACGGCCTCGTCGACAACGTGGTCACGGACCCGCAGGCGACCGTGGACGGAGTCCCGCAGGCCGGTCTGGTCCGGGTGCTCTACGGCGGAGACAAGGGCGTCAGCGAAATCTCGCAGGCAACCCCCGGGATGGGGGTCTCTCCGGAGCGGGGGGACCAGTTCGGGTCTGCGGTCGCCTCGACGGACTTCAACGGCGACGGCTGTTCCGACCTTGTGATCGGGACCCCGTACGAGGACACCGGTGGCTCCGGCGCGGACGTCAAGGACACGGGCTGTCTGCACATCGTCTACGGCTCGCCCACCGGGATCGGTGTGGGCTCGACCATCGAGGGCTACACCCAATCGGCGTTCACTCCGGGGGCCAACAACGAGGCGGGGGACCGCTTCGGCTACGCACTCCAGGCAGGTACGGCCGACACGGGCCAGCCGTATCTCGTTGTCGGTGTACCGGGCGAGGGGGTGGTCGTGAATGGTGTGGACCAGGCCGATGCCGGTGCCATCGTCTATCAGCAGGGCGCCAAGCGGACCACGGTCACGCAGGACAGCCCGGGCGTGCTCGGCGTGGTCGAGGCCGGCGATCAGTTCGGGGCTGCGCTGACCGGTACCAATCGCTATTTCGCCGTCGGGGTACCGGGCGAGACCATCGGCGCCGACGCGGTTGCCGCGGGAGCCGTGGCCGTGTTCAACCACACGCTCACCGACGGGATGCCGACCGCGATCGCCGGTATGGACCAGGCGGGCGAAGGCGAAGCTCTCACGGGCATCGCCGAGGCCGGTGACAGGTTCGGTGCCGCGCTGTCGATGACCGGCTACCGTCCGGCGAATCAGACGTACAACTCCGACGCCCTCCTCGCCATCGGCACGCCGGGCGAGGGCATAGGCAATGTGCCCGACGCGGGCGGCGTGGCCGTGGTGAGGATCGAGCCCTCGGGCCGGGTCACGGAGATCAAGGCATTCGATGCCGGGACCGCGAACGTCGAAGGCGATCCAGGAGCGGGCGACTTCTTCGGGCAGCGCGTGGCCATCACGAACACGAACACCGGTGTCGTCACCGGCACCGCCACCGTCCGGCTGGCCGTGGGTATTCCCGGCCGGGATGTCGGCGGAGTGAAGGACGCCGGGGTGATCCAGGTGTTCAAGCCGCTGGACAGTGACATCGGAGCCGCCGACAGGATCATCGAGCGCGGCTCGCCCGTCCTGCCCGGCAAACCGAACGCCCGTGACTTCACCGGTATCTCACTGCGATCCGGCGCCGTGACCCTCTACGTCGGTATCCCTTACAGCAAGGACCCCGCCACTTCCAAGGGCGTCCTCCACACGATGCCGTGGTCCGACATCGACGGCACCACGACCGGGGGAACCAAGACCTTCCAGCCCGGTAGCGGCGGGCTCTCGGACATCGGAACTTCCTTCGGGGCAGTCGGATGACCGGCGTGGGACGCCAGGAACTGGACAACGATGAGAGCGACAGAGAGCAGACCGCGATCGTGAACGGGCGTGTTGCATACGGGCGTCTGTGGAGTCGCAGACCCCTGGTAGCCGTGACACTTACGGCCCTGCTGGCCACGGGGCTGGGTTTCCCGGCCCTGTCCGGCGAGCTTGCGGAGGCTGCTGCGGCACCCGCCGAGGGCAGCACCGCCGCCGGAACCGAGGAGGCTCAGCAGGCCGCCTCCAAGAGCGGTGACCCGGTCGAGGTGCTGAGCCTGCGCGACGAGCGCAGCACGACGGTGGCCAACCCGGACGGCACCTTCACCACCACCACGGCCGTCCAGCCCGTACGGACCCGTAAAGACGGACGATGGGTGGACATCGACACCACCCTCGTCCGACAGGCGGACGGTTCGTACGCGCCGAAGGCGGCCGTATCGGCGGTGTCCTTCTCCGGGGGCGGAGCCACGACGTTCGCCACGATCGAGAAGGACGGGCGCGCGCTCTCCCTGGACTGGACCGGCAAGCTGCCCGCACCTGCGGTCGACGGACCGACCGCGACCTACCAGGACGTGCTGCCCGGGGTCGACCTGAAGGTGACCGCCAACGCGGAGGGCTTCTCGCACCTGATCGTCGTGAAGGACGCCGAGGCGGCCGCCAATCCGGAGCTGGCCGAACTGCAGTTGCCGGTTGACGCGACCGCGGTCGATCTCAAGAAGTCCGACGACGGCGGCCTCACCGCGACCGACGCGGCCGGCGGCACCGTCTTCGAGGCTCCCGCACCGTTGATGTGGGACAGCAGTCAGGGTGTGGGGGAGGTCGGGACGGGTCCGGCTCCCACGCCGTCGGAGCCGTCCGGTGACGATGTCGCCGTGACGCCCCCGGACGGAACCCGTGTCGCCGATGTCGACATGCGGGTCGGTACCGATGAGATGACGCTGACTCCGGACAGGACACTGCTCCGGGGTGAGGACACGGTGTATCCGGTCTACATCGACCCGGTGGTCAAAACCGCCAGCCGCACAGGCTGGACGATGGTGTCGTCGTACTACTCGTCGGCCTCGTTCTGGAAGTTCAACGACCACGAGGGTGTCGGAAAGTGCCCTGCCGATGTGTCGTACCAGTGCGCCGGTTCCAACGACAAGAAGCGCCAGTTCTTCGCCGTACCTACCGCGTCCTTCGAGGGCAAGGACATCATCTCGGCCGAGTTCGCCGTGACGATGGTCCACACGTACAGCACCTCCGCCAAGGCCGTACAGCTGGGACGGGTCAACTCCACCGGTGCGAGCGCGATCAACTCCACCACCAACTGGGGCAACCAGCCCACGCTGAAGGAGACGCTCGCCAGCAAGTCCCCCACCAACCCGGCGGGGTCGTGCACGTCGACCAACCAGAACGTGCGGTTCGACGTGAAGAGCACCGTCCAGAAGGCCGCCGACAGTGGCTGGGACACCACGACGTTCCGGCTGCGTGCGGACAATGAGGACGACTACTCGTACTGGAAGCGGTTCTGCGGAAACGCTCATCTCGAAGTGACGTACAACCGGCCGCCGCTGGCGCCCGCCATGAGCGACCTCAGCATGTCGCCCGGCGGTTCGTGCCAGTACGGGCGCGCGGACGAGCACTACGTGTCCGAGGCCCCGGTCCTCAACGCGGTCATCAAGGACTACGACCACAACGACACCGCCGGCAAGTCCGAAAGCCTGAAGGCACGCTTCCACGTCTTCTGGACCAAGAACGGTGTGCAGGTCGACCACTACGCCACCACCGGAGCCCGCACGACGACCGGAACGGGCCAGACGGGCTCGGCATCGTTCAAATACACCGTCGGTTCCGACCTCAGTACGGACTCGGACGCCGGATTCACCATCCCTTCCAACGTCACGATCGGCTGGGAGGTGCAGGGGACGGACGGAACCGCCTGGGGCCCGTGGAGCAGCGCGGGCACTGCCACCCGCTGCGAGTTCATCTACGACGCCACCACGCCCGCCGCGCCCGTGATCAGCTCTGTCCAGTACCCCGACGACGGCGCCTGGCACGCGGGCGTCGGTGATTACGGGGCCTTCACCTTCGACTCGCCTTCCACCGACGTGGCCCACTACCAGTACCGGTTCAAGGGCACCAGCGGCTGGTCGACGGTCGACCCCGCGACACCGGGCGGACCCGCGACGGTGAAGTTCATGCCGACTTCCGAAGGCGACTGGTCCGTGGAGGCCAAGGCCGTCGACGCGGCCGGGAACGCCCAGAAGACGACCATGGGGTACATGTTCCTCGTCGCCGACGGGCGGGCCCCTGTCGGGGGCTGGACCCTCGGTGACGTCAAGGGATCAGGTTCCGCGGCCGGTACGGGGACTTCGCCCGCCGCCGCACCCGGCACGGGCGTCACCTTCGGCGCCAAGCCCGGGCCGCTCGGTGCGGCTGACACGTACGCGGCACTGGACGGCACCGAGAACGCCTATCTGGACGCGGGGCGGCACATCGTCGACACCGACACCGGGTTCTCGGTCAGTGCCTGGGTCAATCTTCCCGAGGAACCGAAGCAGGACCAGACCGTGGTCAGCCAGGACGGCACGGGCCTGCCCGGCTTCGACCTGGGTTACGACGTCGACAGCCGCAGCTGGGTCTTCCGGGCCCCGTTCAACGACCTTGAGTCCGTGGGCGACTGGAAGGTCACCGGCGGCAAGGTGGTGCCCGGTGCCTGGACACACCTCGTCGGCTCCTACGACGGCGTCACCGGTGTGATGGCGCTGTACGTGGACGGCACAGCGGTCACCGCCACCGCGAAGCGGCAGGCCCCGTGGAACGCGGCCGGAGCCCTGCAGATCGGCCGCAGACTCGCACTGGAGGGATATACCGCCCACCTCAAGGGCGGTGTCGCCGACGTCCAGGTCTACGACCGGGTCGTGACCGGCCCCGAGAGCGCCGACCTGGGCGGCATCGTGGCCCAGCAGCTCGCCTACTGGGACGTGGACTCCGCACCCGGCGGTGTGGCACCGGAGGCGGGCGGCGGAACCGGGCTCACGCTCGGAGGCGGCGCGTCCATCTACGTACCGGCACCGGGCAGTTGCGATCCGGAGGTCGATCCGGAGTGCGTCGAGACGCCGTCCGAGGACCCCATGTGGGGTGACGGGCACCTGCTGCTGAACGGCACCGACGCCTACGCCACCCGGGCGGCCGGGCTGCTCACGAAGCGGGACAGCTTCACCCTGACCGGGCGGGCCCGGCTCTCCTCGGTGTCGCCCACCAAGGATCAGACGGTCATGGCGCTGTCCGGCACCAAGGGCAGTGCGGTCACCGTGGGCTACTCGGCCGCAGACAACCGCTGGACCCTCACCGTCACCGACGGGGACTCGGCCACCGCCACGAGCACGACCGCGAAGGCAACGGGCTTCCTGCCCAGCACCGGTATCAAGGGGGACCACCTGGCCCTCGTCTACTCGGCGGTCTTCGGTGACGTGGTGCTCTACGTCAACGGTGTCGAGAGCGCCCGGTTGCCCTGGGACAACACCTGGGACTTCACCACCACCGCGTTCCAGGTCGGCCGCACCCTCACGGGCAGTACCTCCGGGGCCTTCCTCTCGGGGGCGGCCGACGAACTGCGCCTGTTCCAGGGCGCACTGGACGCGAGTCTCGTGAACCTGGTCAGCGGTCTCGCGGATGACACGAGCATCGAGGCGACCGTGACCTGATCGACCACCGCGGCCGGGGGCGGGACGCCGATGTCCCGTCCCCGGCCGCCTGCTTTGCCGCACGTTCCTGACCGATATCTCCTGACGGAGCTTTCATGCGCTCATCACCTTTTGGAAGATCGCGCTTCCATGTGCCAATACGCATGGTCCGCAATTGCGTACTCACCGTGGCGTTCGCCCTTTCTGTCGGCCTGCTTCCGCAGTACGCCCCGGAGGCCGGCGCCGCACCTGACACAGCGGCCTTGCCCGAAATCCAGACCAAGAACGACGATCCGGTCTCCGGCAAGAACGGCAGGGCCCGGAAGTTCACCGGGACCGACGAGGCCGCCCGCGCCGAGGTCACCGAGGCGGCCGTCACCCGCTGGCCCAAGGCCACCTCCGACGAGGTCGCGGTCGGGGCCAAGGGGTCCAGGGGAACGCAGGCCGACGGCCTCCCCCTGAAGGTCGCGGCCACCGGCACCAGCAGCCCGGACCGTGTCCGGCTCGAGGTACTGGGCCGGAAGAAGGCCGAGGCGGCGGGCGCCGACGGCCCGCTGATGACGGTGTCGCGGGCCGACGGCAAGACGAAGCGCGGGCCGGTCGAGGTCGCACTCGACTACCGGGACTTCGCGGGTGCCTACGGTGGCGGCTACGGTTCGCGACTGCGTCTGGTGACCTATCCGGAGTGTGTGCTCACCACACCGGACCGGCCGGGATGCTCCACGGCGACCCCGCTGCCGACCACCAACGACACCCGGCGCTCCACGCTGACCGCGAAGGTGCCCGCCGCACCGGACTCGACGACGGACAAGCCGGGCACGACGACGGACACACCGGACTCGAAGGCCCTGGTGGCAACGGCCTCCCCGGTCACCGTCCTGGCCGTCACCGCCGGCTCCGGCGGTGACCAGGGCAACTTCGGCGCCACCTCGCTCAAGCCCTCGTCGCAGTGGAGCGTCTCCAACTCCTCCGGCGTCTTCAACTGGTCCTATCCGATCAGCGCCCCGCCCGTGCCGGGCGGACAGTCTCCGGGGATCTCCCTCACCTACAGTTCGCAGTCGGTCGACGGACAGACCGCCGCCACGAACAACCAGGGCTCCTGGATCGGTGAGGGATTCGGCTACGAGCCCGGCTACATCGAGCGCCGCTACAAGCCGTGTGCCGACGACGGTCACGACGACACCAACGGCGACCAGTGCTGGGGCTACGACAACGCCACCATCTCCCTGGCCGGCGGCACGTCGGGCGAGCTGATCAAGGACGACACCACCGGCGAGTGGCACGTCAGCTCCGACGACTTCTCCAAGATCGAGAAGCTCACCGGCACCACCAACGGCGACGACGACGGCGAGTACTGGAAGCTCACCGCCACGGACGGGACCCAGTACTTCTTCGGCCGCAACCGGCTGCCCGGCTTTGCGACCGGCAACGAGACCACCAACTCCGCCTGGACCGTTCCCGTCTACGGTGACGACAGCGGCGAGCCCTGCTACAAGGCCGCCCTCGCGGACGCCTACTGCGACCAGGCGTGGCGCTGGAACCTCGACCACGTCATCGACCCGCACGGCAACACCATGTCGTACTTCTACGGCACGGAGACGAACTACTACACCCAGGGCCTGAAGACCGGCGAGAACGGCAAGCCGTACATCCGGGGCGGCTACCTGAAGCGCATCGACTACGGGCAGCGGGAGAACAAGGCCTACTCCACCAAGCCCGCCGCACGCGTCGTGTTCACCACCGAGGAGCGGTGCCTGGGCAAGCTCACGGACTGCTCGGAATCGGCGCTGAAGGACACCACGGCCGCCGACTGGCCGGATGTGCCGTGGGACCGCAACTGCAAGGTCGACACCAAGTGTCCGGGGCAGAACTCGCCCACCTTCTGGACCCGCAAGATGCTCAGCGGGATCACCACGCAGATCCGCAACGGCGACACCACCTACGAGGACGTCGACGTCTGGAAACTGGGGCACAAGTTCACCGACAACGGTGACGGCTCCCGGTCGCTCTGGCTCGACACCATCGACCACACGGGCCGGGTGGGCACCGACAAGTCCGTCCCCACGGTGCTTCTGCACGGCATCCAGCTCGCCAACCGCATCGACGTTCCCGACGACAACATCCAGCCGTTCCACCGCTTCCGCCTCAGCGGGGTGGAGAGCGAGTCGGGCAGCGCCCTGTCGGTCAACTACTCGAAGCCGGAGTGCACCCCCACCACGCTGCCCAAGCCCGGTGAATCGACGGTGCGCTGCTACCCGGTCAAGTGGAACCCGCCGGGTGTGAAGGACCCCGTCACCGACTGGTTCAACAAGTACGTCGTCACCGACATCGCTGAGCAGGACCTGGTCGGCGGAGCCCCGGACCAGGTCACCACGTACACGTACCTGGGTGACGCCGGCTGGCGCAAGGCCAAGCCCGACGGCCTGTCCAAGACCGACTACCTGACGTGGAGCGACTGGCGCGGCTACGGCAAGGTCCGGGTCGAGACCTCGGACGGCAGCGTCAAGCCCTCCAACACCAAGACCGAGCACGTCTTCTTCCGCGGCCTGGACGGGGACACCGATCCCGGCGGCGGTACCCGCTCCGTCAAACTGACCGCCTCCAACGGCAACGTGTACGACGACTCCGACTGGAAGTCCGGCACCGAGCTGGAGACCACGACCTACAACGGCGACAAGATCGTCTCCAAGTCGGTCAACGTCCCCTGGACCAAGGTCACCGGAACCCGCGTCAAGGACTGGGGAACCTCCACCTCCCGCTTCGTCAGGTCCGGTCGCACCGACAACTACGAGGCACTGGACGCCGGTGGCTGGCGGCGGACCGCCTCCACCACGTCGTACGACGACAAGGGCCGTGCCGTCCAGGTCGCGGACGTCGGGGACGTGGACGTCGCCGACAACCAGTGCACCCGCACCGAGTACGCCGACAACCCCGACAAGCACATGTACGGCTACGTGTCGCGGGTCGAGACCGTCTCGGTGGACTGCGGTGTGACACCAGACCGTTCCAAGAAGGTCATCTCCGACGACCTGACCTTCTACGACAACGCGACCACACTCGATGCCGCACCGACCAAGGGTGAACCGACCCTGGTGAAGCGGCTGGCTTCGCACGACGGCACGACCGCGACGTACCAGGAGGTCTCCACTTCCACGTACGACAGCTACGGGCGCCCGCTGACCGTGACTGACGCGGCGAAGACGCCGACCACGGCCACCTACAAGGAGAACGCGTACGGGCTGGCCGTGTCCAAGACCGAGACGAACGTCTTCGGCTGGGCCTCGACCACCGAGTACGCACCCCAGTGGGGCACGGTCTCGGCGCAGACCGACATGAACGGCAAGCGCACGGACCTGGCGTACGACGGGCTCGGCCGCATCGTCTCGGTATGGATGCCCGACCGGGAGAAGGCGAAGTTCACCCCGTCCATCACCTATGAGTACGGCATTCGGACCGACGGCGCGAACTACCTGCACACGCAGAAGATCAAGAAGGACGGAGCCTCCTACCGCCACGAGTACACCCTCTACGACGGCCTGCTGAGACCGCGTCAGATCCAGTCCGAGGCCCAGGGCGGCGGACGCCTCCTGGCGGACACGTACTACGACGGCTCCGGCCGCGTGGTGAAGATCAACGACACCTACTACGCCAACGGCGGACCGTCGTCGACGCTGTTCATCCCGGTCAACAAGGACATCGACGCGCAGACGGTGACCGAGTTCGACGGAGCCGGGCGCACCACGGCGACGATCCTGAACGTCGCGGGCGTGGAGAAGAACCGCACCACCTTCACCTACGGTGGCGACCGGGTCCACGTGGACCCGCCGAACGGTCAGATCCCGACCACGACGATCACGGACGCCCAGGACCGCACGGTCGAACTGCGCCAGTACAAGGGCGACAAGCCCCTTCCGACGGGAACCGCGGCCGACTACGTCGCCACCAAGTACGCGTACACGCCGTCCGGTCAGCTGGCCAAGGTGACCGACGACAAGCAGAACACCTGGACGTACACGTACGACCAGCGGGGCCGCAAGCACAGTGCGACCGACCCCGACACCGGAGCCAGCACGTTCGAGTACGACGACCTGGACCGGCTGCTGTCGACCACGGACTCGCGGAACAACACCGTCACATCGGTCTACGACAAGATCGGCCGCGTCGCCGAGACCTGGCAGGGGCCGGCGGCCACCGGCACCAAGCTGTCCGTCTCGCGGTACGACACGGTGGCCAAGGGCGAGCTGTACAGCACGTCCACCTACAGGGACGGCGCGCTGCTGTCGACGGTGACCAACACGGCACTCTCCGACGACCTCGAACCGACCACGACCAAGTACTACCTGTCGAAGACGGCCGAGCCCGAACTGGGCGGCACGTACCAGGTCGACACCGAGTACAACCAGGACGGCACGGTCAGGACGCAGACGGTCCCGGCCGGGGGCGGCCTGGCCGCGGAGACGCTCTCGTACATGTACGACGACCTGCAGCGCCCGGTCGCTCTCGACACCTCGCTCGGCGAATCGAGCTACGTGTCCAAGGTCGCGTACTCGCCGACGAACGAGCTGACGAACCTGGAGCTGAGCACGGGCCGGGCCGGGGACAAGAAGACGTTCCTGTCCTACGCCTACGAGCAGGGCACCGCGCGGCTCGTCAACGCCCGGGTCGCCGTCGAGGGCACTCCGACGTCCTACGACGCCCGGTACACCTACGACGCGGGCGGCAACGTCCAGTCAGTCGTGGACACTCCGGCCAGCGGTACCTCCGACGCCCAGTGCTTCCGGTACGACGGCCTGCGCCAGATGACCGAGGCCTGGACGTCGAAGGTGACCTCCGACGGAGCCGCGGGCACCGGTCCGACGGACGCCGCCTGCACCCCTGCGGCGTCCGCCGCAACGGTCGGCGGTACAGCCCCGTACTGGTCTTCCTACGCGTTCGACACGCTCGGCAACCGGACGTCGGAGACCACCCACGGCGTCAACGGCTCCGCCACCTCCACCAAGACGTACACCTATGGGGAGAACGGCGAGGGCCCGCACCAGCTCACCACCGAGACGGTGGACACCACCGCCACATCGTCCACCCCCGCCGTCAAGTCGGCCAACACCTACACTTACGACAACACGGGCAACACCGAGAGCCGTGTGCTCAACGGCGACACCCAGAAGCTCGACTGGAACAAGCAGGGCAAGCTCGCCAAGGTAACCAATGCCGACGCCACCACCACGGACTACGTCTACGACGCGTCCGGCGGCCGTCTGCTGAGGAAGACCGCGGACGAGTCCACGTTCTACCTGCCGGGCATGGAACTGCACCTCAAGAAGTCCACCGGTGCGGTGACTGCCACCCGTTACTACGGCCTGGCCGGCCAGACCGTCGCGGTCCGGGACAACAACGGCGTGACGTTCCTGGCCTCCGACCACCACGGCACGGCGCAGTTCGCCGTGGACGCGGCCACGGGCACCGTCCAGCGGCGCCGGATGGACCCCTTCGGCGCCGAGCGCGAGCGCACGTCGTCGGACTGGGTGGACGACAAGGGATTCGTCGGCGGCACGGTGCAGGATTCCACCGGACTCACCACGCTCGGAGCACGTGAGTACGACGCCGGGACCGGTCGGTTCATCTCCGCCGACCCGATCATCGACTACACCGATCCACAGCAGATCAACGGCTACGCGTACGGCCTGAACAACCCGGTCACCTTCTCCGACCCGGACGGCCTCAAGCCCGACGACTGCACCATGGTCGGGATCACCTGCGCCCCGACCGGCAACGGCGGTTGGAAGGTCCAGGCCACACAGCAGTACTACAGCTACTACCAGGTCCAGGCTCCGAAGGAGACGCCGGCACAGCACAAGGCCCGCAAGGCGCAGAACGACGCCGACGTGGCCAAGCAGCGTGCGATCGCCGCGGCCAAGGAACTCGCCAAGATCGCCGCCGACGAACTCGGCATCACCGACGCCCTCGACTGCTTCACCACGGGCGCCCTGGGCGCCTGCGGTGCCACCATCGTCAACGTCGTCACCAGCGCGGCCGGCGGCATCGTCGGCAAGATGCTCAGCAAGTACGGAATTCCCTGGAAATGGAAGAAGGGCATCGAACTTGTCGCTCGCGTTGGGCGCCTGGCCGACAAACTGATCAGCGGGGTCAAGGACTGGTACAGCAAGTCGAAGCTGGCCCGGAAGCTGGGATCCTGCCTCGTCGGAAAAAATAGTTTCGCGCCAGGCACTCGGGTGCTGATGGCCGACGGCACGTCGAAACCGATCGAGAAGGTCAAGATCGGTGACGAAGTCCTCGCCACGGACCCTGATACCGGCGAGACCAGACCCCAGAAGGTCACAGCCGAGATCAAGGGTCGAGGACTGAAGAACCTCGTCAAGGTCACCCTCGACATCGACGGCCCCAAGGGCGACAAGACCGCCTCGGTCACCGCCACGGACGGCCACCCGTTCTGGGTGCCGGAACTGGGTGCTTGGCTCGACGCCACTGACCTGGAACCGGGCGAACGGGTCCGTACGGACTCGGGCACGCAGGTGGCGATCCGCGCAGTCGAACGCTGGACAGTCGTGTCGGCCACTGTCTTCAACCTGACAGTCGGAGAACTGCACACGTACTACGTGTTGGCCGGCTCCTTGCCTGTTCTGGTGCACAATGCCGGCGGGGCGGATCAACCGAGAATTGTCATCAATGCGATCCAGCAACTTCTGGCGGGAAATCTCTCGCAGCGCAGAAATCCGGACGGATCTCTGGACTTTTTCAAGGGGAGTGACCTCCCGAACAAGCGGTCCAAGGATTACTGGAAAGATGACGAGGATAACGGAAGAAGGACGAGGATTTATTCGGTGCCGGGTGGAGGAGACGACTATCGACTGGTTGTACGAGAGACGGCAGGCATCCCGGATGCGTACGCATGGGTTGGTCCCAAGGGGATGCAGAAAAATGCCGGACACTTCTACGGCAAGCTGAACCAGTTCACTCCAGGCTGCCCGTAAGGAGACATCATGAGGATGGAAACACTCGCTGGGGAGTTGGCCGCATCGGGGCTGACCCTTCTCGGTGGTGAGCCGGTGCTGGCGACCTGTCCCCCCGAGGCTGCGACGTTGGCAAGTGCCTGCGGCCCGGAGCACGGACGGATCGATGAGGTCGTTGATCTCAAGCGGCCTAACGCCCTCCAGGATGTCAACGCCGCATGGCACAGGTTGGCCACGCGCTTCGGGCTGTTCGGTGAGCAAGGAGAGTTTCTGCTCTTCGTCAATCTGGGCGGTGACGGTGACAGCGACTTCAGTTGGGTCCGGGTGAAGCTGCGGGGGGGCTGGAATATGGCCGGGGCCACCGAAGGCACCATCAACGGTCCTGCGAGCGACGGGCTGCTTACCATGTCGCCGCGTGGCGGGGTCATTATCGAAGGGACGACTTATGAAGATGGCATGGCATCGGTACTGGCCGTCCCGAACCCTCATCGCGCCCTCCCTATTCGCCGCTTCTCGGAAAGCATCATGAGGAGTGGAGAAGTTGAACCTGGTGAGGCGGCGAGCATCGGCAGATGGCTCGACCAGAGCTAGGATGGGTCGCTGGCACGCAAACGCTCAGCTGGGTTTTCCTGGCCAAGTATCTTGCGTGAACTGATTCGTGACTCGGGCGATCGGCCGAAGCTTCGTCACGAATTTCTGGCCATGTAATTTTGCAAAAATGCCACCCGGCCGCATTTTAGTGGCCGGGTGGCAGGTATTCCCGCTGTCGTGGGTATGCGCACTTTGGCGGCAACGCCAGCGGATGACGACTGCGGCAGGCGTATCGTCGGGGTCGGCTTCGGTGCCCTTGGTGGCGCGCCCAGCAACCTTGCCTTTGGCGATGGTGGTTCCAATCTGGGAGGCCGTGGACCGGATGGCCCTGGCGCCGATCTGCCTGCCGAAGGCCACGAAACGGATGCCGCCGTGACGCGTCACCAGTGCGTGGGGCCGCACGAGAGCGAGGCGGGAGTGGCGAAGGCGCGGGGCGTGTCGTGGCATGTCGCCGAGGTGGGATGCGCGCCAACCTCTCTTCAGCGCCGTCGGCCCCGGTGCGTCACCGCGCCGGGGCCGATTCGCGAGGCTTTCGCGGGCTACGCGGTGTGCTCTGTCAGGGTCCCGTCCTTCTCCGCGTACAGGGTGCCGGTCTGCGGGCACTCCCAGAGGCCCGGCTCGCTCTCGCGCTCCACGAGCTTCACGCCCGCGTGGCCGACCCAGCCGGCCTGGCGGGCCGGGACGCCGACGACCAGTGCGAAGTCGGGGACGTCCTTGGTGACCACCGCGCCGGCGGCGATCATGGCCCAGCGGCCGATCCGGACCGGGGCGACGGCGACCGAGCGGGCGCCCAGGGACGCGCCCTCGGCGATCTTCACGCCCACGGCCTCCCAGTCGCCGCCGCGCTTCTGCTTGCCGTCGGGGTCGACGGAGCGTGGGTTGTGGTCGTTGGTGAGGACCACCGACGGGCCGATGAAGACTCCGTCGGCGAGCTCGGCGGGTTCGTACACGAGCGCGTAGTTCTGGATCTTGACGTTGTCGCCGATCCGGACGCCCGTGCCGACGTAGGCGCCGCGTCCGACCACGCACCCCTCGCCGAGCCGGGCCTGCTCGCGGATCTGGGCGAGCTCCCAGACGCTGCTGCCGGCGCCGATCTCGGCGGTCTCGTCGACCTGGGCGGTGGGCTGGACTCTGTAGTTCACTGAACGTCTGCCTTTCGGAGTAGGTCCTCGCGCGGCGAGCCTACGACCTGGCACGACGCGGGCCCGCCCGAGGTCTTCGGCGGCGGCCCGGTTTGACCGGCCGAAGACAGGCCCGTAACCTTGTCCATCGGCGTGTTTTCCATGCGCGCCTTCCCCTGAGCACATTCCTCCCGGCGGATCCGTCCGTCAGGAGAGGCCGCTCATCCTTCCGGATCGTCGCGGGCCCCGGCCTGCGCGGGCGGCTGGCATCAGGGGCTCCGTTCCGAGCGAGAGAGAGATCCGCGTGTACGCCATCGTGCGCAGCGGTGGCCGCCAGCACAAGGTTGCTGTCGGTGACATCGTTGAGGTTGACAAGATTTCCACTGCCCAGGTTGGCGACACGGTCGAGCTCTCGACCCTGCTCGTGGTCGACGGCGACGCCGTGACCAGCGACCCGTGGGTGCTGGCCGGGATCAAGGTCCAGGCCGAGGTCGTGGACCACCACAAGGGCGCGAAGATCGACATCCTTCGCTACAAGAACAAGACCGGCTACCGCCGTCGCCAGGGTCACCGCCAGCAGTACACGGCGATCAAGGTCACCGGTATCCCCGCGGCTGCGAAGTAAGGGACTGAGGAGACATGGCACACAAGAAGGGCGCATCGTCCACCCGGAACGGGCGCGATTCCAATGCTCAGCGGCTCGGCGTGAAGCGCTTCGGCGGTCAGGCCGTCAACGCCGGTGAGATCCTGGTCCGCCAGCGCGGCACCCACTTCCACCCGGGCACGGGCGTCGGCCGTGGCGGCGACGACACGCTGTTCGCTCTCGCCGCCGGTGCGGTCGAGTTCGGCACGCACCGTGGCCGCAAGGTCGTGAACATCGTTCCGATCGCCGGCTGATTTTCGGCGCTCGTCGAGCGGTTTCTGCGGAGGCGGACCTCACTTCCCGTACGGGAAGCGGGTCCGCCTTTCGCGTGTTTCTCCCATGAGAGACGGCTTTCTCCGCCATGGGGACAGCACGAGTGAGACATTTCTGCATGTATGTAACTGGAGGTTTCAACCATGACCACCTTCGTGGACCGCGTCGAGCTGCATGTCGCCGCGGGTAACGGGGGCCACGGCTGTGCCTCCGTACACCGTGAGAAGTTCAAGCCGCTCGGCGGTCCGGACGGCGGCAACGGCGGCCGCGGCGGCGATGTGACCCTGGTCGTCGACCAGGCGATCACCACACTTCTCGACTATCACCACCACCCCCACCGCAAGGCCACCAACGGCCAGCCCGGCGCGGGCGACAACCGTTCCGGCAAGGACGGCCAGGACCTGGTCCTGCCGGTACCGGACGGCACGGTCGTGCTCGACCGGAACGGCAATGTGCTCGCCGACCTGGTCGGCCAGGGCACCACGTTCGTCGCCGGCCAGGGCGGCCGCGGCGGCCTCGGCAACGCCGCGCTGGCCTCCGCCCGGCGCAAGGCCCCCGGCTTCGCGCTGCTCGGCGAGCCCGGTGAGGCCCGGGACATCGTCCTGGAGCTCAAGACCGTCGCCGACGTCGCGCTGGTCGGCTACCCGAGCGCCGGCAAGTCCTCGCTGATCTCCGTCCTCTCGGCGGCCAAGCCGAAGATCGCCGACTACCCCTTCACGACCCTCGTCCCGAACCTCGGCGTGGTCACCGCGGGCAGCACCGTCTACACCGTCGCCGACGTCCCCGGCCTGATCCCGGGCGCCAGCCAGGGCCGCGGCCTCGGCCTGGAGTTCCTGCGGCACGTGGAGCGCTGCTGGGTGCTGGTGCACGTGCTGGACACCGCGACGCTGGAGTCCGACCGGGACCCGGTCTCCGACCTCGACATCATCGAGGAGGAGCTCAAGCAGTACGGCGGCCTGGAGGACCGGCCCCGCATCGTCGTCCTCAACAAGGTCGACATCCCGGACGGCCAGGACCTCGCCGACATGATCCGCCCGGACCTGGAGGAGCGCGGCTACCGCGTCTTCGAGGTGTCCGCCGTCGCCCACACCGGCCTGAAGGAGCTCTCCTTCGCGCTCGCGGGCATCGTCGCCGAGGCGCGTGCGGCCAAGCCGGTGGAGGTGGCGACCCGGATCGTCATCCGCCCGAAGGCCGTCGACGACGCGGGCTTCACCGTCACCCTGGAGGAGGACGGCATCTACCGGGTGCGCGGCGAGAAGCCGGAGCGCTGGGTGCGCCAGACCGACTTCAACAACGACGAGGCCGTCGGCTACCTGGCCGACCGGCTCAACCGTCTCGGTGTCGAGGACGCACTGGTGAAGGCCGGTGCCCGTGCGGGCGACGGCGTCGCCATCGGCGCCGAGGACAACGCGGTCGTCTTCGACTGGGAGCCGACCCTGGCTGCCGGTGCGGAGATGCTGGGCCGTCGTGGCGAGGACCACCGGCTCGAAGCACCGCGCCCGGCGGCGCAGCGCCGCCGCGAGCGCGAGTCGGAACGCGACGAGGCGCAGCGCGAGTTCGACGAGTTCAACCCCTTCTAGGGCGAGCCGATTCGGCCCCGGGGGGGGGGGGGGGGGGGGGGGGGGGGGGGGGGCGCGGCGGGGGGGGGGGGGGGGGGCCCCCCCCCCCACCCCCCCCCCCCCCCCCCCCCCCGGGCCGCCTAGTTGAGGACTTGGAC